>DATAFB010000157.1:0-4947 GCA_036257695.1 Solirubrobacterales bacterium | reverse complement strand
CCCGCCGTCACCGCGCCGGAGTTCGGCGCCACCCGCGAGCGGGCGCTGGCCGCGCTCGGCGGGGGAGCCCGATGAGCGGCGCCCGGCGTTGGGTGCTGCCGCTGGCGCTGATCGCGGCGCTCGTCGGCGCGTGGCAGCTCGCCGCGGAATGGGACCTACTCGCCGACGCGCTCAGCGTCGAGCCGTTCCTGATCCCGTCGCCGAGCGAGGTCGCCGAGGCGCTGTGGACCGACCGCGAGCTGCTCGCCGAGGACGGCTGGGTCACGCTCCAGGAGGTGCTGCTGGGGTTCGCGCTCGCCCTCGTCGCGGGACTGGGCTTCGCGACCCTTCTCCACCTCTCCGAGACGCTGCGGCGCGCCTTCTACCCGCTGCTCGTCGCGTCGCAGACCGTGCCGATCATCGTTGTCGCCCCGATCCTCGTCGTGTGGTTCGGGTTCGGGATCGGCCCCAAGCTGGCGATCATCGCGCTGATCTGCTTCTTCCCGATCACGGTGAATACCCTGGACGGCTTGCGATCCGTCGATCCGGCACTGATCAAGCTGATGCGGACCCTCGACGCGACCCGGGCGGGGATCTTCATCCGCGCGGAGGCGCCGTCGGCGCTGCCGTTCGCGTTCAGCGGCGCGAAGATCGCGATCGCGGTCGCCGTCATCGGAGCGGTGTTCGGCGAGTGGGCTGGCTCGACGGCGGGTCTGGGGCACCTGATGCTGCAGGCGTCGGCGCAGCTCGAGACCGCGCGGCTGTTCGCCGCCGTGGTCGTGCTGTCGGTGTTCGCGGTCGGCCTCTTCGCCCTGCTGTCCGTGCTCGAGCGGCGCGTGGCATGGTGGGAGCGGTGACCCGCGCCGCCGTCGCGATCCTCGTCGCCGCGCTCGCCCTGGTCGCCGGGTGCGGGGAGCGCGAGGAGAGCGCCGGGGGCGGGAGGCCCGAGAGCTTCACGCTGGCGCTCGACTGGTTTCCCAACCCCGACCACGCCGGGATCTACACCGGCATCGACCGCGGCTACTTCGAGGACGCGGGACTCGAGCTCGACCCGCAGGTCCCGTCCGACCCCGCGGCCCCGATCAAGCAGGTGGCGGCGGGACGAGTCGATCTCGCGATCTCGTACGAGCCCGAGGTGCTGCTCGCGCGCGAGGAGGGGCTCGACGTCGTCGCCGTCGGCGCCCTTGCCAACACGCCGCTGACCTCGCTCGCCTCGCTCGGCAAGGAGGCAGTCGCCGACCCACGCGACCTCGACGGCAAGCGCGTGGCGACGGCGGGGATCCCTTATCAGGACGCCTTTCTCGACGCGATCCTGCGCGAGGGCGGCCTGCGGCCCGACGACGTCGAGCAAGTCGACGTCGGGCTCAACCTGCTGTCGCCCCTGATCGCGGGGCGGGTCGACGCCGTGCTCGGCCTGTTCTGGAACATCGAGGGCGTTCAGCTCGAGCGCCGCGGCGACAATCCGACGGTGATCCCGGTCGACCAGCTCGGGATCCCGACGTACGACGAGCTGGTGCTGGTCGCCAGCGCCGATCGCATCGCCGACGACCGCGAGGGGATCCGGCTGTTCCTCGCCGCGCTCGAGCGCGGCACCCGCGAAGCGGCCGACGACCCCGCGCTCGCGACCAGCGCCCTCGTGGACGCGAACCAGGACCTCGACCCGAAGCTGACCCGCGCCCAGGTGTCGAAGACGCTGCCCGCTCTGCTGCCGCCGCGCGACGGGGAGTACGGGCGCATGGACCCCGCCCGGTGGCGCGAGTTCGCGGGCTTCATGGTTGACGAGGACCTGCTCGCCTCGCTGCCGGCAATCGACGACGTGCTGACGAACGAGTTGCTGCCGGGCAAGATCCCGGAGTAGCAGTGACCGCGCGAAATGCTCCAGAACAAGACCCGCGAAACGCAAGCGTTTCGCGGGGTCGCTGCCGCGTCTGCTAGGCGGCGCGGCGCAGCGGCGGGCCCTTGGCCACCTGGGCGTGGTAGGTGGCGAGGGTGAAGGTTCCCGCCAGCCCCCGGTAGGGCGCGTACGGCGCGAAGAACTCCTCGACCTCGTCCGGCGTCGCGCGGCGGCCGAGGCCCGCCATCCGGCCGATCACCTTCAGATAGCCGAGGTCGCCCGACGGCAGCGCGTCGGGGTCCCCGCGGCCGAACAGCCCCAGGCAGCGGACCGTCCACGTGCCGATGCCGGGGATCGTGAGCAGGCGCCGGTCAGCGTCGCGCCGGCCCAGCTCGGCGTGCCCGGCGGCGGTGTCGCGCGCGACCTTGATCAGCGACAGCGCGCGCGACGGCGCGAGGTCCATCGCGGCGAGCTCCGCGGGGGCGACGTCGGCGACGGTCGCCGCGTCGGGTACGTCGCGAAGGTTCTCCACGGTCGGGCCCCACCGGGCAACGATCCGGCGCTGGATCGCGGCCGCCCGCGGCGACTCGATCAGCTGCTTTGTCACGGCCCACGCCAGCGCCTGCCACGCCCACGGCTGCCGCTTCGGGCGCAGCCACGGTCGGCGCCGGATCGCCGGCCCGAGCAGCTTGTCGCCCCGGAAGGCGTCGTAGAACTCGCGGTAGTCGTCGTCCACCCCGAGCGCGAAACGCATCCGCTGGACGGCGACCTCAAGCGTCTGGGCCGCGGGGGCAAAGCCCGGGGGTGACGCCGCGCGCAGCACGACGCTGCCGTCGCGGCGCTGCCACGCGTGGACCACGACCGGCTCTCGATCGACGTGGAGGAGCCGTGTGAGCACCCCGCGATCGGCGCGCGTCACGCCGTCCTCGCTGCGCCGCCGCGGCAGCCGCAGCGGCCACGGAGGCTGTACCTCCACCTCGAGCAACTACCGCCCGAGCACGTGGACGTCGATCAGGAACGAGCGGCTGGCGACGACCTCGACCGCGCGCTCGCGCTTCGACGCGCGGCGCTGGCGGCGAAGGCGCGCCGACCCGATCGAGCGCACCGCGTTGACGGCGGCGACCGTCGCGACGCCCGCGACCACGCCCCCGGCGGCCGCGATCGCGGCCGTCCGCACCTCGCCCCGCCACGCCGCGAGCTCGCCTTCCTCGCGGGGGGCCGGGAGGCGCCGCGTCGGGTCCGTCTCCGCGTCCCCCCCGGCGGCCGATTCCTCGACGGCCTCGGCTTCCAGGACCTCCTCGCTCTCATCACTGACTGCTCGCGCTCGGCCCACAATCAAATTCCCCGCCCGCCCCCACCTTTGTAGAGCCTCGCGCTCACGGGGGCCGAGTCTATCGCCGCGTCAAGTCGCCACTCCCGCTCACAGGGACAGCTCGAACAGCCGGTACTTCTTCACGATCTCGCCGCCCATCCCCTCCATGGCGCGGTTCATGGGGTCGTTCGTCTCAAGGATCCACCCCATCTCGCCCGCCGGGATCCCGGTCTTCGCCGACGCCTCGAGATGGCGCACGAACAGCGCCGCCGCGACGCCGAGGTGCTGGTGCTCGGGCCGGACCCCGAGCGCGAACACCCGGATGCGGTCGATCTTCCGCCGCCCGAGCAGGAACCTGAGCCAGCCGAGGGGGAGCAGGCGCCCGTTCATCTTCACCAGCACCTGGTTGACGTCGGGGAGCGTGAGCGCGCAGCCGAGCACCTCGCCGTTCCGCTCGGCCGCCATCATCCAGTCCTCGCTCAGGATCGGCTTCAGGTTCGCGGCCTGGAAGGCGACCTCGTCGTCGGTAATCGGGACGAACCCCCAGTTGTCCCCCCACGCCTCGTTGTAGATGTCCATGAACCGACGCATCTCGACCTCGAGTTCGCGCTTGCGGACGCCGCGCAGCACCACCCCGTGCTCGGTCTGCGCCTTCTCGGCGGCCTCGTGGATCATCGGGTGGAAGCTCGTCCCCTGCTTGAGCCGGCCCATCTCGAGCGACCACATCAGCAGGTCCATGCGCTTGTCCAGGCCCTGGGACTCGAGCAGGTCGAGGTAGTACGGCGGATGCCACGGCTCGAGGATCATCGGCCGCATGCCGTAGCCGTCGATCAGCACGCCGCACTCGTCGTTGGTGGTGAAGTCCATCGGGCCCAGCATCCGCTCGCGCCCGCGCTGGCGCAGCCATTCCGCGGCCGCCCCGACCAGCGCGCGGGCGGCGCCGAGGTCGTTCTCGCACTCGAAGAACCCGAACATGCCGTCGTTGCCGCCCTGGAACTCGTCCCAGCGGCGGTCGACGTGGGCCGTTATCCGGCCCACCGGGCGGCCGTCGCGCTCGCACAGGAAGTACTCGGCCTCGGCGTGGTCGAAGAACGGGTTGCGGCCGCGGTCGAGGAACCGCATCCGCTCGCTGATCAGCGGCGGCACCCACTGCTGCGAGTCGCCATGGAGCCGGAACGGGAGCTTGACGAACCGCTTCAGATCCCGCCGTCCACGCACTGGCCGGACCGTGAGTCTCGACGTCCCTGCAGCCACCGCACGATCTGCTTGCAGATCGGGCGATTTGTTCATGCTGCTTGCAGATCGGGCGATGATTCTGACACGCGGGCAAGCTACCGGATCACCTGCCAGACTTTCCGCCATCGCCGAAGGCACCCAAACGCCCATCGACGTGTTCGAGAAGGCGCGCACCCACGACCGCGCCGAGCAGCTCGAGGCGGCGAAGCAGGCGGACCTCGTCCCCTATTTCCGCGTGCTCGAGTCGGAGGCCGGGCCGGTGGTCGAGATGGAGGGCCGAGAGACGATCATGCTCGGCTCCAACAACTACCTCGGGCTGACCGGCGATCCGCGTGTCAAGGCCGCCGCGGCGCAGTCGCTGGAGCGCTACGGCACCGCCCTGACCGGGTCGCGGCTGCTGAACGGCACGATTCCCCTGCACACCGAGCTCGAGCGCGAGATCGCGGAGTGGATGGGGACCGACGACGCGATCGTGTTCACGACCGGGTACCAGGCGAACCTCGGCACGATCGGGACGATCCTCGAGCCCGGAGACACGGTGATCTGCGACTCCGGCGACCACGCCTCGATCCTCGACGGGTGCCGG
>DATAFB010000155.1:0-13206 GCA_036257695.1 Solirubrobacterales bacterium | reverse complement strand
CCAGGATGCCGGCCGCAATCCGCGGCGACAGCAGTGCCTCCCCGGCCGCCGCGGCGCGGATCCCGGCGACGATCTCCTCCACCTCCGCGCTCTTGAGCACGTAGCCGCACGCCCCCGCGTAGATCGCGTCCTCGACCTCGCGCTCGTCGGCGGACACGGTGAGCATGATCACCTTGGTCGCCGGCGCAGTTGCGCGGACGAGCCTCGTCGCCTCGATGCCCGATATGCCCGGCATCGCGATGTCCATCACGACGACGTCGGGCGCCGCCTCGCGCACCGCGTCGACGACCGCCTCGCCGTCGGCGACCACGTCCACCACGTCCACCCCGCGCTCCTCGAGCAGCTCCCGCAGCCCGCTGCGGAACAGCTCGTGGTCGTCGACGAGGACCACGCGCACTCCGGCCGCGTCGGGCGGCTGCTCGGTGCTCATGTCCCCTCCCTCCATCACGCTCACCGCGGAGTTTGGCGTGTGTTGGGAGGGAACGACATTCACGGCGAGTGAACGAGCACCGCGGCGCGTATTTAGCCGGCTACAGGTTCCTCGGCCGCGAGGCCGACGAGGTCCGCGATCCGCTCGCGGTACTGCCCCGAGGTGCCCCACAGCTGCCCGGTGGCGCGAGCACGCTTGAGCAGGAATTGGAGATCGTGCTCCCACGTGAACCCGATCCCACCCAGCACCTGGAGCGCCGACGCCGTCACCTCCCAGGCGGCGTCCGATGCCCGCGCCTTCGCCATCGCGGACGCCATCGGCAGCGAGTCCCGCTCGGCGTCGGCCACCCAGCCCGCGTAATAGGTCAACGAGCGCGCTTCCTCCGTATCGAGGAGCATCTTCGCGCAGCGGTGTGACACCGCCTGGTAGGCGCCGATCGGGCGCCCGAACTGCTCGCGCTCCTTCGCGTACTCCACCGCCATCTCCATCGCCCGCTGCGCGACCCCGGTCAGCTCCGCCGCCACGGCGACGGCGACGCGGTCGACCCCCGCCGGCGGGTCGCCGGGCATCGAATCGCCGCCGTTGGCGCTGACCCGCGCGTAAGCGCGAGTGGCGTCGATCAGCTCCAAGGGCTCGATCTCGGCGCCGGCCGCCTCGACCAGGCGCACGCCATCGGCCTCGGGGAGCGCGAGCACCGCGGCGCCCTCGGCGTCGGGGACGATCGGCGATTCCTCGGGCGTGAACGCAGCCGCGCCTCGCGCCTCGCCGCTGGCGATCCCCGCAAGCCTCCGCTCGCGCTGCTCGTCGCCGCCGACGGCGTCAATCATCAGGCCAGCGGCCGCATTGGAGAGGAACGGCGTGGGGGCGCACGCGTAGCCGAGCTGCTCGCACAGGATCACGAGCTCGATCATCCCCAGGCCCTGGCCGCCGTGTTCCTCGTCGATCGCGATCCCCGGCCACCCGAGCTCGCAGATCTCGCGCCACAGCGAGTCGTCGTAGGTGTGCGACTCGGCGAGCTCGCGGACCTTCTCCGGGGTGAACCGCGCCGACAGGAAGTCGCGCGCGGTGCGCTGGATCTCCTGCTGCTCGTCGTTGAAGCCGAAGTCCACGCCGCTACCTCAGCCGCGGCAGCCCGAGCACCCGCTCGGCGATGATGTTCTTCATCACCTCGGTCGTCCCGCCCTCGATCGAGTTCGCCCGCGAGCGCAGGAACTTGTAGCTCCACTCGGAGCGCTCGAGCCCACCCGGCCCGAGGACATCGGTCGCGAGCTCGGTGAGCTCCTGGTTGGCGTCCGCCCACTGCCACTTGGCGAGCGATCCCTCGGGGCCGGGGATGCCCGTGCGCATCGTCTGGGTCAGGGTGCGCAGGCCGCCGAGCCGAAGCGCCTCGGCGGCGACCTGGAGCCGCGCGACGCGGTCGCGGATCACCGGGTCGTCGGCGAGGCCGCGCTCCTGGATCAGCGCGACGAGGTCGTCGAGGTCGCGGCGCAGCGCGACCGCGGACGCGGCCCCCAGCCCGGCGCGCTCGTGCATCAGGGTCGTGATCCCGACCATCCACCCGTTGCCGACCCCGCCGACGACGTTCTCGTCGGGCACGGACGCGCCCTCCATGAAGATCTCGTTGAACTCCGCCTCGCCGGTGATCTGGCGCAGGGGGCGCAAGTCGACCTCGTCCTGCTCCATATCGAGGATGAAGTAGGTGAGGCCCTTGTGCTTGGGGGCGTCCGGGTCGGTTCGCGCGAGCAGCATGCACCACTTCGCCTCGTGGGCGAACGTCGTCCACACCTTCTGCCCCGTGACGCGCCACCCGCCGTTCTCGGCCACCGCCTTGGTCTTCAGCGACGCGAGGTCGGAGCCGGACTCGGGCTCGGAGAACCCCTGGCACCAGATCTCCTCGGCGGACAGGATCGGCTCGAGGAAGCGCTCCTTCTGGTCCTCGTCGCCGTGCGCGATCACAACCGGGCCGCCCATCACCAGGCCGAGCACGTTCGCCGGCCGCGGCGCCCGCGAGCGGGGCATCTCCTCGCTGAAGATCGCCTGCTCGACGAGCGTCGCGCCACGGCCGCCGTAGTCCTTCGGCCACGAGATCCCGGCCCAGCCCGCCTCGTGGAGCTCGCTCTGCCAGTGGCGCTGGAACTCGAACTTCGCCGAGTCGTCGCCCTCCGGCTCCGGCCCGGGGTGGTTGGCCTCGAGCCACGAGCGCACCTCGTCACGGAAGGCCTGCTCCTCGCTTGTCGGCGTCAGATCCATGCCGCTCCTCTGGCCGACTGGCCAGTCAATCGAACCCTAGTCGAATACATAGAGCATCAGCAGCGCGGTCGCGACCCAGGTGACGGCGGCGACGATCATCCCCGGGTCCTCGAGCAGGATCGCCGCCGTCGAGCGCGTGTCGCGGCGGTCGTAGATCAAATACAGGTAGCGGAAGATCCCGTACAGCACCGGGGGCGCCGTGGCCAGCATCTCGCTGCCGATCTTGGGGCTGTCGACCGCGTAGACCGCGTAGCTGATGATCGCCGCGGCCGTGACCATCGCGACCATCTGGTCGAGGAACGCGATCGAGTAGTGCTCCAGCACCGGCCGGGTCACCCGGGACCCCGCCGAACCGGAGGCGTCAGCGGAGGATTCGGCGGGTGTTGATTGCTCCTCCATGGCTTCCTGGCGGCGCTTGGTGAAGCCGAGGAACAGCGCCAGCATCGCGGTGCAGACGAGCAGCCACTCGGACGCCTCGGCGTCGACCGCGACCGCGCCGGCGACGACGCGGAGGATGAACAGCGACGCGATCGTCATCACGTCGACGATCACCAGCCGCTTGAGGACCAGCGAGTAGGCGATGGTGATCGCCCCGTACAGGGCGACGAGGCCGGCCACCTCGGCCGACACCGCCGCAAGCGTGAGGGCGATCGCGGCGATCGCGAGGACGACCGCCCACACCCACGCGACGCGCTCGTCGAGAGCGCCGCTCGCGATCGCCCGGTGGCGCTTCTCGGGATGGCGGCGGTCGAGCTCGGCGTCGCGGAGGTCGTTGACCAGGTACCCCGCGCTCGATATCGCGCAGAAGGCGATGAAGACGAGGGTGGCGTCGAGGACGCGGGCGGGGTCGTCGAACTGCTGCGAGAACAGCAGCCCGGCGTAGACGAGCAGGTTCTTGATCCACTCCGGCGGCCGCATCGCAGCCACCAGCGCGCGGCCGGTCCCGGACACGGGCGGAAGGTTAAGTGACCGTCCGACAACCCCCGCGCACGCCCGGGTTTTCGGACAGCCACTAAGGATCGACCAGAACGCCGGGATTGAGCACGCCGCGGGGGTCGAGCTCGCGCTTCGCCGCCCGCAGCGCATGCGCGAACGGCTCGGGCCGCTGGCGGTCGTACCACGGGCGGTGGTCGCGGCCGACGGCGTGGTGGTGGGTGATCGTGCCGCCGGCGGCGAGGATCGCTTCCGACGCGGCGGACTTGATCTCGTCCCACTGCTCGACCTCGGACCCGCGCCGGGCCGGCGCGAGGACGGTGTAGTAGGGCGCCGGGCCGTCGGGGTACACATGGGTGAAGCGGCAGCTCACCCGCGCGGGCTCGCCGACCGCGGAGCGGGCGGTCTCGATCACCCGGTGGTGGAAGTCCTCGAAGCGATTCCACGTGATCGCGGTCTCGAACGTGTCCGACAGCACCCCCAGCGCGACGAAGTTGTCGCGCAGGTACGGCGCGGCGAGAAACGCGTGGCGCCACGCGCCGACAGGGTCGGCTCCGTCGCCGCCCTGCGGGGGGCCCTCGCGGCCCGCGCCCGGCGTCGGCGCGCCCTTGCTGCGAACCTCGGCCGGCTCGCCGCCGTGGTCGCGCGCGGCCTCGATCGCGATCCGCATCGGCTCGTCGACCGGGTGATGGGCGAACTCGAACCCAAGCACCAGCAGGGCCTTGCCCGGCGGGCCGGAGTGGGTGAGCTCCGCCTCGGCCGCGTCGAGCAAGCGGCAGTTCGACGGGTTGAGCCCGCTCTGCGCGATCTCGCGCACGGCCTGAGCGCCGCGGACGAAGTCGTCGAACGCCACCCCTACCGACGCCTTGAAGCGAGGCCGCTCCTGGACCCGCACCCAGGCCTCGGTGATAACCCCGAGGATTCCCTCGGACCCGATCAGCATCCGGTCCGGGCTCGGCCCCGCGCCCGAGCCCGGCAGGCGACGGCTCGCCCACTCGCCGCTCGGCGTGATTGCCCGCACCGACTCGACGAGGTCGTCGATGTGGGTGTACAGCGTCGCGAAGTGGCCGCCCGAGCGGGTCGCGATCCACCCTCCGAGGGTCGAGAACTCGAACGACTGCGGGAAGTGGCGCAGGGTGAGCCCATGCGGTCGGAGTTGGTCCTCAAGCGCCGGGCCGAGCGCCCCCGCCTGGATCCGCGCGGCGCGGGACTCGGAGTCGACCTCGAGCACGCGGTCGAGCAGCCGCAGGTCGACGCTGACCGCGCCCCGGTACTCGTCGCCGACCCGGGGCTCGACGCCCCCGACGACGCTCGTGCCGCCACCGAACGGGATCGCCGCGGCGCCCGCGTCGGAGCACCACTCCAACACCGCCCCCACCTCGGCCTCGTCGCGGGGCCCGGCGACGAGGTCGGGCGGGTTGTCGATCCGTCCCCGGAACGCCCGCACGATGTCGCGGTACGCCTTGCCGTGCGCGTGCGAGACGCGGTCGTAGCGATCGTCGCTGACGATCGCCGCCAGCGAGTTCGGCGGCGCCAGCCGCGGCGGCGGCAGCTCGATCGACTCCAGCGGCGCCGGCTCCTCGACCTCGTCGGCGCCGAACCCGAGCAGCTCGCGGATCCCGGGCGCCGCCGCCTCCAGCTCCTCGCGGCTGGCCTGCCTGTCGGCGTACCCCCAGCCCCAGTGACTGAGCCGGCGACCAGCGCGCGCGGTCGCTGCTACCAGTGGATCCCCCGCATCAGGTACGCGAACGCGACCTGCTCCCGAGACGCTTCCTCGTTGATGCTCGCTGCGCCGGGCTCGGGCTCCTTCTTCTCGCCGCGCGCTGCGCGCGAGTCGGGGAACAGCTGGTAAGCGGTGTTGAGGACGTAGTCCATCGACCGCGGGTTGATCGCGTACAGGATCTGACCCAGGTTGCCGAGCGGCGTCGCGATCCGCTTCGGCTTGTGGATGATCGCCTCGGCGATCATGTCCGCCGCCTTCTCGGGCGTGATCGTCGGGAAGCGGTCATACAGCTTCGTCGGCGCGATCATCGGCGTACGGACGAGCGGCATGTGGATCGTCGTGATCGTCACGCCGTCGTCGATCATCTCCGACGCGATCGCGCGGGAGAAGGCGTCGAGCGCCGCTTTCGACGCGACGTAGGCCGAGAACCGCGGCGTGTTCGTCTGCACGCCGATCGAGCTGATGTTGACGATGTGGCCCTGCTTGCGCTCCCGCATCCGCGGCACCAGCTTCAGGATCAGCTTCACGGGGCCGAAGTAGTTGAGCTGCATCGTGCGCTCGTAGTCGTGGAAGCGGTCATACGACAGCGCCAGGGAGCGGCGGATCGACTTGCCGGCGTTGTTGACGAGGACGTCGACATGGCCGTGCTCGGCGAGGACCTCGTCCGCCATGCGATCGATGTCGTCGGTGTCGCTGAGGTCGCAGGGGTGGACGTACGCGATGCCGCCTTGTTCCTCGATTGCCGACCGGACCTCGTCAAGCCTCTCGCGGGTGCGGGAGACGAGCAGCACCACCCCGCCGGCGGCGCCTATCTTCAGCGCCGCCGCGCGACCGATCCCCGACGACGCTCCCGTGATCAGCACCGTGCGGCCGCGGACGGCGGAGTCCAGGCTCGCTCCGCCGCGCAGCCGGCGGGCGAGCCGCAGCGCCTCGTCCGGCACCTGGTGCGCGACCACCTCCGTGGCGCCGCCGATCACCCCAGCACGGCCCCGAACCGCGCCGGCCAGCGAACGGTCGCGGAACAGGTCCGGGTCGAGGTGGCGCTCCCAGTAGTCCCACAGCTTGTCCGCGTAGCCCTCGAGCGGCGGCACCTCGATCCCGCTGCCCGCGAGCGCCTTCTGCGTCTCGGTGGAGTCGAAGCGGGTCGGATAGTTGATGTAGGTGAGCACCGAGCGCGGGATCCCGAGGTCGGAGAACAGCCGGTCGGTCGCCATATCGAGGCCCGGCACGGCCGCGATCGCTCCGCGAACGAGCGGCTCGGCGACGTCGAGCGCCGCGGGCAGCACCCGGACGGCCGACTGCGGCGCGTTCGCGGCCCTGGCGAAGATGTCGATCACCTCGCCGGCCGTCCTCGGGTGCGGGTCGGTGAGGTGGAAAGCGCGGCCGTCGAGGTTGTCGAGATGGGCAATGTGGTCCATCGCCCTGGCGACGAAGTCGACCGGCACGAGGTTGATCTCGCGGCCCTCGATGCCGAGCAGCGGCATCCACTGAGGCAGGGTGTTGCGCAGCCGCCGGATCAGCTTGAAGAAGTAGTACGGCCCGTCGACCTTGTCCATCTCGCCGGTCTCGGAGTCCCCAACGACGATCCCCGGCCGGTACACCCGCCACGGTCGCTCGGACTCCTCGCGCACGACCCGCTCCGAGTCGTGCTTGGTGCGGAAGTAGGGATGTGTGTCGAGGTCCTCGGCCTCGTCGAACATATCCTCGCGCCACACCCCCTTGTAGAGCCCCGCGGCCGCGATCGAGCTGACCATGTGGAACCCGCCCGCCTCGAGTGCGCCAGCGAGCTCGACCGCGTTGCGCGTTCCCTCCACGTTCGCGACTCGCTGGCTGTCGGCGTCGGCGGTCATGTCGTAGATCGCCGCGAGGTGGAAGAAGTGGTCGATCCTGCCGTGCAGCTCGCCGAGCCGCTCCTCGACCCCGAGGCGCGGCTGCGACAGGTCACCGACGACCGGCACGATGCGGTCCTCGCCGACGGCCCAGCGGCTGCGCAGCTCCTCGAGCCGCCCCTTGGAGCCCTCTCGGATTAGCACGTAGATCGTGCCCTCGCGCTTCAGCAGGCACTCGACCAGGCGCCGGCCGATGAACCCGGTCGCGCCCGTCACGAAGTAGCTCACGCGTGTCTCCTCACTGCGCCCTTCGGACCCTACACTCACATCATGTCCACCTGCTACCCGCCTCGCAGTCGGCCAACGGCCGATGCTCGGCGCCACCATCACTGATGGCCCTTCCCGCCGACCCGTTCGGCCACGAGCCGGTTCGCGAGACGCGCAAGGTCCGGGTCGGGGACATCGGGGAGGAGCGTCGCCTCGTGCGCGACGGGATCCAGCTGCTGGGGCACGGCGCTCTCGTGTGCCCGGGCTGCAACTTTCCGGTCGTGCTCGAGCGGCACGTGCCCGCGACGAGCGAGCTGCGCTGCGCCTACTGCTCGCACACGGGCGAGGCGCGCGGGTTCGTGGCCCCCGACGTCTACGACACCGTCGCGAACGAGGTCTACGTGGTGGCGCGGGTCGTGTGAGACGGCTTGTCCCGCTTACCTGATCCCTCCTAGACTGGACTGAGGGACATGGCGACGACCGAGACCGTCCAGATCCAGATGCCGCAGATGGGCGAATCGGTGACTGAGGGCACCGTGCTCGAGTGGCACAAGGGGGAGGGGGAGTTCGTCGAGGAGGGCGAGACGGTCGTCGAGATCTCGACCGACAAGGTCGACGCCGAGGTCCCCGCGCCCGCCAGCGGGACGATCGCGAGGATCCTCAAGCAGCAAGACGAGACGGTGCAGGTGGGCGAGCCGCTTGCGGAGATGGAGTCCGGCGATGCACCATCGAGCAACGGCGCATCCGCCAACGGCGCGGGCGACTCGGAGGAGGCGCCCGCGGCCGAGCCGCCGGCGGCCGAGGCGCCGGCGGAGGAGGAGGGCCAAACCGTTCAGCTGGTGATGCCGGAGATGGGCGAGTCGGTGACCGAGGGCACGATCCTGGCGTGGCACAAGCGGGAGGGCGACGCGGTCGCCGAGGGCGAGACCGTCGTCGAGCTCTCGACCGACAAGATAGACGCCGAGGTCCCCGCGCCCGCGAGCGGAACGATCACCAAGGTCCTGAAGGCCGAGGACGAGACGGTCAAGGTCGGCGAGCTGCTGGCGGAGATCGCGGCGTCCGGGGCGCCGGCGGCCGCCGCCGAGCCGCGCCAGGCCGAGCCTTCGGCACCCGCGCCCGCCGAGCCCGCCCCGGCGGCCGACGGGAAGCGCTCGTCGCCGGTCGCGCGGCGGATCGCCGCCGAACGGGGAATCGACCTCGAGCGAGTGCGCGGGACCGGGATCGGTGGCCGGATCACGAAGGCCGATGTGCTCGCGGCGGCAGACGGCGACGGTGCCGCGGCCCCCGCGGCCGAGGGCGCGAAGGCGACCCCGCTCCGGGGCCCCACCGCGATGCTCGTCAAGGCGATGGAGGAGAGTCGCTCGATCCCCACCGCGACCTCGTTCCGCACCCTCGCCGTCGACACGCTCGACGCGAAGCGCAAGGCGCTCAACGGGGAGCTCAAGGAGCGCGGGATGAAGGTCTCGTTCACCCATCTGGTCGCGTGGGCGATGGTCCAGGCGGCAACCGAGTGGCAGGTGATGACGCGCACCTACGAGAAGCGGGATGGGAAGCCGCACGCGATCCAGCCCGAGCACGTGAACCTCGGAATCGCGGTCGACGTCGAGCGCAAGGACGGGTCCCGCGGACTGATGGTTCCGTGCATCAAGGGCGCCGAGACGCTCGACTTCGCCGGCTTCCACGGCTACTACGAGGACCTGATCACGAAGACGCGCGAGAACAAGCTCACGGCGGACGACTTCCAGGGCACGAACATCACCCTCACGAACCCCGGTGGGCTCGGCACCGTCGCCTCGGTTCCGCGGCTGACGACCGGCGGCACGATCATCGCCACCGGTTCAATCGCCTACCCCGCGGAGTGGCAGCACACCCCCGCCGACAAGGTCAAGACGCTCGGCGTGTCCAAGGTCATGACGATGACCTCGACCTACGACCACCGCGTGATCCAGGGCGCGGAGTCGGGCTCCTACCTGCGCCGGATCGACGAGCTGCTGAGCGGCGAGGACGGCTTCTACGAGTCGGTCGCGGAGGCGCTCGGGGTCGAGGCGAACATCGTCACCTCCGCACACCCCGCGTCGGCCTCGGCACCCCCGATCGCGCCCACGGCGCCCGAGGCGCCGCGAGCCGCCGAGCAACGGCCCAGCATGGAGCTGCTCCAGGCCGTGCAGGCCGCGACCTCGCTGCTGAAGGCGTTCCGAACCCACGGCCACCTCGCGGCCCGGCTCGACCCGCTCGGGCGCGAGCCGAAGGGCGACCCGGCGCTGGGGCCGGAGAACCTCAACCTCACCCCGGAGCTGATGGCGCAGGTGCCCGCCTCGATCCTCCGGGTCGAGTGCCCCGGCGAGACCCTGCTCGACGTCCTGCCGCGGATGCGCGAGGACTACTGCGGCACGATCGCGTACCAGATCGAGCACCTGTCCTCGCACCAGCAGCGCGTGTGGCTGCGGGAGCGGATCGAGACCAACTGGCACCGCAGGCCACTCGAGCCGGACGAGAAGCGGGCGTTGCTCGGGCGGCTGACCCAGGTGTTCCAGTTCGAGCGCTTCATCCAGAAGGCCTACCTCGGCCAGAAGATGTTCTCGATCGAGGGGCTCGACGCCGTCGTCCCGATGATCGACGAGATCGCGGAGCTCTCGGAGCGCAACGGCGCCAACCAGGTGGTGCTGGGGATGGCCCACCGCGGCCGGCTCAGCGTGCTCGCTCACAACCTCGGTCGCTCGGTGGAGTCGATCTTCGCCGAGTTCGAGGGCGCGAAGGGGATCGAGGCGGTCAAGGCGGTGGCCGCGCTCCCCCATCACGGCACCGGCGACGTCAAGTACCACCACGGCCACGAGGGGACGCTGACGACGCGCGACGGCGAGGAGATCCGGATGCGGCTGTACCCAAATCCCAGCCACCTCGAGTTCGTCGACCCGGTCGCCACCGGCGCCGCGCGCGAGGCGCAGACCGACCACTCGGGGACGAGCCTGCAGCACGACCCGAGCCTCGCCGTGCCGCTGCTGCTGCACGGCGACGCCTCCTTCCCGGCGCAGGGCGTCGTCGCCGAGACGCTCAACCTGCTCGCGCTCAAGGGCTACGCCACCGGCGGCACCGTCCACATCATCACCAACAACCAGGTGGGGTTCACGACCGACCCGGAGGATGCCCGCTCGACCCCGTATGCCGCCGACATGGCGAAGGGCTTCAACGTGCCGATCATCCACGTCAACGCCGACGACGTCGAGGCCTGCGTGGCGGCGGTGCGACTGGCGATGGCGTACCGAAACGAGTGGCATCGCGACGTCGTCATCGACCTGATCGGATATCGCCGCTACGGGCACAACGAGACCGACGAGCCCGCCTACACGCAGCCGAAGATGGCGGAGCTGATCAAGCAGCACCCGCCCGTGAGCGAGATCTACGCGGACAAGCTGATCAGCGAGGGCGTGGTCGACCGCGACGAGATCGAGGCCGAAGCGAAGCGCCGCCGTGAGGAGCTCGCCGAGAGGCTGAAGCGCCTGCGGGAGAAGATCGAGGCCGGCGAATACGAAGAGCCCAGCACCGGGACGATGACAAGCGAGCTCGACCGGCGCAAGAGCCCCGAGGTCGAGACCGCGGTCCCCGGAGACGTGCTCGAGAAGCTGAACGAGGAGCTGCTCGAGGTCCCGGAGAGCTTCACCATCCACCGCAAGCTGCGCAAGCCGCTGTCGCGCCGCACCGAGGCCCTCAAGCAGGGCGGAATCGACTGGGGCCACGCCGAGGCGCTCGCGCTCGCGTCGCTGCTGACCGAGGGGACCCACATCCGGCTGACCGGGCAGGACACCGAGCGCGGGACCTTCTCCCACCGCCATCTCGTTCTGCACGACGAGAAGACGGGCCTGCGGTACGCGCCGATCCAGCACCTGTCGGACGCCCAGGCGCCGTTCGAGATCCACAACAGCCCGCTGTCCGAGACTGGGTGCCTGGGGTTCGAGTACGGGTATTCGGCGGCGGCGCCCGAGAGCCTGATCCTGTGGGAGGCCCAGTTCGGCGACTTCGCCAACGCGGCACAGGTGATCATCGACAGCTTCATCGCACCCGGGGAGTCGAAATGGGGCGAGACGACGCGGCTGACGCTGCTTCTTCCGCACGGCTACGAGGGCTCCGGCCCGGAGCACTCCAGCGCCCGGATCGAGCGCTTCATCGCCCTCTCGGCGGAGGGGAACATGCGGCTCGCGAACCCGACCACGGCGGCCCAGTACTTCCATCTCCTGCGCCGCCAGGCGAGGATCGCCAAGCAGCGGCCGCTGGTCGTTTTCACGCCCAAGGGCCTGCTAAGGCTGCCGGCGGCTGCGTCGGGGATCGACGATCTGACCGAGGGCCAGTTCCAGTTCGTGATCGACGACCAGCGGGCCGCCGAACGCCGCGACAAGGTCGAGAGGCTCGCGGTCTGCAGCGGCAAGATCTACTACGACCTCGACGGACACGACCGCAGGGAGTCCGCCGAGAAGGTCGCGATCTCGAGGCTGGAGCTGCTGTACCCGTTCGCAAGCGACCAACTCGCTGAGCTGATCTCCCGCTATCCGAACCTGCGCGAGATCGTCTGGGTCCAGGAGGAGCCGCAGAACATGGGCGCGTGGAAGATCATGTCGCGGCGCATGCCCGAGCTGATCCCGGAGGGCGTCGAGTTCGGCTACATCGGCCGGCCGCAGCGCGCCGCCCCGTCGGAGGGCTACCCGGCCGCCCACCGCTCGGAGCAGGAGCGGATCGTGCTGACGACGTTCGAGGGCGAGGCCGAGCCCGCGTTCAGCGCCCGAGCCTGATCTTCAGCGACTCCGGCCGGCTGGCGTTTGCCATTCGACCCCGCGGCGCCCCGCTACGCTCGGGCGCGGTGACCGACTCCTCGCAGGCGACGCAGCCGCAGCGCCCCTCGGATGCGCTCCGCCGGCCTGTGCCGGGGAGGTTCTTCCTGTGGGTCAAGCTGGCGTCGTACGTCGAGCTGGCGCTGTTCGCGGCGCTGCTGTTCTTCTGGCTGATGCCTGGCTTCGAGGACGAGACGTTCGTCTTCGGCCTCAGCCACGGGATCGGGTTCATCCTCCTGTGTCTGCTCGTGTGGATCGCGGTGCTGCGCCACGAGGCGCCCTACACCCTGCTCGCGGCGACGCTGACGCCGGCCGGGCCGGTCGGCAGCGTGCTCGGGATCGCGTGGATCGAGCGCCGGCAGCCAGCGCGATCCAGCGACTGAAGCATTGAGCGGGCTATAGGCCGCTCAATGCTGCACTCGGCATTCAGCGCCGTCGGAGCAGGAAGGCGAGGCCAAGCAGCCCCACGATCGCAAGCACCGCGAGCCGGGTAGGGTCGACGACGGGCTCCCAGCGCACCTTGCCACTGTCGATCACGTACGCGCCGACCGGACGCGCGGTGAGGCCGAACCCGCCGCCGCCGCCCGAGCCACCCTTGGCGGGGTCCTCCCCGCTGCCGGCGCCGCCGCCGCCGCGCACCGCCGCCGCCGGGATCACCGTCACTCCGTCGCGCTCGTACGGCTCGCCGTACACCCGCCTGACGGTGACCGCCTCCTGGGCGCTCGAGATCGTTTCCTGGAAGTCCATGCCGCGCTCCTTCGGTTCGGAAATGCCATAGCGCATCATCCCGGGTGCGAAGCCCGCGGTCCACGCGGCGGGGCGCTCCTAGTCCGCGCCGCCCGCTTCGGTCGCCACCGAGTAGTCCAACCACCGGTCGTCGGGCTCGGCGCCGAGCGCGGCGTACGCGCGCTGCGCGCGCTCGTTGGTCTTCGCCGTCTGCCAGTCGAGCTGCAC
>DATAFB010000144.1:0-1594 GCA_036257695.1 Solirubrobacterales bacterium | reverse complement strand
GCAGGAGCGCCACATCAACATCCACAGCTCACCCGAGGCGATGGCCGGCGTATACGCGAACTTCGCCAACGTCAGCCACTCGGACTACGAGTTCACGATCACCTTCGCCCGCGTCGACCACGAGGTCGAGGAGGAGGAGGTGCCAGGGGTCGTCGTCTCGCGCGTCGCGCTGTCGCCGCGCTTCATGCGCGAGCTGATCGACGCGATGGAGGACAACTACTCGAAGTGGCAGACGCGCGAGGGGATCAAGAGCCTTCCCGAGTGGGAGGGCAAGAAGGACGACGACTAGGGCCGTTCGCCCTCCTTCCACGCCTCGGCGGCGCCGATGCGCTCGATCGTCGAGGGGTGGGTTCGGAACAGCGCCGCGTACAGGCCCGGCGGGTCGGGGTCGGCGACGTTCGTCTCGGCGAGTCGGCGCTGGAGGTCGATCATCGCGTCCGGATCGTGGGTGAGCTCGAGCGCGAACGTGTCGGCCGACTCCTCGACCTGCCGCGAGAGCTGGTTGCCGATCACCCCGATAACGAACGCGGCCAGCGCCAGCGAGAGGGCGAACGCGGGCACCGCGGCCGGGGTGCCCGGGTCGGCGCCGGTGCGGCGCGCGAGCCGCGACGCGAGCAGCCCCACGAACAGCAGCGCGAGTGGCGCCGACAGCGCCACCCACGTCATCCCGCGCAGCAGGTCGCGGTGCTCGACGTGGGCCAGCTCGTGGGCGACGACCGAGCGCAGCGCCGGCCGCTCGACGTCACGGAGCAGGTTGTCGTACAGGACGACCCGCTTCGTCGAGCCGATCCCGTCGACGTACGCGTTGAGCGCCGTGCTGCGGCGGCTGGCGTCGACGCTGTAGACCTCGCCGATGTCGACCCCGGCACGCCGTCCCAGCTCCAGCACCTCGGATCGGGAGCGGCCCTGCGGGAGCGGCTCGAAGCGGTTGAACAGCGGCGCCAGCACGACCGGCGCCAGCCACACGAACACGACCTCGGTCGCGATCACGGCTCCCGTCGCCGGGATCCACCACAGCCGTCCGAAGCGGCGCACGATCGCGATCAGCAGCGCGGCGCCAGCGGCCGCGAGCACGGCGCCGATCACCCCCGCCTTGGCCTGGTCGACGAGCCACGCCCCGAAGCTCTGGGTCGACAGCCCGACGTCGACGGCGCGCTCGTGTGCGACCGCCCGCAACGGCAGCGCGGCGGCCGCGAGCGCGATCGCGAGCCCCGCGCCCACCGCGGCCGCGCCGAGCACCGGCCGCGCCCCGAGCGCGTCGAGGCGCCGGCGGACCGCCCGCGGGCGCCCCACCGCGAGCATCACGAGGACGCCCCCCTGGACCGCGAGCACGGCGATCATCAGCGCTCGCTGGCCACCCTGGTAGTCGCGGGCGCGCTCGAGCTCGGCGTCGGTGAAGTAGTCGCTCTCGCGCACCGGCGCCGGGTCGATGGTGGGCTCGCGCGGGCGCAGCAGCCACACCCCCGCCTCGGCGACGATCACGGCGGCAACCGCCACGGCCCCCAGCCGCCACAGCCCGGATCGCCGCTCGAAGCCGCGCATGGCGGCCACGATAGGCGACCGCGAGCGCGGCGGCGGCCCCTACGATACGTCG
>DATAFB010000138.1:0-7724 GCA_036257695.1 Solirubrobacterales bacterium | reverse complement strand
GAGTGGATGGGGACCGACGACGCGATCGTGTTCACGACCGGGTACCAGGCGAACCTCGGCACGATCGGGACGATCCTCGAGCCCGGAGACACGGTGATCTGCGACTCCGGCGACCACGCCTCGATCCTCGACGGGTGCCGGCTCTCGGGCGCACGGCTGCGCCCCTTCCGCCACAACCGGATGGACAAGCTCGAGCAGATGCTCGAGCGCGCCTCGAGCGACGGCGGCGGCGTGCTCGTGGTCGTCGACGGCGTGTTCTCGATGGAGGGCGACATCGCGCCCCTCGACGACATCGTCGAGCTGTGCGGGCGCTTCGGCGCCCGGCTGCTGGTCGACGAGGCGCACGGAGTCGGGGTGCTGGGCGCCCGCGGGACCGGCGCCTGCGAGCTGTTCGGCCTCGAGGGCCGGGTCGACCTTCGCATGGGGACCTTCTCCAAGAGCCTCGCGTCGTGCGGCGGCTTCATCGCCGGCCCCGCCGACGTGGTCGAGTTCCTGCGGATCGCGGCTCGCGCCTTCCTGTTCACCGCGTCCGCGGTGCCGGCGGCGATAGGTGCCGCGCTCGAGGCGGTGAGGATCTGCCGCCGCGAGGGCGGGCCACTGTTCGAGCGCGTGCTGGACAACGCCGCCTACCTCCACCGCGGGCTGACCGACCTCGGCCTGCGGGTGGTCGAGCCGACGGCGCTCCCCGACGGCCGCGAGGTGATCACGCCGGTCGTCCCCGTCGTCGTCGGGGAGGACTGGCAGACGGTGCTGCTGTGGAAGGCGCTTTTCGACGCCGGCGTGTACACGAACGTCGCCCTGCATCCCGCTGTGCCTCCCGGGGGCGCGCTGCTGCGGACGAGCCTGATGGCGACCCACGAGCGCGAGCACCTCGATCGCGCGCTGGAGATCTTCTCCGACGTGATCGAGGACCAGTTCCCCGAGCTCCCGAGCCGCTGACCGTTCGCCGTCGCGTCCAAAGATCGGCGGCGGTTTTCCATCCCCCGTTGTGGGGAGTTTCGCCTTGTCCAACCGCGCACAAATCCGAGCGGCGAAGAAAAGCATGCTCGTAGCGAACGTCGAGGGGGGCACGCCGCGCTTCCCGGTTGACGGGGGCGACCGCGATACATAGCTTTGCGACGCGCCGGACGCGCCCGGGGCAGGGAGCGTACGGGGAGAACGGGGTAACGGGCTCCTCTGGCTCCACGGCTCGAGCCGCCGGGAGCGCCGCCGGACCGATAGTCCCCCTGGGAATCTCGCGACCACTCGAGGAGGAGTGACGAATGGAAGCTGCGTCGACAGCTGTGCCCGCCCATGCGCCTCAGCACATGCGCGCGCTCGCCCATGCCAACCAGATTCGCCTCGCCCGGGCCGCGCTGAAGCGCTCTATCAAGTCGGACACGGCCAGCGCGGCTGACGTTGTCCGAGACTGCCCCTCGGAGGTGGAGACCATGACCGTGAGCGAGCTGCTCGGCAGCCAGCGCCGCTGGGGCCGCACGCGCGTCAGGAAGTTTCTCATCCCGCTCGCCGTGAACGAGAACAGGGAGCTTGGCAGGCTGACCATCCGCCAGAGGGAGGAGTTGGCCTGGAGGTTGGAGGCGAAGGCCGCGCGCCACAGCTGAATCCTTCGGGCTGGATCACGCCAGCACGACCCAGGAGCCCGGGCATGTCCCCGGGCTTCGCCGTTAGCGGACGCGAAACGCGTAGCCGCCCGAGCGACGCCGGAACGCGCCAGTCAGCCACCACGCGGCGAGCCCGAAGAGCGCGGCGGCGGCGGCGACCCGCGCCAGCGGCGGGAGCAGCCCGCCGAAGAACAGCACCGCGAGCACCGCCACCGCGGCGGCGCCGGCGAGCAGCAGGGTGTGCGAGCGATAGCCGGCGAAGTGCTCGCGCACCGAGAGCTCGAGACCAGCGAGCGAGCCGAGCACGAGCCCCGTCCCGACCATGACCGCCCCCTGGGTGCCCGAGACGACGAACCCGCCGACCAGCAGCACCAGCGCCACGAGCACGACGAGCTCGACGAGCGGGAACGAGCCCCACGGCGCCTGAGGCCGGTCGTCGGCGCGCGACCGCCGCCGCTCGCGTGCCGACGCCCGCGCTCCCGTGGAGGCCTGCTGAGCCGGCCGCCGCTTGCCGCGAGCCGCGACGCGGCGCCGCTTGCGCGACTTGCTCGCCACCTCAGCCCCGCCCCCCGCTGCGGGCCGTCAACGAAGTGCGCCGCCCGGCGCCGGGGCGCTTCCGCGCCCCCTGGCTAACGGGCAACCGAGGGAGAGCTTGACCCGCCACCAGCCGAGGATCATCCCCAGCAGCCCCCACCGCGGGCGGGAGTGCCAGTGGCGGCAACCCGGCTCGCCGATGTCCTCGTTCGAGACGCGCACCCACCGGTGCCGCTCCGGCTCGGCGACCATCTCCTCAATCAGCTCGCGGTTGTGCTCCTCGACGTCGACGCGGGCCGACAGCTCCGACCTCGCCTCGTGCAGCCTCTGAACGAGCCGGTCGCGCACCGCCTCCAGGTCGGCCACGCCGAGCACCCGGGGGCCGCCCGCCGCCGCGACGCCGAACGCGATCCCGTGGCGCGGGAACGCCGTCGCGAACAGCTCGCCGAGCTCCCGCTCCAGCTCGCCGATCTGGCGGCGGAGGTCGTCGCGGACACGGCGCTGGACGTCCTCGCCGGTTCTGGCCCGGCCGCCGCCCGCGGGCGCGGTGTCGAGGCCCGCGTGGCGCCGTGTCGGCTGGCTGTGCTGTAACAGCTCGGGCATGCGCTCGCTTCCGACGTGCGAGCCCCGATTCTACGCCCCCATCGCGTCGGTGCACAACCACAGCGCCTCCTCGACGGCCGCCTCGGGAACGCCGTCGACCGCTATCGCGGCCAGCGTAGTGCGTCGCGTGCGGCGCCGCACCCCGCGCCCGCTGGCTATAGCGGCGAACAGCAGCGCCACCGGCCTGACCTCGTCGGCGACGACCAGCGTCCCCGGCGGGAGCTCGCCCGGGCGGCCCTCGAGCCCCTCGCCCGGCGCCGAGCCGCGGATCCCGAGACCGCCCTCGACCCGGTCGGCGTCGAAGGCGCGAATCGCGACGCCGGACTCGACGATCGCGATCGTCAGCGCGTCGTCGAGGACGCTGCGGCTGCGAAAGCCGCCGTGCTGCATGCGCTCCAGCGCGAGCTGCTCGACCGGCGTCCGGGTGCGGTCCGGGTCGAGGCCGATGTGGCGGAAGAAGACGCGGTACGCCCACGGGATCGGGCGGTGGCGGAGGTTGATCGCCTCCCCGCCCGTGAACCGGTCGCTGAGCAGGCCGAGCCGCTGCTTCAGCTCCCGCGGGCTGCGCCCCGACCCGCGCTCGACGACGACGTAGCGAAGCGCGAGCCCCGGGAACTCCTGCCGCAGCTCGGGCGCGACCCAGCCGTCTTCGATCGCGCCGACCTCGGCCGTCACCGGTCCCTCGCGGCGCGGCGTAGCGATTCGCGCACGAGGGCCCGCAGCTGCTCGTCGAGGCGCTCCTCGGTCAGCTCGTCGGTCCCGACTCCGGCCCCGCGGAGGATGCCCCCCGGATACAGGAATGCGACCGTCGGGCAGCCGCCGACCCGGTACAGGTTGCTGACGGCGCCGTCGGCGTCGTATCCGACCGGGATCCGCCAGCCTCGATCGCGGACGATCTCGCGCACGTTCTCGCGATCGTCGCCAACGTTGAGGCTGAGGAAGTTGACGCGCCCGCGGTACCGCGCGGCGACCCGGTCGACGATGTCCTGGGTGGGGAGGCAGTCGGCGCCGCGGGTGAACCAGAACGAGATCGCGAGAGGGCGGTCGAAGAGGTCGCAGACGCGGATGATCCCGGCGCCCTCGACCTCGCACGCCGGCGTGCGGCGGCGGTCCTCGGGGCACGGGATCTCGGAGCTCTCGCAGTCGTCCTGGAACACGTTCGCGTCCCCCTCCACCGACCCGAGCGCCTCGGGGACGGCAAACTGAGCCGCCGCGATGCCCCTGTCGCCGCCGGCGCCGAGCAGCGTGTCGTCGGCGCCGCCGAGCGTGTTGAGAAGGACGACGGCGATCAGCGTCACGAACGCCGCGCCGACGAACAGCGAGTAGACCCGGCCGGGTCTGCGATCCCGCTTCTCGGTCATCACGAAACCCGGCCGCGGCGGACGCGGGAGCGAGCCCGCGTCATGACCGGTTGTTCGAGTCGCGGGCGAGCGGGAGCGGAGCACG
This sequence comes from Solirubrobacterales bacterium, assembly GCA_036257695.1. GTDB lineage: Bacteria > Actinomycetota > Thermoleophilia > Solirubrobacterales > 70-9 > DASPWW01. Next base: position 3,540 of record DATAFB010000138.1, on the reverse strand, counting down.
CGGCCGGAACTTGTTCAGCGGCTGGAAGCCGCCCTCCGCCCACACCAGCGCCGCCGGGAGCACGACCAGCACCCCAACCAGGGCGACGGCGAGGTCGATCACGGTCACGAACCCGAAGTCGCGCAGCATCCGGATCTCGGTCGCGATCAGCGCCGCGAACCCGGCGATCGCAGTGACGCCCGACGCCGCGACGGCGGCTCCGGTGCGCGAGTACGCGCGCCGCAGCGCTTCGCCTACCGTGCGCCCCCCTCCCCGCTCCTCGGCGTAGCGGGCGGACAGCAGGACGCTGAACTCGGTCGCGATCGCGATCACCAGCGCCCCCAGCGTCGCCGACATCGGGTTGAGCGGAATCCCGATCGCGGCCACGACGAGGGCCGACCAGCCGGCGGCGAGGACGATCGGGATCAGGGGTACCAGGGCCCGCCTCGCCGAGCGGTACACCGCGAGCAGCGCGACGGCCACCGCGAGCAGACCCGCTCCGGTGAGCCAGTAGCGGCTGCCGGACAGCGCCGCGTTCGCCTCCGCGGCGAGCACCGGGAGGCCCGCCACCTCAGCCTCGAGGCCCGGGGGGCGGTCGCCACCCGACGCGGCGGGATCGATGCGGGCGCGGATGTCGTCGATCAGCTGCTTCTGCTCGTCGAGCGGCATCACCGGGATCCCGAACGCCATGTTCGCCGTGTCGGGAGGCCCGTCGTCGGAGCCGCGCGCCAGGACCGCCTGCGAGAAGTACGGCGGCACCGCGTCCAGCACCGTCCTCACCCTCGCCGGCGACAGCTGGCGATCCTCGTCGAACAGGTCCGGGAGCGCGACTGCAGGGCACAGGTCGGCGTCCTCGCACCGCGGGGCATCGCCGGTGAAGCCGTGGTCGGCGAGGACGTCCTGCTTGACGTCGCGCATCCACTCGATCACCTCCGGGTCGCGGACGTCGGGCGCCCTGACGACGACATTCAGTTCCCCCGACACGCCCGTCGCGTCCTGAAGCTCGTCGACGTCCTGGAGCGCGGGCAGCTCCGAGGGGACGAGCTCGGTGATGTCGGACACGACCTCGGTCCGGGTGCCTGCGACCCAGCCTCCGACGGCGAGCACGATCGCGACCGCCAGCACCGTGCCGGGCATCGAGATCGCCACCGCGAGCGTCCGCTTGCCCCACCCGCGCACCCGCGCGCCGACCGCGGCGCGAGCCGTGCCCAGCCGCCGCGCCGCGTCCCGCGCCCCCTCCGGGACCGGCGCGCGCCGGCCACTACCGGAGCGCGCAAGCACGAGCGCCGAGAACCCGGCCGTCAGCGCGACCGCGAACGCGATCGCGATCCCGAGCACGAGCAGGACGCCGAAGCCGCGCACCATCGGCACCGGCGACAGCAGCAGGACGAGGAACCCGGCGGCGGTCGCCAGCCCGGCGGTCGCGATCACGGGCCCGCCGCCCGCCGCCGCGCGCCGCGCCGCCACGGGCGGCGCGAACCCCTCCGACTCCGCCTCGCGGTAGCGGGCCTGGAACTGGATCGCGTAGTCGACGGCGAGCCCGATAAGCACCGGGAGCACCGCGACCGACGCCATCGTCAGCGCGCCGCCGACGAGCGCGAGGAGGCCGAACGCGATCGCGACCGAGACGAGGGCGACGGCGAGCGGCAGCAGCCGCAGCGGCGGACCGAAGACGAGCGCCAGCACGAGCGCCATCACCGCCACCGCCGCCGCGAGCAGGATGAAGATCTCGCTTCGGAGCTCCTTGCCGAGCCCGTCGACGACCGCCGGCACCCCGCTGACCACGTAGCTGCCCTTCTCGAGGCGGAACTCGTCCTCGCTCACGGCCGTCCGGAAGAGCTCGATCGCGCGCTCGCGGTCCTCCTCGCTGAGGTCGGGCCGCAGCCGGACGGAGATCAGCGCCGACTCCGAGCTGGGGAACAGGTAGGAGAACTTTTCCTTCGGGGTGCACCCCGGCTCGCGGCTGTCGCACACGACCTGGGACACGAACCGCGGGTCGTCGATCGTCGGCGGCCCGCTGAGCCCCGAGCGCACGGCGAGGTCCACGAGCCCGGACTGGAACTGGCCGAGGACCGCCTGTGCGGCGGCGCGCGCCTGCTCCGCCTGGACCTGCTCCGACGCTCCGCTGCGGGCCGCCCGGCGCGCCGCCGCGAGCCCCGCCGCCCGCGCCCGGTCGAGCGCGTCCTGGGTCTGCGACCCGAGGAGCTTCTCCGCCTGGATCGCGGACTGGTTGAGGAACGTCGCGGGCCCGAAGACGACCTGGCTCGGGTTCAGCTCCGCGATCTCGGCGCACGTCTCGGTCACGGCCTGCTGACCCTCGGGAACGCGCCCCGCGAGGCACCCCTCGAGGTTGAGCAGGCGCCCGAGGTTGTCGGTCAGCACCAGCCGCCGCAGGTCCCCGCGCACGAGCACGACCACGGGGTCGTCGCCGAACTGGCGCTTGAACTCCTCGGTGGCCGCGAAGCTGTCCGAGCCACGGTCGACGAGCGTGTCGGTGCTGGCGTCGGAGCGCAGGCTGAGCGCGCCGGCGGCCCCGAGCAGGCACATGAACGCCGCCGCGGCGACGATCGCGCCGGGCCGGCGAACGGCCCACCCGGTCAGACGCGCAAGCAGCCCGCTCATGTGTGGACGTTAGCCCGGCCGCGGCGGAGTCGGGAGCTCGCGAGCATCCCAACAGAATGCCGCAAGTTCGCCAGCGAACTTGCGGGTGGTCATGGCTGCGAGCGGGAGACGAGTACGCGGCCGGAATGACTCCTTCAGTCCATCGCGAGGGGGCCGCGCGTCTCGGCGTTGAGGAACTGGCGCACGAACTCGTTCTCGGAGTTGAACAGCTCCTCCTGGGGTCCGCTCTCGACGATCTTGCCCTTCCACAGGACCGCCAGGAAGTCGGCGACCCGCCGCGCCGTGCCGAGGTCGTGGCTGATGACCACATAGCAGCCGCCGTTCTCGTCGTGGACCTCGCGGATCAGCTCGCACAGCAGCGCGGTGCGAACCGGGTCGAGGCCCGAGTCGGGCTCGTCGAACATCACGATCGCCGGGTCGAGGACGAGGGCGCGGGCGAAGCCGGCCCGCTTGCGCATCCCCCCGGAGAGCTCGTTCGGCATCTTGTAGATCGCCTCCGCGAGACCGACTTCCTTCAGACGGCGGTTGACGATCTCGCCGATCTCCTCTTCGCTCTTGTCGGTGTGCTGTCGCAGCGGGAAAGCGGTGTTGTCGTACACGTTCATCGACCCGAACAGCGCGCCGTCCTGGAACAGCAGCCCGAACTTCTTGCGCATCTCGAACAGCTCGTCGTCGGTCAGGTTCGGCACCGATTCGCCGTGCACGAGGACGTCCCCGGAGTCCGGGTACAGCAGCCCGACGATGTGCTTGATCAGCACGCTCTTGCCCGTCCCCGATGGGCCCAGCACCATCGAGATCTGGTTGTCAGGCAGGCCCAGGTTGCACTCGTTGAGGATCCGCATGCGGCCGAACTGCTTGACGAGGTCGATGATCTCGATCGCGTCGTGGCCGCCGTGGTCGCGCTTCTCGCCGGTGTGCCACTTGTACGGATTGGGGTCC
>DATAFB010000125.1:0-20835 GCA_036257695.1 Solirubrobacterales bacterium | reverse complement strand
CGGCAGCTGGTGCGGGCGCTCGGCGAGCCCGACTTCGACGAGTTCCCGCGCGGCGTCGAGCCGCGGATGCCGCTCGCGACGATGACCCGGTACCAGGCCGACTGGGACTATCCGGTGGCGTTCGCGCCCGCCGACCCCGAGGTCACGCTGGCGTCGGTGCTCGCGGCCGAGGGTGCGCGCCAGCTCCACGTCGCCGAGACCGAGAAGTACGCCCACGTCACCTACTTCTTCAACGGCGGGCGCGAGTCCGAGTGGGAGGGCGAGGAGCGGTGCCTGGTCGACTCCCCGCGCGACGTCCCGACCTACGACCAGCGCCCCGAGATGAGCGCGGTCGACGCGACGCGGGCGTTCTGCGATGCGTGGAGCAGCGACACGTTCCGGTTCGGAATCATCAACTTCGCCAACACCGACATGGTCGGCCACACCGGCAGCATCCCGGCGGCGGTGGCGGCGGTCGAGGTGGTGGACCGCTGCCTCGGCGACGTGCTCGAGGCCGTCCGGGGGTCGGGCGGGGCGTGCATCGTGACCGCCGACCACGGCAACGCCGATAACATGCTCGAGCCCGACGGCTCGCCGAACACCGCCCACTCGACGAATCCCGTGCCGCTGATCGTCACCCTCGGCGGGCTCGAGCTGCGCGACGAGGGGATACTCGCGGACGTCGCCCCGACCGTCCTCGACCTGCTCGGCATCGACCAGCCGCCCGAGATGACCGGTCGCTCCCTGATCAAGGCATGATTCGGCCCTTGACCCGTCCCGGGGAAATCCCGAGCCGCCGAGGGGGCTGATGGCCGAGCACGTCGATGGCGCGCGGGGCGCGAGGGCCGGCCTGCTCGAGTCGGTGTGGCACCGCAAGCTGGTCGTGCTCGCGTGCGTGCTCGCGGCCGCCGGCGCGGCGCTGGTGCTGTCGCTGCGCGAGCAGCCGCGCTACGAGGCGACGGCGACGTTCGTGGTCGAGCCGGGGGACGGCGAGGTCTCGCCCACCGAGGTGATCGAGCTCGCGTCGGCCGACCGGGTCGCCGCCCGCACCGCGGACAGTGTCGGCGTCGTCGACGCCGCGTTCGTGTCCGACAACGTGTCGGTGTCCCAGAACGAGGGGTCGGACCTGTTCACCGTGCGGGCGACGGCGACCGGCGACGCGGAGGGGCCGACGCTGGCGGCAGACGTGGCGACCGACTTCACCGAGGAGTTCGTCGACTACACGAAGCGGCTCGACGCGTTCGAGGGGCGCGCCGAGGTCGTGTCGTCGGCGGAGCCGCCGGACGAGCCGGTGTCGCCGCGCTCGGTCCGCAACACGCTGATCGGGGCGCTCGCCGGGCTGGTGATCGGGATCGTGGTCGCGTTCGCGTGGGAGCGGCTCGACCACCGCGTGCGCGCGGCGCGGGAGCTCGACCGGATCCTCGGCGTCCCGCTGCTCGCCCGGATACCGAAGAGCGGGGCGCTCGAGCTCGACCCCCGCCTGAGAGAGCTTCCCGCCGCCGACGCCGAGCACTTCCAGATGGCGCGCGTGAGCCTGCGCTACCTCGACCTCGACCGCGAGCTCCGCACCGTGCTGGTCACCTCGCCGGACGCGGGAGACGGAAAGACGACGGTGTGCTTCTGCCTCGCGGTCGTCGCGGCGATCAGCGGCGAGCGGGTGCTCGTGATCGAGGCCGACATGCGCAGGCCGGGGCTCGCCGCGCTCGCCGAGCCCGCGCCCGCCGGTCTCAGCGGCGTGCTCGAGGGCCGTGCCTCGCTCGACGACGAGCGCGTCAGCGTCGAGGCCTCCGTCGGTGCCGAGCGCGAATCCGGTGTGGTCGACATGCTGCTCGCGGGACCCGCGCCCGCAAATCCCACGCGCCTGCTCGAGTCGGCCGCGATGGCCGAGCTGCTGGACGAGGCGAGCGAGGCGTACGACCTCGTCCTGATCGACACACCGCCGGCGAGCTTTCTCCCCGACGCCGTCCCGCTCGTCGGCCACGTCGACGGCGTCGTGATCGTCAGCGGCCTCGGCCGGGACAACTGGGACCAGGTCGAGGAGCTGCGCGACCACCTGCGCGACCTCGACGCGCCCATGATCGGCGCGATCGCGAACTTCGCCCGCTCGCCCGACGAGAGCTACTTCCGCTACATCCTCGAGCACGAGGCCGCCGTGGCCGAGGCGGGGACCGTCCCGCTGCGGCCCGCCGGCGCGGAGCGAACCGCTCGCCGCGCGCGGCGGGCGCGCCGCCGGCGCCGGCCACGGCAGGTGACCACGGTCGTCCCCGGGGCCGCAAGCGCGCAGCCCGACGGCGCCGTCGACCTCAACACGGCGAGCTACGACGAGCTTCGCGCCCTCGACCTGACGATCACGCAGGCGAAGCGGGTGATCGCGTACCGCGAGCGCAGCGGCGGGTTCAGCTCGCTCGACCAGCTCGACGACGTGCCCGGCTTCCCCGACGAGGTGCGGGCCGAGCTCAAGCGCCGCGTGCGGCTATAGGTCGTAGCGGGCGAGGTCGGAGCGCAGGCGCTCGCTGTCGTCCGCGTCCGGCTCGGCCGCGTCGTCGTCCCCCGGCTCGGCGCCCGGACGCCGGCGCCACCGCCGCACTCCGATCGCCAGGGCGAGGGCCGCGAGCAGCAGCCCCGCGCCCGGCACCAGCCACGCCGCGAGGTCAAAGCCGCCGCCCTCGGGGGTCGCCAGCACCTCGGGCCCGTACTCGCGGACGAGCGCGTCCTTGATCTCCTCCTTCGTCCGTCCCTCGGCGAGCAGGCGGCGGATGAAGGCTCGCTGGCGCTCCGCCTGCGGCGCCGCGGCGAGGTTGAGCGGCGTGCCGCAGATCGGGCACATCACCTCGTCCTCGATGTCGGTCAGCGACGCGCGCGGCTCGGCGGCCGGCGCGGGCGCGGCCGCGATCGCGGCGACGACGAGCACGAGAGCTGTCGCGGCGGCCCTCACGAGCGCTCCGAGACCAGCGGCTCGATGAAGCGGTTGAGGTATGCGTCATCCACAGGGCCGCGGCGGATCAGCGCCAGATCGCCCCGGGGGTCGATCAGGTACGACTCCGGGAGCCCGGTGGCGCCGAACTCGTCCTCGGACAGCGGGCTGTCGGCGTCCGGGTCGCGGAGCTGGGGGTAGGTGAGGTCGAGCTCGCGCACGAACTCGAGCGCGTCCCCGCTCAGGTCCTGGGTGTCGATCCCGAGCACGACGACCCCGTCGTCGCGGTGGCGGTCATAGAACTCCTGCAGGGCGGGGGACTCGTCGCGGCACGGCACGCACCACGAGGCCCAGAAGTTGACCAGCACCCACTCGCCGCGGTAGTCGGCGATGCTCTCCGCGCCCCCGCCCTCGAGCCGCGGCAGCTCGACGTCGGGGGCGGGGTCGCCGACGGCGATCCCGTCGCTGTTCTTCGTCGCGAGGCCGAAGGCGAGCAGCCCGATCAGCGCCAGGGCGGCCATGAAGACGACGAACGCGCGGGCACTCACGCGAGGAAGGGTAGAGCGCACCCCTCCGGCGCAGCCGTAGAATTCGACCTCACGCGGACGTAGCTCACCGGGTAGAGCGCGAGCTTCCCAAGCTCGAGGTAGCGGGTTCGAGTCCCGTCGTCCGCTTGTGACGCAGACCTCCGTCAGGTTGCGTCAGGTCCCGCCAATCCCGCTTGGGGACGCAGTGATCGCGATCCCCGCCGTGCTCGTGCCGATCATGATCGCCCGCGCCTAGAGCTCACGCCGCGCACGGGTGAGACCCGCTTAGCGTCGCCGGCACAGAGGTAGCTGGATCCGGAGGAGGTCCATCGGCGGCGCGCGCCCTAGCTCGCCGCGCGGGCCGGCGCGCCGACGACCCCGGGGAGCCACGATCGCACCGCCGCGCCGATGGCGTCGGTATCCCCCCTGAGCCCGTGGTCGCCGGGCACGACGGCGACCTCGCGCCGGCGCGACGACGGGGGCATGCCGAACCGGTCGCGGTCGCCCTGCACGACCAGCACCGGGACGGTCACCGCGTCGAGCTCCGGAAGCCGGTCGGGCGACGGCGGCTTGCCCTTGCGCGCCGGCGGCTGGAGCGGGAACGCGAGGCACAGGACCGCGTCGGCGCCGGTCGCCTCGACCGTTCGGCACGCCACCCGGGCGCCCAGCGATCGGCCGCCGACGATCAGCGGCAGTCCGCCCAGCTCGCGCTCGGCGAGCCGCTCGACCACCGCGATCCACGCCTCGTCGAGACGCTTCGCCGGCGCCGGCGAGCGCCGCCCCGCGACCCTGTACGGCTGCTCGATGAGCGCGACGGCGACGCGTTCGGCGCGGGCCGCATCGGTCGCCGCGATCAGATCCGGAGCCTCGACCCCGCCGGCGGCGCCGTGGCCGAGGACGAGCGCGGCCCGGGGTGACTTCACCCGGTGCAGGTGAGCGACCGCCTCGCCGGTCGGGGTCTCGACGGCGATCGTCTTCATGCCGACACCCTACCCCCGCATACCGAGTACGCGCTCCCGCCGAGTCCCAGCCGAGGAGGCTGTTCGATGGGGGGTCGCCCGCCGCGCTCATGTCGACTGGCTCGCGGGGCGGATGAGGATCTCGTTGACGTCGACGTGGGCCGGCTGCGAGAGCGCGTACACGACCGCGCGCCCGATGTCCGCCCCCTCGAGCGCGTCGCTCGGCCGCTCGTCGAAGAACTCGGTGTCGGTGCTCCCGGGAGCGATCAGCGTCACCCGGATCCCCGAGCTTTGATGGATTTGCCGCACCTCCTGCCGCACCGACTCGGCGATCGCGCCGACCGCCCACTTGGTGGCCGAGTACAGCGAGCCGGGCAGGGAGCGGCGACCCGCGACCGAGCCGGTGATCACGTAGTGGCCGCTGTCGCGGTCGAGGAAGGTCGGGAGGGTGGCGCGGATCGTCAGCGCGACGCCGAGGATGTTGGTCTCGATCATCGCCTTCCAGTGCGACACGGACTCCTCGAGGAACCCGCGCCGGGCCCCGAAGCCGGCGTTTGCGAACACCGCGTCGATGCGGCCGAACCTGCCCAGCGCCGCCTCCGCGATCCCCTCGACGTCGGACCAGTTGGTGACGTCGCAGGTGCGCGCGATCGCCCGCTCCGCGCCGCCGAGCTCGCGCGCCAGCTTGTCGAGCTTCTTCTTGCGCCGCGCCCCGAGCACGACGCGATAGCCGGCCGCGGCCGCCTCCCTCGCAGTCGCCGCCCCGATTCCGCTGCTCGCGCCGGTGATCAGGAGCACGGGGTCGTCGGCCATGGCGGCATTCTCGCACTGCGATAATTCGCGTCCCTCCCCGGATGGACCCCGATCGCAAGCGCAAGATCCGCCTCGGCGTGGCCCTCGGCACCGCGGTGCTGCTCGCAGCCGCGCTCGTGTACACGTCGTTCAGCGCCTCAACCGAGGCGAAGCAGCCCTCGGACCTGCTGTCGGCAAGCGCGGACGGGACCTACGACCTGACCGGGAAGGTCGTTGCCGACTCCGTGCGCCGCACCGACGACGGGCTGCGGTTCGAGATCGAGGACCGCGACGGCTCCGCGAGCCTCCCGGTCGCCTACACCGGCGCTGTCCCGGACCCGTTCCGCGAGGGCCGCGAGGTGATCGTCACCGGGGAGATGCAGGACGGCACCTTCGTCGCCGAGCGAGACAGCCTCGTCACCAAATGCCCGTCGAAGTTCTCCGACGAGGCCGAGCAGGACCCCGAGCACGTGATCATCGACGAGTGATCGTGTTCTCCGCGCGCACATGATCGTCCTCGGCTCCGCGTGCCTGATCCTGGCGCTGGTCGCCGCCCTGTACGCGGTCGTCGCCGCGCTCGCGGGGGCGCGCGGGGACCGCCGCTGGGCCGACTCCTCGCGTCGCGCCGTGTACGCGCTGGCCGGGCTGTTGACGCTCGCGGTGGTCATCGTCGAGGCCGCGTTCCTGCGCTCCGACTTCTCGTTCAGGCTCGTCGCCGACCACTCCTCGACCACGACCCCCACCGGCTACAAGCTGACCGCGATGTGGTCGAGCCAGGGCGGGTCGCTGCTGCTGTGGGCGTGGGTGCTATCGCTGGCGTCGTCGGCGGTCCTGTTCGCGACCCGGGGGCGGCACCGCGAGATCGTGCCGTGGGCGACGGCGGTGATGATGGGGGTGGGCGCGTTCTTCTGCGGCCTGATGCTGTTCGCCGGGCCCGAGGCGGACCCGTTCGCCCGCCTCGACCCGGCTCCCGCCGAGGGCGCCGGCCTGATGCCGCTGCTGCGCCACCCCGCGATGGCGATGCACCCCCCGATGCTGTACTCGGGCTACGTCTTCTTCACGATCCCGTTCGCGTTCGCGATCGGGGCCCTGATCACGCGGCGGCTCGACGCGAGCTGGATCCGCTCCACGAGGCGGTTCGCGCTGATCGCGTGGACGTTCCTGACGATCGGGATCGTGCTCGGGGCGCGGTGGTCGTACAGCGAGCTCGGCTGGGGGGGCTACTGGGCCTGGGATCCGGTCGAGAACGCGTCGCTGATGCCGTGGCTCGTCGGGACGGCGTTCCTGCACTCGATCATGGTCCAGGAGCGTCGCGGGATGCTGAAGGTGTGGAATGTGTCGCTGATCGTCGCCGCGTTCTCGCTCGCGCTGCTGGGCACGTTCCTCGTCCGCTCCGGGATCCTCGACTCGATTCACGCCTTCGGGGCGTCGACGGTGGGGCCGCCGATCCTGGTCCTGATCGGGTGCGTGGTGCTGGGGTCGGTCGTGCTGATCGTCTCCCGGCTCGACGACCTGCGGCCCGAGCGCAGGCTCGACTCGGCGTTCTCCCGCGAGGCGATATTCCTCGTCAACAACCTGCTGCTGGTCGGCCTGGGTGCGGTGATCTTCTGGGGCACGTTCTTCCCGCTCGTCTCCGAGGCGATCACCGGGACGCGGTCGTCCGTCGGGCCGCCGTTCTTCAACCGACTCGCGACACCGCTCGCGATCGCGGCCGTCCTGTTCACGGGAATCGGACCGCTGATCGCGTGGAGGCAGATGAGCTGGCGCTCGGCGTGGGCGATCGTGCGGTGGCCGCTCGCGGTGGCGGCGGTCGTGACGGTCGCGCTGATCGCTTTCACCGACGCGCGCGGGGAGCCTTTCGCGCTCACCCTGTTCGCGTTCGCCGCCTTCGCGCTGAGCGCGCTCGTGCAGGAGTTCGCCAAGGGCGTCGCGGCGCGGCGCGCGCTCGCCGGCGGGTCGGTGCCCGGGGCGCTGGCCGCGATCGTGTCCCGCAACCGGCGTCGGTACGGCGGCTACCTCGTCCACGTCGGGATCGCGGTGCTCCTGATCGGGGTCGCGGGCTCGACCAGCTTCCAGACCAGCCGTGACCTGTTCCTGTCGCCCGGTGAGTCGGCGACGGTCGGCGACTACGAGGTCACCTACGTCGAGCCGACCCAAAGCGTCAGCGGCAGCGAGGAACGCCTCACGCTCGGGGCTGTGCTCGACGTCCGCCGAGACGGCGAGCACTTCACCACCCTGCGCCCGACCCGCAACTACTACTCGAGTCGCAACGCCGATCCGGCGTCGCCGGTGCGCGGGTTCTTCGAGGGTGAGGCGACGAGCGAGGTGGGGCGGACCGATGGGCTCGGAGAGGACTTCTGGACCGCGGTGCAGCCCGACCTGACGCGCTTCGACCCGGTGATCGAGCGCGTCGACGAGCGGCTGGCGGCGATCGGCGAGCGGGTCGAGGGCGGCGACCCGGCCGCGCAGGCGCAGGTCGCCGCGCTGCAGGGCGCCGCGATCCGCGGCGTGGCCAACCGCTACGCCGACGACCCGCCGCCGGCGAACTTCCGCGTCAACGTCAACCCGCTCGTGACGTGGATCTGGATCGGGTGGATGATCGCGCTGATCGGGGCGCTGATCGCGCTGTGGCCGTCCGCCGGCGCCCGCGGCCGGGTCCGCGAGATGTACGCGGCACGGCTCGCCCGGGAGCTGTCTCGAGCCTGATCGAGCTGCTGCTGATAGCCCTGATACTGCTCGCCGTGGCGGTGTTCGTGACCGTGCCCCTGCGACGGCCGGCCCGCTCGGACGAGGGGGCCGAGAACCCGCGGGTGGCCGAGCTCGAGGCGCGCAAAGAGGCCAAGTACCGCGAGATCCGCGACGCCGAGATGGACCGCGAGGCCGGGAAGCTCACCGACGAGGAGTGGACGCGGGTCGACCGCGAGCTGAGGCGCGAGGCGATCGCGTTGCTGAAGCAACTCGATCGGGTCCGCGGCGGGGAGTAGGCGGATCGGCGGCAGCTACACTCCCGACCCGTGGAGACCCTTCTCGGCGGAGTCCAGGTCCTGATCTCCGTGATCCTGATCTTCCTCGTGCTGCTGCACTCCGGCAAGGACACAGGTCTGTCGGGCGCGTTCGGCATCGGCCAGAGCGGGAGTTCCTTCGGCGGCGGCTCGCTCGTCGAGCGCAACCTCGATCGCTGGACGATCTTCTTCGCGATCCTGTTCGCGGTCAACACGCTCGTCCTGCTGAAGATCTAGCCGGCGCCCATGGCTCCCGGGCTTCGCGGTCGCGTCCACTGACCGCGAGCGGCTGCTGCTGCTGCGGAGCGGAGTGGCGCAGGTCGCGGACTCGCTCCCCGCCGCGGCCCGTGGCCGGATCCGGCGCGATCCGCTGCTCACCTACGTCACCGGCGAGGCGACCGGATCCTCGGCCTCGAGCGCTCCGTGGGCGGGATCGAGTCGGCAAGCGCGGTCGAGCCTTGTCGCAGGTGTGGCTGACCCAGGTCGGGATCGAGTGAGCGCCCGGCGCGGCCTCAGCCCTTGCGCTCCCACATGGCGACCTGCGCCCCGTCGGGCACCGACACGACGCTGCGCCAGCCCGAGGGGCCCTCGCGCGGGGCGAGCAGGACCGACGCGCCGAGCCGGCGCGCCCGCTCGGTGGCCGCGGTGATCTCGGGGACCTCGACGTACGGGAGCCACAGGGGGCGCGGCGTGCCGCACTCCACCGCCCCGCCACCGATCGCCCCGAGGTCGAGGCACAGGTACGAGCACTCGCCGGCGCCGACCTCCTCGGCGCGCCACCGGCACAGCTCGGAGTAGAACGAGCGCGCGCGCCCCAGATCGCGGGTGTGGAGCTCGAGGTGGACGACGGGATTCGGGTACCCAGGGTGCATGCGTGTGATTTCGACCCCGGGGCACCGCCAGAATCATCGCTATAGTTAAGCAAATGCTTAACCAAGTCGCCGCCCTCGATCCGCTCTTCCACGCGCTCGCCGACCCCAGCCGGCGCAGCATGATCGAGCGCCTCAGCCGCGGCCCGGCGTCGGTCAGCGAGCTCGCGCGGCCGCTGAAGATGTCGCTCCCCGCCGTCGTCCAGCACCTGCGCGTGCTCGAGGACAGCGGGCTGGTCCGCTCCGAGAAGGTCGGGCGGGTGCGCACGTGCCACATCGAGGCGGGGGCGCTGGAGCCGGCCGAGGAGTGGATCGCGCAGCGGCGGACGATGTGGGAGCGCAGGCTCGACCGCCTCGGCGAGTACCTGGCGGAGACCCGACCCGGACCACGACGAAAGGAGTAGCCGATGCCCGAGACAGACCGATCCGTGAACCATTCGACGTTCGTCGTCGAGCGGACCTTCGATGCCGCCCCGCCGCGGGTGTTCGCCGCGTGGGCGGACCCGGAGGCCAAGGCGCGGTGGTTCGGGAATCCGGATCAGGGCGTCGCCGAGTACGAGCTCGACTTCCAGGTCGGCGGGCGCGAGTACAACCGCGGCGAGGTGGAGGGGCAGGAGTACACGTACGAGGCCCGCTACCAGGACATCGTCCCGGACGAGCGCATCGTCTACGCGTACGATATGCACGTGGGGGACAGGCGGATCTCGGTCTCGCTCGGTACCGTGGAGCTCGAGCCCGAGGGGGACGGCACCCGGCTCACGTACACCGAGCAGGGCGCCTATCTGGACGGGCTCGACACTCCCGAGCAGCGCCAGTCCGGCACCGGCGGGCTGTTCGACGCGCTCGCCGAGGAGTTGGCGCGCGAGCGATGAATTTGCGCGCCCGCCGCCGTCAGTAGTTGAGAGACGCAACCACGAGCAAGGAGATCAGGACGTGACGAACGAAGTGACCAACGAACGCAGGCGCTGGCTGGCCCTGTACGTGCTGTGCGTGGGGATGCTGATGATCGTGCTCGACATCACGATCGTGAACGTGGCGCTGCCCTCGATCCAGGACGACCTCGGCTTCTCCCAGAACGACCTCGCGTGGGTCGTGAACGCGTACCTGATCCCGTTCGGAGGCCTGCTGCTGCTCGCCGGCCGCGTCGGCGACCTCGTCGGCCAGCGGCGCGTGTTCGTGACCGGGCTCGCCGTGTTCACGGCGGCATCGGTGCTCTGCGCCGTGTCCCAGAGCCAGGAGATGTTGATCGGCGCGCGGTTCATCCAGGGGATCGGCGGCGCGCTCACCTCGGCCGTGATCCTGGGGATGATCGTGACGATGTTCCCGGAGCAGCCGGAGCAGGGGAAGGCGATCGGCATCTACACCTTCGTCGCCGTGTCCGGCAGCTCTATCGGGCTGCTCGCCGGCGGCCTGCTGACCGAGGCGATCAACTGGCACTGGATCTTCTTCGTCAACCTGCCGATCGGCATCGCGACGATGCTGTTCGCGCTGCGGCTGATCGACGCCAGCGAGGGGATCGGGCTCGGCGAGGGAGCCGACATCCTCGGCGCGGTCCTGATCACCGCGGGGCTGATGCTCGGCGTGTACACGATCCTCGAGGTCGAGCAGGTCGGCTGGGGAGCGACGCAGACGCTCGTCCTCGGCGGCGTCTCGCTGGCGCTGGTCGCGGCATTCGTAGCCCGCCAGGCGACGATTGCCAACCCGCTGATGCCGCTGCGGCTGTTCCGGTCGCGCAACGTCTCGGGCTCGAACCTCGTCCAGGGACTGACGGTCGTCGGGATGTTCGGCCTCTTCTTCCTCGGGGCGCTCTACCTGCAACGCATCCTCGGCTACTCCCCGTTCGAGGTCGGGCTCGCGTTCCTGCCGGCGACGATCGTGATGGCCGCGATGTCGTTCCGGTTCACGGCCCGGCTCAACGTGCGCTTCGGCGCCAAGGCGACGCTGCTCCCCGGGATGGCCTTCATCCTCGCCGCGATGCTGCTGTTCGCGCTGACGCCGGTCGACGCGACCTACGCGATCGACCTGCTGCCGGCGATGATCGTCTTCGGGCTCGGCGCCGGGCTCGCGTTCCCGTCGCTGATGACGCTCGCGATGTCGGGCGCGACGCGCAGCGACTCGGGGCTGGCGTCGGGGCTCGTCAATACCAGCGTCCAGGTTGGCGGCGCGATCGGGCTCGCGGTGCTCGCGACCCTGGCGACGGAGCGGACCGACAATCTGCTCGCCGACGGCGAGGGGACCGCGTCGGCGCTCAACTCCGGCTATCACCTCGCGTACCTGATCGGGGCGGTGCTCGTCGTCGCCGCGATCGTCGTCGCGATCACCGTGCTTCAGTCCGAGGACAAGGCCGAGGCCGCGGCCGAGGAGCGCGCCGCGGGTGGCGAGCCCGCGTACTCCGAGGCCGGCTAGTGGGGCGCGTCGTCGCCGACATCTCGACATCGCTCGACGGGTACGTCGCGGGGCCGGACCAGAGCCTCGACGACCCGCTCGGCAAGGGCGGCGAGCAGCTGCACGAGTGGGCGTTCGGGCTGCGGGGCTGGCGCGAGCGCCACGGCAGGTCCGACGGGGACACCGGGCCGGTCAACGACCTCCTCGAGGAGGGCATCCGCGCCACGGGAGCGACGATCATGGGCCGGCGGATGTACAGCGGCGGCCAGGGGCCGTGGGAGGACGACCCGAACGCCGACGGGTGGTGGGGCGACGACCCTCCCTTCCACCATCCGGTGTTCGTGCTCACGCACCACCCCCGCGAGCCGCGCGAGATGAAGGGCGGGACGAGCTTCACGTTCATCGCCGACGGGATCGACAGCGCGCTCGAGCAGGCGCGCGACGCCGCCGGCGACAAGGACGTGGCGATCGGCGGCGGCGCCGAGGCGATCCAGCAGTTCCTCGAGGCGGGTCTCGTCGACGAGCTCCAGATCCACGTCGTACCGGTGCTGCTCGGAGGCGGCGCCCGGCTGCTCGACCGCGTCGGCCCCGACGACGTCGAGCTCGAGACGACGAGCGTGATCGAGGAAGCCGGCGTGGCCCACCTGCGCTACCGGGTGGCGGCGAGCGGCCGCTAGGGATCGCGTCGATCGAGCGGATGGAGGTCCGGCACGCCCGGGTTCCAGACCTCCTCCGGCACCGGCGGGCCGAACGTCGGCGTGACGTCGCGATCGTCGGCGCCGGCGCGGCGCATGTGGCGATACCAGCGGTGGTACAGCGGCGACGCCGCGACCGCGAGCGCCGTCAGCACGACGAGCCCGGCGAGGAGCCACAGGTGGGCGCGAAGCGGGGCGCCCTCTCCCTCCGCCACCGCCGCCAGAGCGGCGAGCGCGATCAAGAGCCCGATCCCGACGTAGTAGTCGAGCGGAAACCGCCACATCCACGGGACCTGGAACCACCACACGTTCTCGCGGCGGAACCTGCGCACGGTGTACGCCGGGTTCATCACGAACCACAGGTGGTCCCAGATCACCGCGAGGGCGAAGAACACCGCGAGCTGGGACAGCTCCGCCCCGACGCTCCACTCGAGCCCGAACGCGAACGGGAGGTGGACGACGACGAGCGGGATCGTGAACGCGAACACGTGGTAGCCGGTCAGCGGCCGGTGGCCCATCGCGAGCCCGTAGAGGCTACCGAGGCGTCCGCGCTTCCGGTACCAGGTCGGATACGGCCTCGGGATAACCGGGCCCGTGGCGCATGAGGACGTAGAGCTGGTCGAGCGGATGTGGAGCGCCTTTCTCGCGGGCGATACCGAGGAGGCGCTGTCGGCGTTCCATCCCGAGGTGGAGTGGCTCAAGAGTCGGCCGACGCGATTTAGCTTCCCCGCGCGCCGCTTGCGTCCCTTGAACATTCGGGGTGATTGTCGGTCCGGCCCGCCGCTTGCGGCTTGCCCAAGCCGGACGA
Source organism: Solirubrobacterales bacterium (assembly GCA_036257695.1). Taxonomy (GTDB): domain Bacteria; phylum Actinomycetota; class Thermoleophilia; order Solirubrobacterales; family 70-9; genus DASPWW01. The sequence goes on along the minus strand of DATAFB010000125.1, from coordinate 7,905 downwards.
TCGGCGCCTCAGGCGGACTGCGCGGCGATCGCGGGAGCGCACGAGGCGAGCTCGCCGCCACCCGGCATGTCGCGGCGCAAAGCAACAAACGCGATGCCGCCGACGATCAGCGGCAGCCAGAAGAGGATCACGCGGTAGCCGAGCACCGCCGCCGCCGTGCCGGCCGCTGGCGCTCCGTAGACGATCAACGTCCCGATCAGCCCGCCGTCGATGCCGCCGATTCCGCCGGGAATCGGCAGCAGCCCGCCGAGCTGCCCGATCAGATAGCCCATCAGGACCACGGTCAGCGGGATCGAGAGGCCGAAGGCGTGGAAGGTCGCCCACAGCACGGCGTTGTCGAAAGCCCAATAGCCGACCGATCCGGCCAGCACGCGGCGGTTTCCGGAACGCAGGATCTTCAGCGCCTCGGAGGTGCCGTCGATTACCGCCCGCCGCGTCGCGCTGAGCGCACGGCGAAGCCGGGAGGCATCCGGGCCGGGCGCCCGCCCGGGCCCGAGGCGGGGAATCGTCGCCACCGCCGCGATAACGATCGCCGCCACCGCGGCGGGAAAGGCGGTCAGCCACAGTGATAGATCGGGACCGACTAGACCGACGGCCATCACGGTCCCGAGCACCGCGACGGCGAGGAAGTTGACGCCGCTTTTGATCAGGAAGAACGCCACCGACCGGCGGGCGATCCGCTGGCCGTCCATGCCTCCGCGATGAAGCACCCAGGCCCCGAGCGCCAGCCCACCGGCGCCGCTGGCCGGGACCAGCGAGCCCATCGCGAGCTCCGATCCTCCGATCTGCCAGCTTCGCCTCCGGCCCAGTCCGGTGCAGAAGATCGGCCCGAACATCAGAACGTAGGAGGCGAAGGACAGACCCTCGAACAGCGTCGCGAGCACTAGCCAGCCCGCGTCCGCACCGGCGAGGCGATCGCGAACCTCGCCCAGCCCCGGCGCCAGCAGGAAGATCGCCACCAGGACGCCGAGCGCCGCGATCGCCTGCAGCGCGCGGCGGCGCAGCGAGCGCGCCTGGAACTCGCGCGGCAGCTCGTCGGGCGAGGGCACCCGGGCGGTGATGTCGACGGCCGGAGGGATCTCCTGAACGCTACTCGCGCTTCCCCTCGACCCGGATCGAGCCCCGCATGAACGGGTGGATGCGGCAGAAGTACGTGTACGTCTTGCCGGGCTTGGTGAGCGGCGGCGTCGTGTAGGTGTTCGAGCCCGTCGTCACCTCCGAGCTGACGAGCGTCCCGAAGCCAAGCTGCCCCGAGTCGAACTTGAGCGGGCCGTTCGCGAGCGGGTAGCCGATCCCCGCGCCGCGGTTGCAGGGCGGCTTACAGGAGGTGACCGTGTGCCAGGCCTGCCTCGTCTGGGGCATCGTCGACAGCGCGTCGAGGCTGGTGAAGGTGACGCTGTCGCCGGGCTCGACCACGGGCGGGCGCATCCGCGCCGAAGAGAACCCCGGGATCGCCGAGTAGCCGCCCGGTGAGCCCAGGAAGCCGTCGATCTGGACGCCCGACCCGGCGCTCGCCCCGCTGCGCAGGTTTCGAGGATCGGGCAGGCCCAGCTTGTCGCGCGCCGGCCGATCGATGTTCTCGGGCAGGCGGCGGTGGGTGAGGATGCCGCCCTTCTCGTACATCCTCTTCACGGCCTTGCGATCGTCGAACGGGTCCCTCGCCTTCGGGTCGCCGGCGTCGGCGACGGCCACCGGGAGGATCCCCATCGACTCGTACCACGACGCCCGCTCGACGTCGTAGGCCGTGTCGATCGAGACCGTGTCGCCGCCCTTGACGGCGATCCGCCAGCCCCGCCTCGTGCCCTTCATGCTCACGTCCCAGCTCACGGCGCCGGCGGGCTCGTAGTACTTGGCGTCGGAGCGGAAGAGCTTGCGCACCTCCGAGCGCCGGTCGCCGTCGACCGTTCCCGCGTCGGGCCCGTCCCGCGCGACCTGCAGGCGCACGTTGAGCCCGCCGGGGTGGAGGTGACCCACGCCGGACACTAGGGTGGCGCCGCCTTCCGGGACCGTCCACTCGTGGCCGGGGCTGATGTTGCGCCGCTCCTCGAAGCCCGGCGCCGCCGGGTCATCCGGGACCTCGTCCGGGAACACGAACTTGCCGTCCCCGTTGGTGTCGAACCCGCGCTCGGCGTCGAACACGGGGTAGACCTGCGGCCGTCCCGCGACGTCGAGCCACTGGACCCTGGCCGGCTCGATGCCGGCGCCCGAGGGGCTGTCCACGGGGACCCAGTCGATTTCCCAGGTGACGTAGACCTGCCGCCCCCCGGCGGCGGTCAGGTTGTGGATCATGTAGTTGAGCCCCCAGGTGGCGTTCCCCCGGGCCCTGAGCCCGTAGCCCTGCGGGAGCGATACGACGGTCTTCTCCTCACCGGAGGCGAACGTCGGGCCGCCGTCGGGCGCCAGCCACACCACGTGGTGGAGGTGCAGGTCCCACACGCTCGGCGTCACCAGCTGACCACCGCCCTTGATCTCCACCATGCTGGGCTTGAACCTCGTCACATACCCCTGCGCGCTGGAGCCGGGGCTGAACACCCCGGCGCTGCCCGGGCCGCTGACCACCTGCGCGTTGGGGCAGGTCTTGGTCCGGCCGAACAGGTTCAGGTTCTGGCCCGGGTGGATCGTGATCGCGTCACTGCGACAGCTGTAGGTGGTCGTGTCCGGGTAGCTGACCGGCTTCACGACCTTGGTCTTCGGGCCGGCGCCCGCCGGCATGGCGAGCCACAGCAGCGCGGACGTCGACAGCAAGACGGCGGCCGGCAGCAGCCGTCCGGAACGCATCGACCTCCTCCCCGGGGGATGCATCGAGGACGAATACTACTTTTCGACCGTCCGAGGAACTCGGTCAGACCGCGACCGCGAGAATCGAGATCGACCGCACGCCGTACTTGGCGCTCGCGTCGCGGGCACGATCGGAGATGAACTCGTACCGGTTGTCGCGCATCTCCTCGATCCGGAAGCCTGCCGCCTCGATCGCGCCCCGGTGCGCGTCCTGCTGCGCGGCGCCGCCGATGCACGATGCCCACAGGTCGGCGTCGCACACGATCGACTCCTTCAGCTGCTGCTCGCTGACGATGTCGGCGATCGCCAGTCGTCCACCCGGCTTCAGGACCCTGTACGCCTCCGCGAACACTCGGTCCTTCTCGGGCGAGAGGTTGATGACGCCGTTCGAGATCACCCAGTCGAACGCGTCCGCGTCCGCGGGGAGCTCTTCGATCCTGCCGTTGCGCAGCTCGACCTGGTCGAAGCCGGCCTGCTCTGCCAGGCCGCGCGCCTTCTCGAGCTGCTCGGCGGTGAAGTCAATGCCCACGACCCCGCCCTCGGTGCCGACCTGGATCGCGGCGCAGAACACGTCCAGCCCGGAGCCGCTCCCGAGGTCGATCACCCGCTCGCCCCGCTTCAGATCGGCGAGGTCGAAGAAGTAACCGACGCCGGCAAACGACTCGATCGCTCCCTCCGGGATTCGGTCGAGAAGCTCCGCCGGATACCCGAGCCGCTCCGCGAGCGAGCGTCCCATCTCGAAGTGGTACGCGGCATGCGGCTCCTCCGCGACATGGCGGTACATGTCCTTGACCTTGGTCTCGAGCTCCTCGGTGTCCACCGCGGCCCGGCGCGTACTCGCTGACTCCATGGCGTGATCCTCCTCGTCGGTTCTAGGCCGCAGCGGCTGCCTGCTCCTCTTCGATCTCTGCTCCTTGCACCGCCACGTAGGAAACGCCCGCGAGGGTTATTCTGCTAGGTCAACCTTCCTATACATGGCTTTCCCGAAGGGCATAGTTGACGCGCTCGATCCGCCCCGGCTGCGACTCCTCGTCGAGGTCGATCGGCGGGGCTCGATCTCCGGCGCCGCGGAGGCGTGCGGCGTCGGCCAGCCGTCGGCGACGAAGCAGCTCAAGACGCTCGAGGCGGCCGTCGGCGAGAAGCTCGTGGAGCGAAACGGCCGCGCCAGCCGCTTGACCGAGGCGGGACGGATCGTGGTCACGCACGCGTCGCGGGTGCTCGACACGCTCCAGGGTCTCGAGGAGGAGCTCGATGCGCTTCGCGGCGCCGAGACCGGGACCCTTACCCTGGCGGCCTCCACCACCTCCGGCAGCTACGTGCTGCCCGCGATTCTGCAGTGCTTCGCCTCCAAGCACCCAGGGGTCGACGTCGACATCGCGATCGGCTCGAGCGCGTGGGTCGTCGACCAGGTGGCGAAGCGGCGGTTCTCGCTCGGGATCGCGGGCGAGGTTGAGCTGTCCGACGGGGTTCGAGCGGAACCGTTCCTCGACGATGAGCTGGTGGGTATCGCGGCGCCGGACCGGGTGAAGCTGCGTCGCGGGCGGGCGAGCGTCGCGGAGCTGGAGCGCTGGACGATGCTCGTTCGGGAGCCGGGATCCAGCACCCGTGCCGTGGCGGAACGCTACCTGGCCCGCGCCGGGTACAACCCGGCGAACCGCTGGGAGCTCGACTCGAACGAGGCGATCAAGCGCTCCGTGCAGGCAGGACTCGGCATCGGCTTCGTCAGCCGGCTCGTCGTCGAGGACGAGCTGGACCGCGGTGAGCTGGTCGACTTCCGGGTCGAGGGGGCGGGGCCGATGCGCCGTTCCATCTACCTGGTGTTGCCCGCCGATCGCGACTCGACGCCGTCGGAGCGGGCGTTCATCGCCTCGCTGAGCGACTGCTGCGCGGTCAAGATCGAGGGCTGCACGGTGAGTGGGTCAAATGGCAGCGGCTGAGGAGCACAAGCGGACCGGGCGTCCGACTTCGACTCCGCCGAGCTGACGCGTCAGCTCGAGCCCCGCGGCATCGGGCATCGAATTCCGCGAGCGAATAGCAGCCATCGCCGATCCCGCCTTGGCGCCGGCTCCGCGGCGCCCTAGAGTGCCGGCTCATGCTCTTCCGCCAGTTCCTCAACGACGAGTCGTCGTGCGCCCCGTACCTGCTCGGGTGCACGAGCGCCGGCGAGCTCGCGGTGGTCGACGCTCACGCCGACCTGGTCGACGAGTACGTCTCCACCGCCGAAGCCAGGGGCTTGCGGATCGCGGCGGTGCTCGAGACCCACGTCCAGGCGGACCACGTGTCGGGGCTTCCGGACCTCGTGGCGCGGACGGGCGCCACCGGGTACCTGCCGGAGGGCGCCGGGGTGGAGTTCGACCACCGCTCGCTCGCGGACGGCGAGCTCGTCAAGCTCGGCAACACCGTCATCCAGGCGCTCGCGACACCGGGTCATGCCGCCGCCCACCACGCGTACCTCGTCACCGACCACCGTCGCGGCGAGGAGCCGTGGATGGTGCTGACGGGAGACGCGCTGCTGGTCGGCGACGCGGGTCGGCCCGACCTTCACGCACACGATGAGCAGACCCCCGAGGAGATGGCGCGACTGCTGTACCGGTCGCTGACCGAGCGGCTGCTCGGGTTGCCCGACCACCTCCTCCTCTATCCGGCGCACTATTCGGGATCGGTGTGCGGGCGCGGGTTGTCCGGCAATCCGGGTTCGACGGTTGGCTTCGAGCGCCGCCACAACCGGGCGCTCGCGTTCGAGTCCGAGGATGCGTTCGTCGCCGCGCTGGTGGACGACATCCCGCCACCGCCAGAGCGTCAGGCCGACATCGTCGCCGCCAATCGCGTCGGCAAGCGGCCCGCCTCGATCGCTTGACCTGGCGCCCGGTCGCGCTCGGACTGCGAGAGAACGCGCCGCAGTTCGCCCTTCTGGTCGCTGTCAACGCCTTGGTCGGCGCAATGATCGGCCTCGAGCGCTCGACGCTGCCGCTGATCGGAGAGGACGAGTTCGGGCTCGGCTCCAGCGTCGCCGTCCTCTCGTTCATCGTCGCCTTCGGGCTCGCCAAGTCGTTGACGAACCTCGGCGCGGGGGCTTTGGCGGAACGGATCGGCAGGCGTCGCCTGTTGATCGCAGGATGGGCGGTGGCGCTGCCCGTGCCGATCCTCGTGGCGATCGCGCCGAGCTGGGCGTGGATCGTGGTCGCCAATCTCTTCCTCGGCGTCAACCAGGGGCTCGCGTGGTCGATGACCGTGGTGATGAAGATCGACCTGGTGGGCCCACGGCGGCGCGGACTGGCGCTGGGACTCAACGAGGCGGCGGGGTATGCAGGCGTCGCCGCGGCCGCGGCGCTTACCGGGTGGCTCGCCGCGGAGTTCGTCGCCCGGGACGTCCTCGTCGTCGGGGCTGCCGGCGTCGCGGCCCTCGCGCTGCTGATCTCGGTGTTGTTCGTGCGCGACACGGGCGCCCACGTCGCGCTCGAGCAGGCTCGCGATCACGGCGCGGGTGAGGCCGCGGCCGCGCGATTGCGCGACGCATTCCGCGACGCGACCTATCGCGTCCCGGCGCTGCGGGCGTGCTCCCAGGCCGGGCTCGTCAGCAACCTCAACGACGCACTCGCGTGGGGGGTCGTGCCGCTCTTCCTGGCCGGCCACGGGGCGAGCGTTGGCGAGATCGGGCTGGTCGCCGGAATCTATCCGGCGGTCTGGGGTCTGGGCCAGATCTGGACGGGCCACTGGTCGGACAGCGCGGGGCGCAAGCCACTGATCGTCGCCGGCATGCTGGTCCAGGCGGGCTCGCTCGCGTTGCTCGCGGGGTCGGGCGGGCGCCTGGGCCCCGCCGCCGTGGCCGCGATCGGGCTCGGGATCGGAACGGCGCTCGTGTACCCGACGCTGATCGCGGCGATATCCGATGCCGTTACGCCACGTGCGCGGGCGACCACCATTGGCGTGTATCGATTCTGGCGCGACGCGGGATACGTCGCCGGTGGGCTGGTCGCGGGCCTGCTCGCGGACTCGATTGGGTTCGACGGTGCAATCGCCGCCGTCGCCGGGCTGACCGCCCTCTCCGGGCTGTGGGTCGCAGCCGACCTGCGAACGGGGTCGCGGACGCCGGGCGCCGGACTCAACCGGGCGCGGTCGCGGCGCCGATCACGTGTGGCGTGACGGGGGCCATGACCGGCGAGGGCCTGAACGGGAACCGCTCGCAGCGCTCGATCTCGAACCCGGAGCGCTCGATCGCGCCGACTGTGTCGCGGTTGGGATGACACCCGCCGCCGACGAGCGGCCACAACCAGGCGACGGCGTTCTGGAGCCGCGCGAGTCGAGGCTCGTCGGAGAGCACGTGCTCGTAGAAGCGCAGCTCGGCTCCGGGGCGCAGCACGCGGCGAAGCTCGGCGAGCGCGGCGGCCTGATCCGGGACGCTGCACAGCACGAGCGACGCGACGGCCGCGTCGAAGCTCGCGTCCTCGGCCGGTAGATCAGCGGCGAGGCCATCGACAACACGGATCGCGACCGGAGCGTCCTCGGCGACGCGCTCGGCCTTGGCGCGCAGATAATCCTCGGGCTCGACCGCCACCACCTCGGCCACGGTGCCGGGGTAGTGGGAGAAGTTGAGGCCGTTGCCGGCGCCGACCTCGATCACCCGGCCGCCCAGGCCCGCGAGCAGGCGCTCACGATGCTCGGCGGCGCCCTGTTCCTCCGTCTTCGCCGCCATGCGGTCGAAGAGCCGCGCGAACAGGGGGTGATGGACCTCGCGGCTCACACCCGCCCCCGCTGATCGCGCTCGGCGGGGAGCGGACAGCTCTTGCCGCGCCGCAGCCGGCAGCTGGCCCTCGAGACCGCTCGAACGACGAGGTCCCTGGCGGCCCGCAGCGTGGAAACAACCATAGTGCGATAACATAACAGATGTTGTGATCAAGGGCGCCACGGCAACCCGGGACACCGGGTCGACGTCGGAGCGAATACTCGACGCGGCGATGCAGCTGTTCGCCGAGCGCGGCTATCGCGGCACGAGCGTCGGCGAGATCGAACGGGCTGCCGGGCTGGCTCCGCGCTCGGGCGCGCTGTACAAGCACTTCGAGGGCAAGGAGGACGTGCTCGAGCGCGCGATCGAGCGGCACCTCGAGGCCATCGACGACCTCGGCACGG
>DATAFB010000120.1:0-7524 GCA_036257695.1 Solirubrobacterales bacterium | reverse complement strand
CGCCTCGCCCCTGCTCGGTCCGCTCGAGCGGCTCGAGCGCGGCGAGTTCCCGCAGGTCGACGAGACCCTGCGCAGCTTCTTCCGCGACGTCGCCGACCACGCCCGCCGGGTGGACGAGCAGGTCATGGGGCAGCGGGAGCTGCTGACCAGTGTGCTGGAGGCGAACCTGGCCCTGCAGAGCGTGCGCCAGAACCTGATCGTCAAGCAGATTTCGGCCTGGGCCGCGATCATCGCCGTGCCGACCTTCATCGCCTCCGTGTACGGGATGAACTTCGAGCACATGCCCGAGCTCGACTCGCCGATCGGCTATCCGACGGTACTCGCCTTGATGGCGCTGTGCGTGCTGGTGTTGCACCGCTTCTTCAAGCAGATCCGCTGGCTTTAATCATCTCGGCTGTACGCTGAATCCGATGCCGGTCGCGCACGTCGGATCGGGTACGTACGAGCCGCTCCAGCTGCTGCCGCTGGCGGTGGTGGCGGTCGCCTACGCGCTCCGCTGCCGGACGCTCGCGCACCGCGACAGGCCGGTCCCGGTGTGGCGGCAGGCGAGCTTCGCCGCCGGCGTGGCGCTGGTGCTGGCGGCGCTCGTGTCGCCCGTCGCGCACATCGGCGAGGAGCTGCTCGTCGCCCACATGGCGCAGCACCTGGTGATCGGCGACCTCGCCGCGCTGCTGATCGTGCTCGGGCTGACCGGCCCCCTGCTTCAGCCGTTGCTGTCGCTGCACGGGCTGCGCTGGCTGCGCTCCCTCTTCCACCCCCTCGTCGCACTGCCGCTGTGGGTCGCGAACTTCGCCGTCTGGCACATCCCGGCCCTGTACCAAGGCGCGCTGACGAGTGAGCCGCTGCACGCCCTCGAGCACGCGTGCTTCTTCGGCGCCGGGATCGCGATGTGGATGGGCCTGCTCGGACCGCTGCCGAAGCCCGCGTGGTTCGACAACCTCGCGCGCCTCGTCTACGTGATCGTCGTGCGGTTCGCTGGCGCAGCGCTCGGCAACGCGTTCATGTGGTCGGGCAGCGTCTTCTATCCCGACTACGCCCCCGGGCAGGCCTCGTGGGACGTCAGCCCGCTCGCCGACCAGGGCGCGGCCGGGGTGGTGATGACGTTCGAGCAGGGCCTGGTGACGCTGGGCTTGTTCACGTGGCTGTTCTTCCGCTGGGCGAAGGAGAGCGAGGAGCGCCAGCGATTGCTGGACCTCGCCCACGAGCGCGGCGTGCCGCTCGACGAGGCCCGCGCCGGCCGGGCCGTCGCGGCGGGGCAGGGAGCCCGGCTCGAGGAGCGCCTGCGTGGGTCGTAATCGCTTCCTCTACGTCTTCATCTTCGTCGTCGGCACCGCCAGCCTCGGCGCCGAGATCGCCGCCGCGCGGCTGATGGCGCCGTTCTTCGGCGCCTCGACGATCGTGTGGGCGAACACGATCGGCGTCGTGCTGGCAGCGCTGTCGATCGGGTACTGGCTCGGAGGCCGGATCGGCGACCGCTACCCGCACCTGCGCGGCCTGTGCCTGATGGTGATGGGGGCGTCCGTGCTGCTTGCGCTCGTCCCGTTCGCCGCCCGGCCGCTGTTCGACATCTCGGTCGACGCTCTCGACGAGATCTCGGCCGGCGCTTTCGTCGGCTCGCTGTTCGGCGTCCTGGTGTTGATCGCGGTCCCGGTGATGATGCTCGGGGCGGCGTCGCCGTACGCGATCAGGCTCGCGGTCCCCGACGTCGAGCACTCGGGCCGCGTCGCGGGGCGCCTGTACGCGGTCTCGACCGCCGGGTCGCTGGTCGGGACGTGGCTGTCGGCGCTCGTGCTGATTCCGCTGATCGGGACCCAGAGGACGTTCCTCTCGTTCGCGCTCGCCGCCGGCGTGGTCGCGGCGGTCGGGCTCGGATGGCGGTACGCCGCCGTGCCCGCGGCCCTCGCGGGCGTGATCGCGATCCCGATCGGGACGGTGAAGGCGACCGACGACGGGACGGTGCTGCACGAGGCCGACACCGAGTTCCAGTACGCCCGCGTCGTCGAGCAGGAGGACGGGGACCGGGCGCTGGAGCTCAACGAGGGCCAGGCGGTGCACTCGCTGTACCGGCCGGGCAGCTACCTGACCGGCGACGTGTGGGACGGCTACCTCGTGCTGCCGTTCGCCGGCCTCGACGCACCGCCGCGCCGGATCGCGATCCTCGGCAACGCCGCGGGGACGACAGCCCGCGCGTACGGGCACTACTTCCCCGACACCGAGGTCGACGGGGTCGAGATCGACGCCGAGCTGACCGAGATCGGGCGGCGCTACTTCGACCTCCGCAACCCGAACCTCGAGGTCCACCACGAGGACGCGCGGCCGTGGCTGCGCGCCAGCGACGGGGGCTACGACGTGATCATGGTCGACGCCTACCGCCAGCCGTACATCCCGTTCTACCTCGCCACGCGCGAGTTCTTCGAGCTCGTCCGCGACCGCCTCGCGCCGGGCGGCGTGGTGATCGTCAACGCGGGTCACCCGGAGGGGAACGACGACCTCGAGCAGGTCCTCGGGCGCACGATGGCCGAGGTCTTCCCGACCGTCCTCCGCGACCCGCTCGAGCCCACCAACACGTTGCTGCTCGGCACCGAGGCCCCAGCCTCGGAACCGCTGCTGCGCGACCGGATCCCCGACCTGCCGCGCGATCTGCGGCCGCTCGCATCGCAGTCGGCGGCTCGCATCGGCCCGCGGCTCGACGGCGGTCGTGTGTACACCGACGACCTCGCGCCGGTCGAGTGGCTGATCGACCGCTCGATCCTCGGCTACGCGGCGGAGGACTGATGGGGGAGCGGATCGGCGCCTGGCTCGTGACCGGGCCGCTGGGGCGGCTTGCCGCTTTCGTGCTCGACTTCGTCGCTGCGGTGATCGATGCCGTGCGGCGGCGCCGCAGGCCGGAGGCAGAGCGGTAGGGGCATACTGGCCGCGGTGTCGGAGGAGATTGCCGAGCTGGTCCGCCGCGTCTACGACGCTCTCAACCGGGGAGGCGTCGACGCGGCGCTGGAGCTGGTCGCGGAGGATTGCGTGTGGGACTGGTCGAACTCGATCGGCCCCGCGAAGGGCATCTACCGGGGCAAGGAGCAGGTGCGGGAGTTCTCGGCGTCGTTCGTCGAGGCGTTCGAGGAAGTGCGGTGGGATCCGGAGGAGATCGTCGAGGTGGACGAGTCGCGGTTGATCGTGGTCAACCACATCCGCATGCGCGGTCGCGGGAGTGGGGTCGAGGTGGACGCGGTCGGCGCTCAGTTGTGGACGATCGCCGACGGTGAGGTCCAGGGCGTCAAGCTCTACCAGTCGAAGGCCGAGGCGCTCGACGCCGTCGCTCTCCAGTAGCAGCCACTAGCTAGGGTTGATCGGGATGAAGACCTCGGTCCAGGAGCTCCCGGATTCCCGGGTTCGCGTCGACGTCGATGTCGACGCCGACGACGTCGACCGCCGCGTCGAGCGCGCAGCCCGCGGGCTCGGCGGCGAGCTGCGCGTGCCCGGCTTCCGCAAGGGCAAGGTCCCGGCGCAGGTCGTGATCCAGCGCGTCGGCCGCGACGCGGTGATGGAGGAGGCGCTGCGGGAGGCGTTGCCCGAGTGGTACGAGCGCGCGCTGCTCGAGGCGGGGGTGACGCCGGTCGGCGACCCGAAGCTCGACGTCTCTGGGCTTCCGCAGGAGGGCGAGCCGCTGAGCTTCTCGATCGAGGTCGCCGTGCGGCCGAAGGCGAAGCTCGGCGAGTACAAGGGCCTCGAGGTCGGCAAGGTCGAGCCCGAGGTGCCCGAGGAGGCGGTGTCCGCCGAGCTCGAGCGGCTGCGGGACGGGTTCGCGAGCCTGAAGCCGGTCGAGCGCGAGGCCCGCGAAGGGGACTTCCTGCTCGTCGACTACCACGGCGAGATCGACGGCGAGGCGTTCGAGGGCGGCGAGGCGCACGACTTCCTGCTCGAGCTCGGTGCCGAGGGGCTGCTGGAGGGCTTCGACGAGGCGCTGACGGGGGCGAAGGCCGGCAACGAGCGCGAGGTCGAGGTGCGGTTCCCGGACGACTACCGGCCCGAGCGCCTGGCCGGCAAGGACGCCACGTTCAAGGTCGAGGTCAAGGAGGTGCGGGAGAAGGAGCTGCCGGGGCTCGACGACGATTTCGCGGCCGAGGCGTCGGAGTTCGAGACCCTGGACGAGCTGCGCGAGAACATCGTCGGGCGGATCCGGGAGGCGCTGGAGCGCCGCGCCGAGGACGAGTTCCGCGGGGCGGCGGTCGACGCCGCCGTCGCGCAGGCATCGGTCGAGGTCCCCGAGGACGTCGTCACCGCGCGCGCGACAGACATGTGGGAGCGGGTCGAGCGCTCGCTCCAGGCGCGCGGGATCGCGCCGGACACGTACCTGCGGATGCAGAACCGCTCCCGCGACGAGCTGATCGCCGAGGCGCGGCCCGAGGCCGAGCAGGCGCTGAAGCGAGAGGCGGTGCTGGCGGCGATCGCCGACGCCGAGCCGATCGAGGTCTCGGACGAGGAGCTCGTGGAGTCGCTTCGCCACACCGCCGAGGAGCACGAGAACACCACCCCGGAGAAGCTGCTCGAGCGCCTGCGCTCGGCGGGGCGCGACTCGCTGCTGCGCGAGGAGATGCGCCTGCGGAAGGCCGCCGACGTGGTCGCGGAGTCGGCGAAGCCTATCCCCAAGGAGCAGGCGGACGCGCGCGAGAAGCTGTGGACGCCGGACAAGGAGAAGGGCCCCGAGGGCGGCCTGTGGACTCCCGAGCAAGGCGACCCGGATCGCTAGACTGGCGCCCGCGATGAGTCCTCTGGTCCCGATGGTCGTCGAGCAGACCTCCCGCGGCGAGCGGGCGTTCGACATCTACTCGCGGCTGCTCAACGAGCGCATCATCTTCCTCGGGACGCCGGTGACGGAGGACATCGCCAACCTCGTCGTCGCGCAGCTGATCCACCTCGAGTCCGAGGACCCCGACAAGGACGTCAGCATGTACATCAACTCGCCCGGCGGGTCGGTGTACGCGGGCCTCGCGATCTACGACACGATGCAGTACATCAAGCCCGACGTGCAGACGATCTGCGTCGGCGTTGCGATGAGCATGGGGGCGCTGCTGCTCGGCGGGGGCGCGGAGGGCAAGCGGATGGCGCTTCCGAACTCGAAGATCCTCATCCACCAGGTGTCGGGCGGCTTCCAGGGCCCGGCGGCCGACATCGAGATCCACGCCAAGGAGATCATCGACGTCCGCCGCCGGCTCGACGAGATCATCGCCAAGCACACCAGCCAGGACGTCGAGAAGGTCGCCAAGGACACCGAGCGCGACTACTTCATGACCGCCGGCGAGGCCCAGGAGTACAACCTCGTCGACCGCGTCATCGAGCAGCACTAGCGCGCGGCACCAAGCTGGCGCGAATGCGAGCGGGGAGCGAACTGGACCGCGGTCGGCGTGGTGGGCTGCGCGTTGGCGGTGAGCGCCGTGGCCGCCCCTCCCGCGCTCGCGAAGAAGCGCAAGGTCATCGTCCGCCCCGGCAAGGACGCGATCGCGACGGCGCTCGAGCGGGTCAAGGAGCCCGGGGTGGTGCGAGTCAAGCGCGGCCGCTACCGCGAGCAGGTGACGATCGCCAAGCAGGTGAAGCTGAGGGCCGTCGGCAGGGGGCGCCCGGTGATCGACTGCGAGTGCGAGGCCGAGCTGACGGTCGCGGTTCGGCACGACGACGTCAAGCTGCGGGGGCTGAAGGTCGTCGGCGCCGGGACCGGGGCGTTCCCGATCGCGGTCGACTTCAGGGGCGTGAGCGGCGGCGGCGTCCGGGACGTGGTGATGAAGGACACCTGCGGCGACGCCGAGTACGGGGTCAACCTCTTCGAGACGGGCCCGATCGACGTCCGCGACAGCCGGGCGGTCGGGTTCTCCGACGCCGGCTTCTACGCCGGCGCGATCTCGGGGACGCCGGGCGGCGCGATCCGCTTCCGGGGCAACGAGGCGTACCACAACACACGCGGCGTGATCGTCGAGAACTCCGCCGGCGGCGACATCCGCGTCAGCGACAACGTCTTCAACTTCAATGACGTCCTCGGCTTCGCGGGCGCGGCCGGGATCGTGATCAACAACAGCGACGGCGTCCTGGTGGAGCGAAACGAGGCGCGCGGCAACCTCGACTTCGGGCTCCACCTCACCCCGGGCTCGGATCGCAACACGATCCTCTCCAACACCCTGCTCGACAACCCCGTCGACCTCCGCAACCAGGGCAGCGGCAACTGCGGGACCGGCAACACCTTCGCCACCGGCGACCCGTTGCCACCCTGTTAGCAGGGACGCGGCGCCCAGTCTCGTAACTAGCAGGGGACCCTAGCCGGCGCCGGGCGCTCGATAACCTGGGAGCGCAGACGGCCAGGCACGCATTTTCGAAGGAGAGACCGCTGGCACGTCCCACTGATTCCAACGAACAGCTTCTCTGCAGCTTCTGCGGGAAGTCCCAGCGCCAGGTCAAGAAGCTGATCGCCGGGCCCGGCGTCTACATCTGCGACGAGTGCATCGATCTCTGCAACGAGATCATCGACGAGGAGCTCACCGCCCCCCCGAGCTTCGAGCTCGAGAACCTCCCGAAGCCGAAGCAGATCCACTCGGTCCTCGAGGAGTACGTCGTCGGCCAGGAGACCGCGAAGCGGGCGCTGTCGGTCGCCGTCTACAACCACTACAAGCGCGTGCAGATGACGAACGGCGGCTCGGAGGACGACGACATCGAGCTGCAGAAGTCGAACATCCTCCTGCTCGGGCCGACTGGGTGCGGCAAGACGCTCCTCGCCCAGACGCTGGCGCGGATCCTCAACGTCCCGTTCGCGATCGCCGACGCGACCGCGCTGACCGAGGCCGGGTACGTGGGCGAGGACGTCGAGAACATCCTCCTGAAGCTGATCCAGGCCGCCGACTTCGACGTCAAGAAGGCCGAGACGGGGATCATCTACATCGACGAGGTCGACAAGGTCGCCCGCAAGGCCGACAACCCGTCGATCACCCGCGACGTCTCCGGCGAGGGCGTCCAGCAGGCGCTGCTCAAGATCCTCGAGGGCACGATGGCCTCCGTCCCGCCCCAGGGTGGCCGCAAGCACCCTCACCAGGACTTCCTCACCATCGACACGACCAACATCCTGTTCGTCTGCGGCGGCTCGTTCGCGCAGCTCGACAAGATCATCGAGTCGCGAATCGGCAACCGCGGCGTCGGCTTCGGCGCCACGCTGCGCGACAGCGAGCAAACGGACACCGGCGAGCTGTTCGAGCGCGTGCTGCCCGAGGACCTGCTCGAGTACGGCCTCATCCCCGAGTTCATAGGGCGGCTCCCGGTCGTCGCCGCGATCCACCAGCTGACCCGCGACGACCTGATCACGATCCTGACCGAGCCGCGCAACGCGCTCACGCGCCAGTTCCAGCGCTTCTTCGAGTTCGACGACATCGAGCTCGTGTTCGCCGAGGACTCGCTCGGGGCGATCGCTGACAAGGCGCTGGAGCGCGAGACCGGCGCCCGCGGGCTGCGATCGATCCTCGAGGAGACGCTGATGGACGTCCAGTTCGAGCTCCC
>DATAFB010000110.1:0-4359 GCA_036257695.1 Solirubrobacterales bacterium | reverse complement strand
AGCGCCTCACTCGACCGTCACCGTCTTCGCGAGGTTGCGCGGCTGATCGACGTTGAGCCCGTTGAGGCGGGCGATGTGGTACGCGAGCAGCTGCAGCGGCACGATCGCGACGATCGGCTGCATCACCCAGTCGGTGCGGGGAATGACGATCGTCTGGTCGGCGACCTCGGAGGCGGCGGCCTCGGCGCCCTCGGTCGCGACGGCGATCACGTCTGCGCCTCGGGCGCGGACCTCCGCCACGTTGGAGAGCATCTTCTCCATCACGGGGCTGTCGGTGACGACGCAGATCACGGGCGTCGACTCGTCGAGCAGGGCGATCGGCCCGTGCTTCATCTCGCCGGCCGCGTACGCGTCGGTGGGGATGTAGGAGATCTCCTTCAGCTTCAGGGCCCCCTCGAGGCACACGGGAAGGCCGATGTTGCGCCCGAGGTAGAGGAAAAAGCGCTGCTCGTAATGGCTGCGGGCGATCGCCCGCACGCGCTGGTCGCCCGCGTCGAGCACCTCCTCGATCTTCGTCGGCAGCGCCTTCAGCTCGCCGACCAGTCGGGCGATCTCGGCGCGCTCGAGGCTGCCGCGCACGTCCGCGAGCCACAGCCCGAACAGGTACATCGCCGCCACCTGGCTGACGAACGTCTTCGTCGCCGCGACGCCGATCTCGAGCCCCGCCCGCGTGTAAAGGACGGTGTCGGAGTCGCGGGTCGCCTGGCTGCCCATGATGTTGGTGACGGCCATCACCTTTGCGCCGCGCTCGCGCGCGAGGCGCATCGCCGCCAGCGTGTCGGCGGTCTCACCCGACTGGGTTATCCCGATCACTAGGTCGTCCGGGCCCACGACCGGGTCGCGGTAGCGGTACTCGGAGGCGATGTCCATCTCGACCGGGATCCGGGCCCACTGCTCGATCGCGTAGCGGCCGACGAGCCCGGCGTGGTAGGAGGTCCCGCAGGCGACGACCACGATCCGGCGCAGGTTGGAGATGAACTCCGGGTCGAGCTCGAGCTCGTCGAGGTCGACGCGATCGTCGTCGTGCGCCCGGTCGGCGATCGTCTCGGCGACCGCGTCGGGCTGCTCGTGGATCTCCTTCAGCATGAAGGTCGGGAAGCCGGCCTTCTCGGCGGCGTCCTCGTCCCACGTGACCTCCTCGGTCTCGCGCGCGACCGGCCTGCCCTCGGTGTCGCTGATCGCGACGCCGTCGGGGTCGAGCGTGACGATCTCCCCGTTCCCGATCAGCGTCACCTTGCGGGTCTCGGCGAGGAAGGCCGGGATCGCGGAGGCGACGAAGGTCTCGCCCTCGCCGAGCCCGACGATCAGCGGGCACTCGCGACGCGCCGCGACGAGCTGGCCCGGGTGGTCGGAGTGCATCGCCGCGAACGCGTAGTGGCCGCGGAGGTCGTTGAACGCGCGCCGCACGGCCTCGGTCAGGTCGCCCTCGTCGTGGCGCTCGATCAGGTGGGCGACGATCTCGGCGTCGGTCTCGGAGCTGAATCGGTGACCGTCGGCCTCAAGCTCGCGGTGGAGCTCGGCGTGGTTCTCGACGATGCCGTTGAGAACGATGTGGATCCGGTCCCGGCAGTCGCCGTGGGGGTGGGCGTTCTCCTCGGTGACCCGGCCGTGGGTCGCCCAGCGCGTGTGCGCGAGCCCAACGGTCGAGGGCGCCTCGGCGACCGCCACGGCGCCGTTGCCGTTGCGCTGGTCGACGGCCGCGCGCAGGTTGGCGAGGTTGCCGACCGCCCGCACGGACTCGATCCGTCCGTCGACGATCAGCGAGATGCCGGCCGAGTCGTAACCCCGGTACTCGAGCTTCTCCAAACCCGCGATCAGCAGATCGCGGCAGGGGCGCCCCCCCACGTATCCCACGATGCCGCACATGGAAGGCGAGAAAGGATAGAGCGCCCCGCTGCCGCGACCAAGCCGTGCGTGGAAACGTCCGCGGTCAGCCCAGCTCGCGCTCGGCGACCTCGGTCAGGCGCGCGAGGACGGCGTCGCACTCGCCTTCGTCCGGGGCCTCGACCATCAGCCGCACCACCGGCTCGGTCCCGGACGGGCGCACCAGCACCCGGCCGCGGCCGTCGAGCGCCGCGCCCTCGCGCTCGACCGCCTCCCACAGCCCGGTCGCGCCTTCGAGCGTGTCGGGGTCCTTCAGCCTCACGTTCACGAGCCGCTGCGGGAGACGCTCGAACGGCGCCGCTTCGGCGAGGTCGCGGCCTCCGAGCGCGGTCTCGAGCAGCAGCGCGGCCGCGATCCCGTCCCCGGTCGGCGCGAACTCCATCCAGACCACGTGCCCGGACTGCTCTCCGCCAAGCTCCCATTCGCGCGCGCGCAGCTCCTCGATCACGTGGCGGTCGCCGACCTTCGTCGTCGCGACCTCGATCCCGGCGTCCGCCATCGCCGCGTGGAAGCCGTAGTTCGTCATCACCGTCACCGCAACCCCGCCGCGCAGCGCGCCACGCTCCCTGAGGTCGGCCGCCGCGAGGGCGATGATCTCGTCGCCGTCGCGGACCCGCCCCGTGCGATCGACGGCGAGCACCCGGTCGCCGTCTCCGTCGAACGCGTACCCGACGTCGGCGCCGGAGGCCTCGACGCGCTCGGCGAGCGCCTCGGGGTGGATCGCCCCGCAGCCGTCATTGATGTTGCGCCCGTCCGGCTCGGCGGCCGTCGTCTCGACGCTCGCGCCGAGGCGCTCGAACGCCATCGGCGCCGCGCGCGAGGTGGCGCCGTTCGCGCAGTCGAGCACGACCCTGCGCCCGCCGAGGTCGAGCGGAAAGCGCGAGGTCAGCTCGCGCAGGTAGTCGGCGAGCGCCCCCTCGAGCGTCCGCACGCGGCCGACACCCTCCGGCGCGCCCGCCTCGCCGGAGGCGATCCTCCCCTCGATCCGGTGCTCGACCTCGTCGCCCAGCTTGACGCCGTCGGGGCCGAAGAACTTGATCCCGTTGTCCTGCCACGGGTTGTGGGACGCGGACACGACCGCCGCGAGGTCGAGCCCCAGGCGCCGCACCAGGATCGACGCCGCGGGCGTCGGGAGCACGCCGCCCAGGTAGGCGTCGCCGCCCGCCGCCGTGATCCCCGCCGCCAGCGCGGACTCGAGCATCGGGCCGGACTCGCGCGTGTCGCGGACGATCACGACCTGGGGGCGATCGCCGCGTGCCTCGGCCGTCGCGGCGCGGCCGAGCGCGACCGCGAGCTCGGAGTCGAGCAGCTCCCCGACCCTGCCGCGAACGCCGTCGGTGCCGAACAGCTTCGGGGTCAGCGTTTCGAAAACTGCGGACGCTTGCGGGCCTTCTTCAGCCCGGCCTTGCGCCGCTCCTTGCGCCGCGCGTCGCGCGTCAGCAGCCCGCGCCGCTTCAGCTCGCCGCGCAGCTCGGGGTCGATCTCGCACAGAGCGCGGGCGACGCCGTGGCGCACGGCGCCCGCCTGCCCGGAGACGCCGCCGCCCTGGACACGGACCTGGACGTCGATGTTCCCCTCGTAGCCCGAGGTCACGAGCGGCTGGCGGGCCATCGTCTGGTGGGCGGGGCGCGGGAAGTACTCGTCGAGCTGGCGCCGGTTTACAACGAAGCGGCCGCTGCCGGGGACGAGCATCACCCTTGCGATCGAGCTCTTGCGCTTGCCGGTCGCTCGGACCCGGACGTCGCCCTCGAGGGCGACCGCTGGCTCACGCTGCGGGGCCGGCTCCTCACCGGCCTCCTCGGTCGCCTCGGCCTCGCGCTGGGCCCGCTCCTCGGCCTCGGCCTCCCGGCGGGCGCGCTCCTCGGCGTCGAGCGGACGCTCGGACTCGATCGCGATCGGCTCGAGCTCGGCGCCGGGCGGCACGTCCTTCGCCTTGTCCTGCTTCTCCTCCTCGGCCGGTGCCTGCTCGGCGGCCGGCGCTTCCGCGGCGGGAGCCTCCTCGACGGGCGCCTCCTCGGCAGGGGCCTCCTCCTCGGCGGGCGTCTCCTGCTCCTCGGCCGGGGCCTCCTGCTCCCCCGCGGGGGTCTCTTCCTGCTGCTCGTCCTGTCGCTCTTCGTCTGCCATCAAGCGTTGTCCTCTTCGAGCGGCTTCGGCTGCTGCGCCGCGTGGGGGTGGTCGGGGCCGGCGTACACCTTCAGCTTCGTCAGCTGCTTGCGGCCGAGCCGGTTGCGGGGCAGCATCCCGCGCACGGCGAGCCTGATCACCTCCTCGGGGCGGCGCTCGAGCATGTCGCCGAGCGTCCGCGACCGCAGCCCACCGGGGTAGCCGCTGTGCCGGCGGTACAGCTTCGTGGCGCGCTTGTCGCCGGTCACCCGCACCTTGTCGGCGTTGACGACGACGACGAAGTCGCCGGTGTCGACGTGCGGCGTGTACTCGGGCTTGCGCTTGCCGCGCAGCGTGTCCGCGATCCGGGTC
>DATAFB010000106.1:0-5711 GCA_036257695.1 Solirubrobacterales bacterium | reverse complement strand
CGTGAAGGCGCGCGCCGGCGCTGAGCGCCGCTGAGCTCCGCACCCTGAGTGCCTTCGCGGAGGCGATGGCGCCGGGCGTCGGCCCGCTCCCGGCCGCGGAGCGCGAGATCCCCGTCGTGGACTCGTTCGCCCGCTACGCCGCGACCCTGGAGCCGCGCACGCTGCGGCTGATCCGGCTCGCGCTGCGCGCGTTCGAGTGGCTGCCGTTCCCGTGGCGGTTCAGCAGGGCGAGCCTCGACGCGCGCGAGCGGTTCCTGTCCGACATGGAGCGCTCGCGATGGTCGCTGCGCCGCGACCTGCTGCTGCTGATGAAGGTGCTCGTGGGAGCCCACTACGGGCGCGACGAGCGCGTGCGGGCAGCGGTCGGCTACGAGGAGCGCTGCGAGATCGCCGGCGACGGTCGTCCCGAGGATCCGGGCGACGCCGTGCTCGACCCGCGCGACCTCGAGCCGGCGGTCGAGGACGAGGAGTGCGACGTGGTGGTCGTCGGGTCGGGCGCCGGCGGCGCGGTCGCCGCCGCGATCCTCGCCGCGGCGGGCCTCGACGTGATCGTGCTCGAGGCGGGCCCGTACATGACCCGCGACACATATCCCGACGACCCGGTCGAGGCGCTGTCGGCGCTGTACCGCGACGGCGGCCTGACGATCGCCGAGGGACGGCCGGCGGTGCCGGTCCCCGTTGGGCGGGCGGTCGGCGGCACGACGGTGATCAACTCGGGCACCGCGCTGCGGGCGCCGGAGCGGGTGCTGGCGAAGTGGCGCCGCGAGCACGGCATCCGGTGGGCCACCGAGCTCGAGGCGGAGTTCGCCGACGCCGAGAAGCGGCTGCGGGTGATGCCGGTCGACGTCGAGCGGATGGGCCGCAACGGACAGCTGTTCATGGCCGGGGCGGAGGAGCTTGGGATCAGCGGCGGGCCGCTGAAGCGCAACGCGGGGCGGTGCGTGCAGTGCAGCTCGTGCCCCAAGGGGTGCCGCCTCGACGCGAAGCGGGCGATGCACGTCACCTATCTGCCGCGCGCGGCCGAGGCGGGCGCGCGGGTGCGGTCGAAGACCGAGGTCGAGCGGATCCTGTTCGAAGGCGTGCGCGCGGTCGGGGTCCGGTGCCGTGTCGACGGCGGCGAGCGCTCCCCGACCCGCGAGGTCCGGGCCCGGGGCGCGGTCGTGTGCGCCGGCGGCGCGCTCGGCACGCCCGAGCTGTTGCTGCGCTCGGGGTTCGATGACGGCGGGCGCCGGCTCGGCACCAACCTCCACGTCCACCCCGCCGCGTGGATCGGGGCGCGGTTCGAGGACGAGGTGCGGGGATGGGACGGCGTCATGCAGAGCTACTACGTCGACGAGTGGTTCGACCGTGGGCTGCTGCTCGAGGCGACTTTCACGCCGCTCGCGTTCGGGGCCCAGTGGCTGCCGGGCGTGGGACGCGAGCACCAGGAGCGGATGCTCGCCTACGACCGCATCGCCTCGACGGGAGTCCACCTCAGCGACCGCTCCTCGGGACGGGTCGCGCTGTCCGGCGACGGCTCGCTGCGGCTCAGCTACAAGCTCAGCCGCGACGAGGCGGCGACGCTGACGTACGGGATCGCGCGCGCCGCGGAGATCTTCTTCGCCGCGGGCGCGACCGAGGTCTATCCGCAGGTCAGCGGCGCGCCCGTGATCCGCCCCGGCGGCATCGCGGACTTCGAAGCCGCCCCGCCCCGCCCCAGCGAGCTGCGGCTCGAGGCGTTCCACCCCATGGGCACGGCGGCGATGGGCGCCGACGCGTCCCGCGCGGTGACCACCCCTGACGGAGCGGTCCGGGGCGCGCGGGGGCTGTTCGTCGCCGACGCCAGCCTGCTGCCCACGTCGCTCGGCGTGAACCCGATGATGACCGTGATCGCGTGCGCGTCGCGGGTCGCGACGCGGCTCGCGGAGCGCCTGTCCGGCTGACCCGGAGCTACTCGCTGCGTCGCGGGGACGTCGGCGCGGCGGTCGCCAGCGCCATCAGGCCGCCGACGACGCCGGCCGCGGCGGCGACCAGGGCGATGAAGATGCCGATCCGCAGGTCGGCGTCGCCCGGCGGGCTGACCATGCGCACGATCACGACCACGGCACCGATCGCGGCGACACCGGCACCGATCGCGGCGACCACGCGCCCCTCCGGACCGACGTTGCCGAACAGCAGCCACGCCCCGCACAGCGCCGTGACGACCCCGGCCCCGAAGATGACGACGTCGGTTCGCCGCAGCCCCTCCCACGCGTTGAGCTCGGCGCCGGCGACCTCGTACCAGGGCAGGAAGGTGACCAGCGCCAGCGCCACGCCGCCGACGATCAGCAGCCACCCGGACAGGGGCGAGACGGTCGTTCCGCGATCAGGCATTGCGGCGCGATCCTATGGCTTCGGCCCGCCGCGCGCGACGCTCCCGGGGGCTGGCGCGCTCGCTCTGCTCGAGCGACAGCCACCCTCCGGCGGCGATCCCGATCGCGGCGATCAAGCCGATGAAGATCCCGTACTCGCGCCCGGCCTCGCCGATCGGGTTGATCACCCGGTAGAGGATCAGCAGCGCGGCGACCGCGCCCAGCCCCGCGGTGACCGCGGTGGCCCCGATCGGCGAGCGCCCTCCCTGCCGCGCGACCGCCGCGACGCCGGCGCGGATCCCGCCGAGCGCGGCGATCAGCAGGATCCAGTCGACGAACGTGAAGGCCTGCCATGCGTTCTCGGTCACGTCGGGCTCGTCCAGCGGCTCGCCCTGGAACCGCTCCGTCACCTCCTCGGCTTCCTGAAGCGCCTGCTCGGCGGCCTCGCTGAGCCCGAACCACGGCAGGAACATCGACACCAGCAGGATCACGCCGGCGATCCCGGCGATCAGATCCGCGCGCTGTTGGCGCACGTCCACGTCGCAAGGCTACGCGGAGGGAGATTGCGAAGGCGGTGGCGGGGAGCCGGTCCCGCCTCCGCCCCCCACGCGGTCGGCCTCGCCGGACAACGTCGTCCCCTCCTCCTGCATCGCCATCCATCCTCCGATCGCGATCCCGGCGCTGGCGATCAGGCCCAGGTAGACGCCGATCTTGCGCGACACGTCGAGGCCCTCGACGATGTCCGGCGGCTCGATGACCCGGTACAGGACGAGCAGCGCGGCGAGGATGCCTAGTCCGGCGGTGATCGCGCTCGCCGCGACCGGCAGGTTGACGCTCGCCTGGCTTGCGCTCAGCACCAGAAGCCCGACCGCGGCGATCACCGCCAGCAGCAGGACGAGGTCGACGAAGTCGAACGCCTCCCATGCACTGACGCTTCCCTGCACAACGATCGGGACGCCTTCGATTTGGCCCGGAGTCGTTACCCCGAACCAGTTGAAGAACATGAATACAAAGAGCGCGAAGCCCGAGATCCCGGCGATCATCTCCCCCGTTCGAACCCTGCTGAAGTCCATCGTGTCTCCTTTTCCGGGCCTGGGCGGGCGCAGCGTATACCGATCCGCGGTCGCGCGCGACAGCCTCGCGGCGGCTAGGCAGCCCGCATGGTCGCGGCCCGCAGCGTGTTGCAGAGCAGCATCGCGATCGTCATCGGCCCGACCCCGCCGGGAACCGGGGTGATCGCGCCTGCCACCTCGCTGACGGCGTCGAAGTCGACGTCGCCGGTGAGGCCGTCGTCGGTCCTGTTCGTCCCGACGTCGATCACTGTCGCGCCGGGCTTGACCATGTCGGCTCCGATCATCCGCGGGGAGCCGACCGCGGCTACCAGGATGTCGGCGCGCGAGGTCACCTGCGCGAGGTCACGGGTACGCGAGTGGCAGACGGTGACGGTCGCGTTCGCGTTCAGCATCAGGCTGGCGAGCGGCCTGCCGACCAGGATCGAGCGGCCGATGACGACAGCCTCGGCTCCGGCGACCTCAACCCCGGCGACCCCGATCAGCCGCATCACGCCCTGCGGGGTGCAGGGAACCAGCCCGGGGCGGCCCTGAGCGAGCAGCCCCGCGCTCGCCGCCGTCAGCCCGTCGACGTCCTTTTCGGGGACGATGCGGGCGATCACCGCGTCCTGGTCGTGGTGATCGGGGAGCGGCAGCTGGACAAGGATCCCGTCCACGGCGTCGTCGGCGCCGAGATCGTCGACGAGCTCCACCAGCTGCTGCCGGGGCGCCGAGCCGTCGAGCTCATGGTGGATCGAGCGCATCCCCACCTCCTCGGACAGCTTGCGCTTCGAACCCACGTACACATGGGAGGCCGGATCGTCACCGACGAGCACCGTCGCGAGGCCTGGAGGGCGCCCTTGCCGAGTGGCGAACTCGCTTGCGCCGGCGGCCACCTCGGCACGGACCGCCGCCGCGACGGCCTTCCCGTCTATGACCTCCCCGGCCAGCTCAACCCGCCTTGCGCAGTGGGGCGTAGTCGGCCATCAGCTTGCGCTCGCCGCCGTCGCCGGCGAACCGGACGACGACCACCGACCCCGGCTCGATCCCCGTCACCACCCCCTCGCCGAAGCTGGCGTGGACGACGTCGTCGCCAACCGCGAGCTCGACCGGAGCGTGGGGCTCGCGCCGCGGCGCGGCAGCGCCGCCGGCTTGCGCGCCCCATCCGGTGGCCTCTGTCGCGTGGCGGGTGACCAGCTCGTCGGGAATCTCGCCGAGGAACCGCGACGGCAGGTTGTACCCGCGCGCCCCGTACAGGCTGCGCTGGCGCGCGAACGTCAGCCACAGCGAGCGGCGCGCCCGGGTCGCGCCGACGTAGCACAGGCGGCGCTCCTCCTCGAGGTTGCCCTCCTCGATCGAGCGCGAGTGCGGGAACACGCCCTCCTCGCACCCGATCATGAACACGGCGTCGAACTCCAGCCCCTTCGCGTTGTGGAGGGTCATCAGCGTCACCAGCTCCTCGCTGTCGCGCAGCGAGTCCTGGTCGGTGTACAGCGAGATCTGCTGCAGGAACTCGTCCAGCGGAGCGATCTCGCCGCCCGCGGCAGAGCTCTCCTCGATCGCCCGGTTAGCGTCGAACTCGCCCGCGACCCCGATCAATTCACGGAGGTTGTCGACCCTCCCCTCGGCCTCGATCGTGCGCTCGGCCTCGAGCGCCTCGAGGTAGCCGCTCTCGGACAGGGTCGCCTCGAGCAGCTCGGCGACCGGCGGGGCGGCGTCGGCCCGCTGCCGCAGGGTAAGCATCGTGTCCGCGAACCGGGTCACGGCCTTGATCGCGGACGAGCCGAGGCCGGGGACGCTCTCGGGGTTCCGGGCCACGTCCCACACGGTGTCGCCGGTCGTGTTGGCGTGCGACAGCAGCCGGCCCTGGGTGGTCTGCCCGATCCCGCGCCGGGGGGAGTTGACGACGCGCGCGAACGAGACGCTGTCGGACGGGTTCGCGAGCAGGGTCAGGTACGCGATCGCATCCTTGATCTCGGCCCGCTCGTAGAACTTCGTCCCCCCGATCACCTGGTAGGGGACGTCGAAGCGGACCAGCGTGTCCTCGAGCACGCGGCTCTGGGCGTTGGTGCGGTAGAAGACCGCGATCTCGGACCGCGCCACATTCTCGTCGCTCGCCAGGCGCTCGATCTCCCCGGCGACGTAGCGCGCCTCCTCGTGCTCGTCGCCGAGCTCCGCGATCTCGACCGCATCCCCCCCGCCTTCGTCGGTCCACAGCCGCTTCGGCTTCTGGCCGCGATTGTTGGCGATGATCGAGTTGGTGGCGTCGAGGATCGTCTGCGTGGAGCGGTAGTTCTGCTCCAGCTTCACGACCTCGGTGTCGGGGAAGTCG
>DATAFB010000151.1:0-5928 GCA_036257695.1 Solirubrobacterales bacterium | reverse complement strand
CACCAGGCGATCGAGGCCAAGGAGGGCGTCGCGATCCGCGAGGAGAACCAGACGCTCGCCACGATCACGCTCCAGAACTACTTCCGCCTCTACGACAAGCTCGCGGGCATGACTGGGACCGCCCTAACCGAGGGAACCGAGTTCATGAAGATCTACAAGATCCCGGTCGTCGAGATCCCCACCCACCGGCCGATGATCCGCGACGACCACAACGACCAGATCTACAAGACAAAGGGCGGGAAGTGGAAGGCGGTCCTGGGCGAGATCAAGGAGCGCCACGAGCGCGGCCAGCCGATCCTCGTCGGGACCGTGTCGGTCGAGGTCTCGGAGATGCTGTCGGCGGAGCTCAAGCGCGCGGGCGTCGAGCACGTGGTGCTGAACGCGAAGCCCGAGCACGCGCAGCGCGAGGGGGAGACGATCGCCCAGGCGGGCCGCACCGGCGCGGTGACGATCGCGACCAACATGGCGGGACGCGGCGTCGACATCATGCTCGGCGGCAGCCCCGATGGGCTGGCGCGCACGGAGCTGCGCAAGCTCGGGGTGTCCCCGGACGACGACAGCTACGACGAGGAGCTGCAGGCGCTGCTGCCGCAGCTCGCGGAGCGCTGCGCCGCCGAGGCCGAGAAGGTGATCGAGGCGGGGGGGCTGTTCATCTGCGGGACCGAGCGCCACGAGTCGCGCCGGATCGACAACCAGCTCCGCGGACGCTCCGGCCGCCAGGGCGACCCGGGCGAGTCGCGGTTCTACCTGTCGGCCGAGGACGACGTGATCCGGCTGTTCGCCGGCGACCGGATCTACAAGATCCTCGACCGGCTGGGGCCGAAGGACGAGCACGGCGAGGAGTACCCGCTCGAGGCGAAGATGCTCACCCGCACGGTCGAGAACGCGCAGAAGAAGGTCGAGCAGCAGAACTTCCTGATCCGCAAGCGGGTGCTCGAGTACGACGACGTCATGAACGAGCAGCGCCGGGTGATCTACAAGTACCGGCGCGAGATCCTCGAGGGCCGCGACATGTCCGACGCGGCGCGCACCGAGCTCGGCGACGTGGTCGCGAGGAACGTCGAGTCCTACACGCCCGGCGAGGTGTTCGAGGACTGGGACCTGGGCGGGCTCCAGGCCCAGCTGCAGCAGCTATGGCCGCTCGGGGTCGACATGGGCGAGCTCGACGCCGCCCGGCGCGGCGATCGCGAGGGCCTGATCGTGGCGCTGCAGGAGGACGCGGCGGGGGCTTACGAGCGCCGCGAGGCCGAGTTCGGCGGCGAGCTGATGCGCTACCTCGAGCGCCAGATCCTGCTCCAGGTCATCGACCACAGGTGGAAGGAGCACCTGTACGAGATGGATTACCTGCGCGAGGGCATCCACCTCCGCGGGTTCGCCCAGATCGACCCCCTGGTCGCATACAAGAACGAGGGCTTCTCGATGTTCGAGGAGCTGATGCACTCGGTGTGGGAGGAGTTCGCGCGGCTGATCTTCCACGTCCAGGTCGACGTCGCCCCGGCCCAGGCCGAGGAGCAGTTCGCCCCCGCCCGGCAGCCGGCTGGCGTCGAGTACTCGGGCGGCGGCCAGGAGCAGCCGTCGGCGTTGTCGCAGGCCGGCGCCGCCGCCGCGGCGGGCGCGAGCTCGGCGACGGGAACGGCGGCGGGCGACGGAGCGCCCCCCGAGGCGGAACAAGCGGCAAGTTCGCAAGCGAAATTGCCGGGTCGCGCGGGGCAGCCCGTCCAGACCGGCACCAGGGTCAAGGACGAGCACGAGAAGATCGGGCGCAACGACCCATGCTGGTGTGGGTCGGGCAAGAAGTACAAGAAGTGCCACGGCGCATAGTGCCCGAGCACCAACATCAAGCGGCAAGTTCGCAAGCGAACGTGCCGGTGGCTGCCATATCGGCGCGGCTCGGTGAGGTCCGCGACCAGCTCAAGCTGCTCGCGGACTACCTTTGACCCAGCCGCGCTGGAGCAGGAGGTAGGCCGCCTCGAGCAGGAGATGCAACGGCCCGGCTTCTGGGACGACCAGGAGAAGGCCGCGGCGATCTCCGCCCAGCACGCGCGCGCCCAGCGGCGGGTGGAGGGCTTCCGCTCGCTCGAGTCCGACGTCGCCGACCTCAGCGAGCTGGTCGAGCTCGCCGACGACGACGCGGAGATCGCGTCCGAGCTCGGATCCCAGCTCGCCTCGGTCGAGCGCCGGCTCGCCGAGCTCGAGGAGGCGCGGCTGTTCGGCGGCCGCTACGACGCCGGCGACGCGGTGGTCACGGTGCGAGCCGGCGCCGGCGGCACCGACTCCCAGGACTGGGCGGAGATGCTGCTGCGCATGTACCTGCGATGGGCCGAGAGCCGCGGGTTCGACGTCGAGATGAAGGAAGCGTCGCCCGGCGAGGAGGCGGGGATCAAGTCGGCGACGTTCGTCGTCCGGGGCGACAACGCGTACGGCCTGTTCGCGGCCGAGCGGGGCGTGCACCGCCTGGTCCGGATCTCGCCGTTCGACGCCCAGAAGCGCCGCCACACCGCGTTCGCACAGCTCGACGTGGCGCCCCTCGTCGACGACGACGTCGAGGTCGACATCGACGACGAGGACATCCGCGTCGACACCTACCGCGCCTCGGGCGCCGGCGGCCAGCACGTCAACAAGACCGACTCGGCGGTGCGGATCACGCACCTGCCGACGGGGATCGTCGTCCAGTGCCAGAACGAGCGCTCCCAGACCCAGAACAAGGCGACCGCGATGCGGCTGTTGCGGGCGCGGCTGCTCGAGGAGGAGGAGCGCAAGCGGGCCGAGGCGGTCGCCGCCGAGCGCGGCGAGCAGAAGGCGGCCGAGTGGGGCTCGCAGATCCGCAGCTACACCCTCCACCCCTCGACGCGGGTCAAGGACCACCGCACCGGGCACGAGGTCGGCGACGCGCAGCGGGTGCTCGACGGGGACCTCGACGGGTTCGTCCGCGACTACCTGCTCCAGGCTGCGGGCGACGGCGAGGGGTAGCGCCCGCGGCGTATCGTTGACCCGATGGCGGTGAAGATCGCGGTCGGCATCTCCCAGAGCTTCGATCCGGTCGAGGCGTTCTCCGAGGCCGCCGATGAGGCAGCCGGCGGGCTCGGCGCCCCGTGCGACCTGTGCGTGCTGTTCGCCGCCGCTCCCCACCTGCCACTGTCGAAGTGGATCCTGTCGACCGTTCACGAGCGGCTCGACCCCGCGCACCTGATCGGGTGCGGCGCTGGCGGCGTCGTCGGCGCCGGGCGCGAGATCGAGGAGGGGCCGGGCGCCGTGGTGTGGGCTGCGTCGATGCCGCAGGCCGAGATCCACACCCACCACTTCCGGGTCGAGCGCGCGGCCGACGAGCTCGAGCTGGTCGGCGTGCCCGGCGAGCTGCCGGGCGACTGCCTGATCCTGCTCGCCGACCCGTACACGTTCGCCACCGAGCCGCTGCTGGCGCGGCTCGCCGAGGACCGGCCCGAGCTTCCGGTGCTCGGGGGGCTCGCCAGCGCCGCGGTCGCCGGGGCGGGGACGCTGTTCCGCGACGGAGACGTGCTCGCCGACGGCGCCGTCGCGTGCTCCGTGGCCGGGGTGCCGGTGCTGCCGTGCGTGTCCCAGGGTGCGGCCCCGGTCGGGCCCGAGATGACGATCACGGCGGCCGAGGGCAACGTGATCGAGGAGCTCGCGAGCCGCCCGGCGGTGGAGCGGCTGAGCGAGGCGATCTCGTCGCTGCCGCCGCGCGAGCAGGAGCTGACGCGCGGAGGGCTGATGCTGGGGCTGGTGATCGACGAGAACAAGCCCGATTACGTGCGCGGCGACTTCCTCGTGCGGCCGATCATCGGCGCCGACACCGAGGCGGGCACGATCGCGATCGGCGAGACCGTGCGAGTCGGCCAGACGGTGCGGCTGCATGTCCGCGACGGGGAGTCCGCGGACGAGGACCTGCGGGCGGCGCTGGCGGCGCAGGCCGAGGCGCTCGTCGCAGATGGGGCGGCCGGCGCGCTGCTGTTCACCTGCAACGGTCGCGGCTCCCACATGTTCAACGCCCCCGACCACGACGCGACTGCGGTCGACGACGCCCTCGGGGTGCCGGCCGGAGGGTTCTTCTGCGCCGGGGAGATCGGCCCCGTCGGGGGCCGTAACTTCCTCCACGGGTTCACTGCGACGATGGCGGTCTTCCCGCGGACACCGGCGTGAGCGGGGCGGAGCTGCGCGAGCTCGTGGCGCGCGCGCTGGCCGAGGACCTGGGTGCGGGCGACATCACCTCGTCCGCGGTTGTGCCGGCCGACGCGACCGCGCTGGCGCGGCTCGTCCAGAAGCAGGCCGGCGTGATCGTCGGCCTCGACGCCGCCGAGGAGGCGTTTCGCCAGGCCGGGGCGGACGGTTTCGAGCGCTTGGCGCCGGAGGGCGAGTGGCGCGAGGAGGTTCCGGCGGACGTCGCCGCGGTGACCGGCCCGGCGCGCGCACTGCTCGCCGCCGAGCGCACCGCGCTCAACCTGCTCTGCCACCTGTCGGGGATCGCCACGCTCACGGCGCGCTACGTGCGCGCGGTCGACGGGTTCGGGGTCGAGGTGCTCGACACGCGCAAGACGACCCCGGGCCTGCGGGCGCTCGAGAAGGACGCGGTCGCCGCCGGCGGCGGTCGCAACCACCGCATGGGCCTGTACGACGCGGTGCTGATCAAGGACAATCACATCGCCGTCGCGGGCGGCCTCGCGGCGGCGGTCGAGCGCGCCCGCGACGCGAACCGCGAGCGCGAGATCGAGGTCGAATGCCGCGACGCCGCCGAGGTCGACGAGGCGCTCGACGCCGGCGCCGACCGCCTGCTGCTCGACAACATGAGCCCGGACGAGCTGCGCGCCGCGGTCGCCGCCCGCGACGCCGCTGCGCAGGCCCATGGCCCCGTCGCGACCCTCGAGGCATCGGGAGGGATCACGCTCGACGGCGTCGGCGAGATTGCCGCCACGGGCGTCGACTTCGTCTCCGTCGGGGCGCTGACCCACTCCGCCGGCGCGCTCGACGTCAGCATGGTGATGGAGGTGGCGTGAAAGAGCACCCTTCCGACTCCAACGTCGCCGCTGTGCGGCCGATCTACGACGCCTGGGGCGCGGGCGACTGGAGCGCGGGGCCGGAGGTGTACGGGCCCGGGATGGTGTGGTCGTGGTCGGACGAGTTTCCCGACATCGCTGGCGTCTACGACCGGCCCGACGACGCGAACAAGGCGCTGCGTAGCTGGCTGAGCGGCTGGGAGCGGTGGCGAT
Organism: Solirubrobacterales bacterium; assembly: GCA_036257695.1. GTDB lineage: Bacteria > Actinomycetota > Thermoleophilia > Solirubrobacterales > 70-9 > DASPWW01. The sequence goes on along the minus strand of DATAFB010000151.1, from coordinate 706 downwards.
GCGAGGCCGAGCGCTTCCTCGCCTCGGGCGACAGGGTGGTGGTGTTCACCCGTTACCGGGGGGCCGGCCGGGGCGGACTGGAGCTCGAGACGCCCGCCGCGCATGTGTGGACGCTGCACGACGGCCGTGCGACCCGTCTCGATGTGTATTTGGACCCTGACCGCGCGCTCCGCGAAGCTGGGCTGCCCCCGGACGCATAGGATTTCGCCGTGACCGTGAGCGAGGAGCTGCGCGAGAAGCGCGAGGCGCTCGTGCGCGAGCACATGGAGTCGGAGAACCGGCACGAGTTCGACGCCACGCTCGCGACCTTCGACCACCCGCGGTACGAGCTGATCGCGACCGGGGAGGTGTACGACGGCCCCGAGGAGGTGTCGGCGTACTACGACGAGACGCGGGCCGCGTTCCCAGACCAGCACAACGAGGTGATCGCTATCCACCACGCCGACGCGGCGGTGCTCGTCGAAGCGTGGGTGCGGGGGACGCACCTCGGCTCGTACCGCGGCCTGCCGCCCACCGGGCGCCAGTGGGAGGTACAGATCCTGGCGGCGTTCATGTTCGAGGGGGAGCGGCTCATGTGCGAGCGCGTGTACTTCGACGCGAACACGGTCCGCGAGCAGCTCGGGATCGCGCACGACCCCGACTCGCTGGCCGGCCGGGTGTCGACCGTCTTCAACCACCCGATCACGATCGGGCAGGCGATGGTCCG
>DATAFB010000093.1:0-4970 GCA_036257695.1 Solirubrobacterales bacterium | reverse complement strand
TCAACCGCCAACGCCTCGCCCTCGCCGTGCTGCTGGTGGCGCTCATCCCCGTCGCCCAGGAGATCTCGGCGCTCGCGACGCTCGCGGGGGTCACCGCGCTGCTGTGGCTGATGATCGCCTACGAGACGTGGGGCTACGGCGAGGGGCGCTACCGGCTCCGCCACCCCGAAGTATCGTCCGCCCATGACTGAGCGCGAGCTCGACGTCGTCGTGCTCGGGGCGACCGGCGTGACGGGGCGGCGCGTCGCCCGGTACCTGGCCGAGCAGAGGCCCGACGGCGGCTGGGCGGCCGCGGGCCGCGACGCATCGCGGGTCGAAGCCGTGCTTGCCGAGGAGGGCACCGGCGCGCCGGAGACGATCGTCGCCGACGTCGGCGACCCCGGCTCGCTGGCGGCGCTCGCGACGCGCACCCGCGTCGTGCTCAACCTCGTCGGCCCGTACACGCCGACCGCGCGCCCGGTGATCGAGGCGTGCGTCGATCGCGGCGCCCACTACGCCGACCTGACCGGCGAGATCCCGTTCGCGCGCCGGATGATCGACGAGTTCCACGAGCCCGCGACCGCCGCCGGGGTGAAGATCGTCCAGGTATGCGGGTTCGAGGCGCTGCCGCCCGATCTCTGCGTGCTGCTGGCGGCCGAGGCGGCGCGGGAGCGCTGGGACGAGGGCCTCTCGGAGGCGGACCTCGAGGCCACGTGGACGACGCCGGGCGGGCCGCCCCACCTCTCCGACCTGTCGGGCGGCACGCTCCAGAGCCTGGCGGCGATGGTGGCCGACCCGAGCGCCGAGCGGGCGCGCGACCCGGGGGCGCTGATCCCCGACGAGGGCGTAGCTGGGCAGGTGCGGGCGGTGAGCCCGATCTCCCACTCTCCGCGGCGGCGCGGCGACACCGTGGTCGGACCGATGCTGCCGTCGGCCTACATCAACCCGGCGGTGATCCACCGCACCGCGACGCTGCTCGCCGCCGACCGCGGCGAGGACCCGAGGCCGTTCCGCTACCGCGAGGGATTCGCGCTCCCCGGGTCCGGCACCACGCTGCCGCTGCGCTACGCCGCCGCCGGGGCGATCGCGGCACCGCAGATCGCGTTCGCGCAGGCGACCAGGGCGCGGCCCGAGCTTCGCCGCCGGATCGCCACGGGCCTGGGGAGGATCCTCCCCTCGTCGGGGTTCGGCCCCGCCCCGGATCGGCTCGAGGGATGGCGGTGGCGGATGTCGGTGTCGGCGCGGACCACCGGCGGCCACGAGGTGCGCAGCGGCGTCGACGCCGAGGGCCAGCCCGGGTATCTCGCCACGGCGCGCCTCCTCGGCGAGGCCGGGCTGCTGATGGCGGAGGACGGCGCGACCCCGGACCGCGCCGGCTGCCTCACCCCGGCGACCGCAGTCGGGACCGCGAACGTGGATCGCTTCGAGCGCGCCCGGCTGCGGTTCTCGTTCGACCGCTGAGCAGCACGGAAATGTGGGCCGCGGGCGCCTCTCCTCGAAGAGGTTGGTCGTTTGACCCCGAGCAGGAACGCGAGCCTTGTGACCTCGTGTGAAAGCTGCTGGAGCCCGCGGCTGACTCAACGGTACCGCTGCAGGCCCAACGGCGCTTGTTGAGTTTCAGGTGGGTTCGCGGCGCGACAAGCGGCGCGAATAGAATGCGCCCGCCTTGGATCGCGCCCGCAAACGCCTGGTCGCGAGTCTCGCGCTCGCGGGGTTAGCGCTCGCCGCGCTTCCCGCTGCCGCCCACGCGGTGCCGCTGTCCCCCGAGGCGGGGCAGTCGCCGAACGCCGACGACTCGACGACCGCATACTGGGTGCTGCTCGCGATCGCCGCGGTGATCGTCGTCGCCGTCAACGCCGCCCTGATCGTCGCCGCCGTCCGCTTCCGGGCCCGCCGCGGGCGCGAGCCGGCGCGCGTCCGGGCGGGGCGGCGCATCCAGCTGCGCGCGGCGGGCCCCCTCGCCGTGGTCGCGGCAGCCGTGTTCGTGTTCGGGATCGTGATGACGACTCGTGTCAGCGACGTCGAGCCGTCGGGGCGGGAAGGGCTCGAGGCGTCGTCGTCGCGCACGGCGCAGCTCGACCTCTCGCTTCCGAGCGGCGGGGCCGAGCCGCTCAGGATCCTCGCCTCGGGCCAGCAGTGGCTGTGGCGCTACGAGTATCCGGACGGCACGTTCAGCTACTACGAGCTGGTCGTTCCGGTCGACACCACGGTCCAGCTCCAGCTCGAGTCGACCGACGTCGTCCACCGATGGTGGATCCCCGAGCTGGGCGGCAAGTTCGACGCCGTGCCGGGGCGCGGGAACCAGACCTGGTTCCGCGCCGACGAGCAGGGCACCTACGAAGGCCAGTCGGCGGCCTTCTCCGGGACGGGCTACGCGGCGATGCGGGCCCGGGTGAGGGCGGTGCCGGTGCCCGAGTACGAGGCGTGGCTCGACCAGCAGAGCAACGACATCCAGGATGCCCAGGACGCCGTCCAGCAGCGGGTCCAGGAGCTCGCCGGCGCCGAGGCGGCGGCGGCCGGGGGGGCGCAGGAATGAGCACCCCGCCGACCGCGATCTTCCCCCCGCGACCCGAGGTCGTCACCGACGGCTACCCCGAGCGGCGGCCGGCGTGGGTCCAGCTCGCCACCAGCGGCGACCACAAGGCGGTCGGGCTGCTGTACGTCGGCGCCGCGCTGAGCTTCCTCGTGCTCGCAGTGTGCGAGCTGGTGCTGATGAGGGTGCAGCTGATCGTCCCCGAGAACACGATGATCTCGGCCGAGATCTTCGACCAGCTGATGTCGGCGTACGGGGCGACGGCGGTCGTCCTGTTCGCGGTCCCGCTGGCGCTCGGCCTCATGGGCTACGTCGTCCCGCTCCAGATCGGCGCCCGTGGCACTGCCTTCCCTCGCCTCGGCGCGCTCAGCTTCTGGCTCTACCTCGCCGGCGGGATCACCCTGTACGCCAGCTTCCTCTACCGGCCGCCGGACGCCGGCACCAATCCGCTGCCGCCGCTGTCGGACACCGCGTTCTCGCCGACCGCCGGCGTCGACGCGTGGATCGTCGGCGTCGGGCTGGCGACGCTCGGGTTCGTGCTGTTCGCGATCAACCTGCTGACGACGATCCACACCCAGCGCGCGCCGGGGATGGCGTGGCGGCGGATGCCGCTGTTCTCGTGGGCTGCGACCGTGTCGGGCTACGTCGTCATCGTCGCTGGCGCGGTGATGGTCGCCGCGTGCGCGATGCTGCTGATCGACCGCCAGTTCGACGGCGTCTTCTTCGACGCCGGCGAGGGTGGCTCGCCGATCCTATGGCAGCACCTGAGCTGGTTCTTCTTCACCGGCACGTATGTGGTCGTCCTGCTGTTCGCGTTCGGAGCGATCTCGGAGATCCTCCCGACCTTCTCCGGCAAGCCGATCTTCAGCCACCGCGCGATCGCGCGCTGCTTCGTTGCGGTGGGCCCGCTCGGCCTGCTGGCGTGGATGCAGAACATGTACACGGCGCCGATCCCGATCGGGTGGACCTACTTCGCGATGGCGGCCGCGGTCGCGCTGACGATCCCGGTCGGGTTGCTGATCTTCAACTGGGTGGCGACGATCTGGAACGGGTCGCTGCGGCTGCGGGCGCCGCTGCTGTTCGCGCTCGGAGCGATCAGCACGATCGCGTTCGGCCTCGCCGGCGAGCTGACGTACTCGGTGATCCCCGTCGGGTGGCTGCTCGACAGCACCACGATCGCGCAGGCCGACACCTACTACGCCCTCGTCGGCGGCGCGGTGCTCGGAGGCTTCGCGGCGCTCCACTACTGGTTCCCGAAGCTGACCGGACGGCTGATGGGCGAGGGGCTGGCGCGCGCCTCGTTCTGGACGATCCTCGTCGGGGTCCACGTGATGGCGATCGGGATGGCGCTCGCGGGGCTCGACGGGCAGCCCGTCGACATCTACCGCTACTACGACGGCGACGATCTCGGCACCTACAACCTCGTCGCCAGCGTCGGCACGTTCGTCCTCGCCGCGGGCATCCTGCTGACGCTCGGCAACGCGGCCTACTCCGCGCGGCGGGGGGTTCGCGCCGGCGCCGACCCGTGGCGCGGCTCGACGCTGGAGTGGTTCGCGCTCTCGCCTCCGCCGCCCCACAACTTCGACGTGATCCCGGACGTGCGGGGGACCGAGCCGCTGCGCGACATCCGCGACGCCGTCGACCGCCGCTCCGCCGTCGTCGAGCAGCCGCACCGAGAACCGGCGAGGCAGGCGGGGCCGCCTGTAGCCTGAAACGGATGCGCAAGGTCGCCGACCAGGGCGTGGCCGAGCTCGCGCGGTTCCGCCGTCTCGTCAACCTCACGATCGTCGCCACGTTCGTCCTGATCGTGATCGGCGGCATCGTGCGCGTGAGCGACTCGGGGCTCGGGTGCGGCCCCGCGGGGAGCGGAACCCACGGCTGGCCCCTGTGCGGCGGCCGGGTCGTCCCGTTCATCGAGACCAACGCCGTGATCGAGTTCACGCACCGCATCGCCGCCGGCGTCGTCGCGATCCTGATCCTCGTCCTGGCGTGGCGGGCGCTGACGCGGCTGCGCGCTCACCGATGGCTGGTGCGCGGGACCGTGGCCGCGGGGGTGCTCGTCCTCGTGCAGGCCGCGCTCGGGGGGCTGACGGTCGAGAACAACCTGCACGAGGTGCTGGTCGCGGCGCACCTCGGCCTCGCGATGCTGCTGCTCGCGATCCTGCTCGCCGTGCGGCGGGCGACGCTCGAGGGCAGCCCGGCCGCCGCCCAGCCCGGCGGCGCGCTGCGCCCGCTCGCCGTCACCGCCGTCGCGCTTCTGTTCGTGACGATCGTCGCCGGCGGCTACATGGCCGGGACCGAGGGCGAGGGCGCCGAGGGCGCCCCGGTCGCGGGCGCCCACCTCGCGTGCGGGAAGGAGTTCCCGGGCTGCGCCGGCGAGTTCCTGCCGTTCGGGATGGACGAGATGGTCGACGTGCACCTCACCCACCGCGTGCTCATGTACCTGGCCGCGATCGCG
>DATAFB010000078.1:0-5174 GCA_036257695.1 Solirubrobacterales bacterium | reverse complement strand
GGGCCTCGTCGGACTCCTTGTCCTTGTGCGGATGTACCGCGGCTGGGTGCCGACCGGCCCAATGGGCCCGCCCGCTCATTCGCTCGGCGGCAGCTCGGAGCCGCCGGGACCGGCGCAGGCGGCGCCGGAGGCCTAGCGCGGAACTAGGGCTCGAGCGTGATCAGGCGCTCCTCGGTCAGCTCGCGGACCGAGTACGCGGGGCCCTCACGCGTGTTGCCCGAGTCCTTGACGCCGCCATAGGGCATCTGGTCGGCGCGGAAGGTCGGCACCTCGTTGATCAGCACGGCGCCGTACTCGAGCCGGCGTCCGGCGTCGAGCCCGAGCCCGATGTCGCGGGTGAAGACCCCCGCCTGGAGCCCGAAGCGGGCGTCGTTGGCGAGCTCGATCGCCTCCTCGGCGGAGCCGAACGAGTGCAGCGTCGCCACCGGGCCGAAGATCTCGTCGCACCACACCCGGGCTTCGCGCGGCGGCTCGCGCAGCACGGTCGGCTCGAGGCAGCGGTCGTCGTCAGTCAGCTCGCCGCCGGTCAGGATCTCGCCGCCGCTCGACGCCGCCTCGTCGATCCACTCCTTGACGCGGTCGCGGTCTCCGTGGGAGATCAGCGGCCCGACGTCGGTGTCCGGGTCCAGCGGGTCGCCTACCACCAGGCCCTCGACGTTGGACACGAAGCGCTCGGTGAAGCGGTCGGCGATCGCGTCCGCGACGAGGATGCGCTGGACCGAGATGCAGCTCTGGCCGGCGTGCGAGTAGGCATGGAGCTGCGCCTTGTCGGCCGCCGTCTCCCAGTCGCCGTCCTCGTGCACGACCAACGGGGCGGTGGAGCCGAGCTCGAGGTTGACCTTCTTGCGCGCCGCCCGAGCGCGGATGTCCCATCCGACCGGCGCCGAGCCGGTGAAGCTGATCGCCTTGACGCGGTCGTCGTCCGTCAGAACGCCTCCGATCTCGGACCCCGAGCCGCAGACGACGTTCAGCCACCCGGGCGGTAGCCCGGCGTCGACGAACGCCTCGGCGAGCTTGATCGCCGAGATCGGCGTCTGGCCGGCGGGCTTCAGCACGACGGAGTTGCCGGCGGCGATCGCCGGGCCGACCTTGTGGGCGACGAGGTTGAGGGGGAAGTTGAACGGCGTGATCGCGGCGACGACCCCGTACGGGACGCGGATCACGATCCCGAGCTTGCCCGCTCCCGCCGCCGAGCCATCCATCGGCACGACCTCGCCGGCGAGCGTGCGAGCCACGATCGCCGAATAGCTCAGCGTCCCGACGCAGCGCTGCGCCTCGACGCGGGCCGTCTTCACCGGCTTGCCCGCTTCGGCGGCGATCGAGAGCGTGAGGTCGTCCTCGCGCTCGGCGACGATCTCCGCCGCGCGCTCGAGCACCTCGGCCCGCTCGTGCTGGGGGAAGCCGCCGGCCTCGAACGTCTGCTGCGCGGTCGAGACCGCGCGGTCGACGACCGCCGCGTCGGCCTTGGGAACGCGCCCTACGAGGGTGTCGTCGTAGGGGCTTAGCACCTCCGACCACTCGCCGGTCTCGAGGCGCTCTCCTCCTATCAGGAGCTGCTGGTTGGTCGCCTGGATCGTCTCGGTCGCCACTCTCAGCAGCGTACTACCCGTCCGCGTACGGCTGAACCGGGATTCCGTGGTCAGTCTCCCGCATGCCGATCTCGTACGCCGCCCCCCCGCGGGCCGCGAGCCGCAGCGGATCCGCTCCGGGTCGCTCGACGGTCAGCTCGAGGTCGGAGATCGAGCAGTTCAGCGTGTTGTGCTCGCCGCCCTCGGGGTCGGCGTAGCGCCACGCGACGAAGTCCTTGGCGGGGGCCTGGACCCGGCCCCGCACCGAGACGTCGTCGCCGCCGAGCTCGAACCCGCAGCTCGTCGGCGCATCGTCGATCTCGGTGCTGCGCACGCGATCGAGCCCGCCGAGCCGGTGAAGCTCGCCGTCGACGACCAGGAGCCCGTTCGCGACCCACGGCGTCGTCCACGGCCCGAGCCGGATCCGCCCCGCCGCCATGTCGAAGTACCCGTCGTCGGAGCCGTTCAGCCGGCCCCCCTGGACCCACGTCCAGCGCTCGGCGTGCTCGGCGCCCCAGTTGTGGCCGATCATCCCCGGCCACTCCCGCAGCTCGATCTCGCGACCGGCGACCTCGAGCCGTCCGCTGTAGCGGGCGTTGGGATACGGGCTCAGGAACTTGGTCCGCGGCAGCGGCGCCCGGTACATCCACCCGTAGGGGAGGTGGCGCAGCGGCTCGGAGTGGTCGGCGAACGCGAGGTCCCAGCTCGCCTCGAGCCCCTCGACCGCGATCTCGCCCCGCGCGCCCCCCGGCTCGAGCACGGCGCCGTCGACGCGGACGTATGCGCCGTCGCCGGCCGCCAGCTCGGTCGCCGGATAGGTGCTCTTGGCCGCCACCGGGCCATCGGCCTCGGCGTCGAAGAGCGTGAACCAAAGCGACGCCGTCGGCTCGGCCCGGGGGCGCTTGTGGACCGTGTGGCGAATCCACACCCCGAGCCCTCCTTCGGGGCGGGACGCCTTGATGTAGAGGCTCTCGTAGTGCCCGGCCTTGGTGCCGACCCCTGGGAACCGAGCCTCGGTGCGCACGCCGTGAACCTAACAGGGGAGGCCTATCGGCCCGCCGCGCCGGGGTGTGGCACGTGCGGGGTGGCCTCGCGTGCAAAGCTGGGTTCACTCGATGTTGCCCGTGGCGGGAGCTCAAACCGGGTGAAGCCGGCGTGCGCATGAGACGGCTGCGCGCGCCGCTCGCCGCGATCGCGCTCGCCGTGATCGCGGCGGTGACGCTGCTCGGGCTCGCGTCGGCGACCGGGGTCGGCGGAGGCGGGTCGCCCGGGATCAGCGCCGCGACCGACTACGCCGAGGGCGAGCCGTTCGCGTACGAGGACGCCCGCCGCGACGAGTTCGAGCGGCGCGCGACCGCGGGCCTGTCGCACGTCGTGTTCGCGAACAGCCCCGGCGGGGCGACCGCGACCGCCGAGCGGGTGGCGAGGTTCCGGGACGAGATCGAGGCGGCGACCGCCGGCACCGAGACGGACCCCGACCTGCTCGAGGCGATGGTGTTCCTCGAGAGCGCCGGGCGCCCGGAGGTGATCGCCGGCAACGACCCGGCGCTCGCCTCGGGCCTCGTCCAGATCCTTGCGTCGACAGGCCAGGCGCTGCTCGGCATGAGGGTGGACCTCGAGCGCAGCCGCGCGCTGACGGTGCAGGCCAGGCGCGCGCTGCGCAGGGACGAGCTCGACCAGGTGGACCGGCTGCTGCGCGCGCGGGCGAAGGTCGACGAGCGGTTCGACCCCCGCAAGGCGCTCGACGGCGCGGTTCGCTACCTCGACATCGCGCGGGGACGCTTCGGGGGCGCCGACGACCTCGCGATCGCCTCCTACCACATGGGAATCGGCAACCTCCAGAACGTGATCCGCGCCTACACGGGGTCGGACGGGCGCGTCACCGACCTCGTCGCCGACGAGGGGCTCACCTACGCGCAGCTGTTCTTCGACTCCTCGCCCTCGAACAACCCGGAGTCGTGGGACCTGCTGGCCGGCTTCGGCGACGAGTCGAGCGAGTACTACTGGAAGGTGCTCGCGTCGCGGGAGATCATGCGGATGTACCGCACCGACAGGGCCGAGCTTCGCCGGCTCGAGCGCCTCCACGGCGCGAAGGCGACGGCAGAGGAGGTCTTCCATCCCCGCGCCGAGACCGAGGTCTTCGACGATCCCGACGAGCTCGCGGACGCGTGGCGCGACGGCGACGTCGTCCCGATCCCCGAGGGGGAAAGGCTGGGGCTCGTGCTCGACGACCGAGTCGGCGAGCTGGCGCCGAAGCTGGAGGCGGACCGGGCGCTGTACCGCGGCCTACGGCCGGAGGCGCTGCGGACGCTGATCCTGACCGGAGGCTGGGTGCGGGCCCTGAACGAGGACTCGGGGTCGCTGATCGTGACCAGCGCCGTGCGCGACCGCTCGTACCAGAAGCAGCTCGGGCGAAAGAACCCCGAGGCGACGGGCGCCTACTCGCTGCACACGACGGGATGGTCGTTCGACGTCCTGCGCGAATACGAGAGCGACGCGCAGGCGAGCTCGTTTCAGTTCGTCCTCGACCGGCTCCAGGCGCTCGGGGTGATCGACTACGCAGTCGAGCCCAGCGCCATCCACGTCACCGTGTCGGGCGACGCCGCGCCGTGACAACCGAGGCGGTCACGTTCGACCTCGACGGGGTGCTGGTCGACTCCGAGCAGGTGTGGGACGAGGTTCGCGAGCAGCTGACCCGCGAGACCGGCGGGCGCTGGCACCTCGGCGCGCAGCACGAGATGATGGGGATGAGCTCGACCGAGTGGTCGCGGTACATGAGCGACGAGCTCGGCGTGCCGCTGTCGCCGAAGGAGGTCTCGGCCGAGGTCGTGCGCCGGGTCGAGGAGCGCTATCGCCGCGAGCTGCCGCTGCTGCCGGGAGCCGTGGAGGCGGTGCGCCGGATCCGCGACCGGTGGCCGCTCGGCCTCGCCTCGTCCTCGAACCGCCCCATCATCGACCTCGTGCTCGAGCTGGCGCGAATCGCGGAGCTGTTCGAGGTCACGGTGTCGTCGGAGGAGGTCGACCGGGGCAAGCCCGCGCCGGACGTCTACCTCGAGGCGACGCGCCAACTCGGCGTCGACCCGCGCCGGTCGGCGGCGGTCGAGGACTCGACCAACGGGCTGCTCGCCGCGCGCGCCGCCGGCCTCGGCGTCGTCGCGATCCCCAATCGCGCCTTCCCGCCCGAGCCCGAGGCGCTCGCCGCCACCGACGTCGTGCTCGAGTCACTCGACGACCTGTCACCCGAGGTGATCGAGGACACCGTCTCGCGCTGAAACGGCGCGGGACCTCGCAGCCCCGCGCCGCCCGCGATCAGGTGGCGGGTGTCAGCCCTGGACCGTCACCTCCCCGACCATTCCAAGCTGCTCGTGATTGCCGACCGGGCAGTAGAACCGGTACTTGCCCGGCTCGCTGAGATCGACCTTGAACGAGCCAGAGTCGCCCGGCTGCAGGTCCTCCGGCAGCTCGGCCTCGCCGCTCGGCCCCTCGACCTCCATGTTGTGGAGCGTCTCGCCGTCGTTGACGACGTCGAAGGTGACCTCACCCGGCTTCACCGTCGGGTCCTTGGGGTCGAACTTGAAGTCCGTCATCGTCACGTCGACGGTCTCG
>DATAFB010000077.1:0-4396 GCA_036257695.1 Solirubrobacterales bacterium | reverse complement strand
TGAGACGATCGCCGGCCATCCGACCCATCCGCTCGACCCGGAAGGGATCCCGGCGGCGACGTTCTGCCACCCGCAGGTCGCGAGCTTCGGGCTCACCGAGGCGCAGGCGAAGGAGACCGGGAGGGAGATCAAGGTCGGCCGCTTCAAGCTCGGCGCAGTAGGAGCCGGCTCGGTGTACGACGACCGCGTCGGGTTCGTGAAGATCGTCGCCGACGCCGAGTACGGGGAGCTGCTCGGCGCGCACATCGTCGGCAACGTCGCCTGCGACATGATCTCCGAGCTCGTCGACACGCGCGCGCTCGAGGGCGGATACCAGGAGCTGGCGCGGATCATCCACCCCCACCCAACGATCTCCGAGGCGGTCCTGGACGCCGCCCGCGCCGTGGATGGCTGGGCCATCCATCAATAGGCCGACCTTCTTCTTCGATCTCGGGTCGCCATACGCGTACCTCGCCGCGGAGCGGGTCAATGCGCTGTTCGCCGCCGAGCTGGGCGAGCCGCCGGAATGGCAGCCGGTGCTCCTCGGCGGGCTGTTCAAGCGCTTCGGCCGCGACTCGTGGGCGAACGGGCCCGGGCGCGCCGACGGCCTCGCGGAGGTCGAGCGCCGGGCGGCCGAGCGCAGCCTTGCACCGCTGCGGTGGCCGGATCCCTTTCCGGGTAACACGCTGTATGCGATGCGCGTCGCCACCTACGCGAAGCAGATCGGCAGGGTCGTCGCGTTCTCGCTCGCCGCCTTCCGCCAGGCGTTTGCCGCCGGTCGTGACCTCACCGACCCCGACAACGTGCTGCTCGCCGCGGCCGCGGCCGAGATGCACCCGCGCGCCGTGACCGCCGCCGTCGAGCGCGAGTCCGTCAAGGGGGCGCTCCGCGAGGCGACCGAGCGCGCCGGCGACCTCGGAGTACAGGGCGTGCCGACCGTCGTCGTCGCCGACGAGCCGTACTGGGGCGACGACCAACTCGAGCGCGCGGCGGAGGCCGCGCGCTCCTAGACTGCGAGGAGCGGTGGCAGAAAACCCGGACAGCGCCCAGCCGGCCGCCGTCGAACAACCGTCCGGCGCCGACGGCCACGGCACCCAGACCGGCACGCTCCCCGACGCGGCGACGGCGCGCGAGCTGCTCGAGACGATGTTGCTGATCCGCCGCTTCGAGGAGGAGGCGGGGCGCCAGTACCAGCGCGCCAAGATCGGCGGATTCCTCCACCTCGCGATCGGCGAGGAGGCGACGATCGTCGGCACGACCTCGGTGATGGAGGCGCACGACTACCTGATCGGCACCTACCGCACGCACGGGCACGCGATCGCGCGCGGCACCTCTCCCGACGCCGTGATGGCGGAGCTGTTCGGGCGCGAGGACGGCTGCTGCCGGGGCCGCGGCGGGTCGATGCACATGTTCGACATCGAGCGCCGGTTCATGGGCGGGTACGGGATCGTCGGCGGCAACCTGCCGCTGGCGGCCGGCCTCGGCCTCGCGTGCGACTACAAGGGCGAGGACTCGGTCGTCGTGTGCGCGTTCGGCGACGGTGCCGTCAACACCGGCAACTTCGGCGAGACGATGAACCTGTCGGCGCTGTGGAAGCTGCCGATCGTGTTCCTGGTCGAGAACAACCTCTACGGGATGGGGACCTCGGTCGAGCGCCACTCGGCGGTCACCGACATGTCGAAGAAGGCGCTCGGCTACGGGATCCCCGGCGAGCGCGTCGACGGCATGGACATCGTCGCGGTCCGCGACGCGATCGCCGAGCGCATCCGGCTCGCGCGCGAGGAGCGACGGCCCACCTTGCTCGAGGCGTTCACATATCGCTTCCGCGGCCACTCCGCCGCCGACCCCGAGGTGTACCGCACCAAGGAGGAGGTGGAGGAGTGGCGGCGCAAGGACCCGATCCTGGTCTTCGCGCAGCGGCTCGAGCAGGAGGGGATGCTGGGCGAGGGCGAGCTCGACGAGATGAGGGCCCGGGCAGAGGAGCGCGTGCTCGCCGCGGTCGAGTTCGCCGACGCCTCGCCCGAGCCGCCGCTCGAGTCGCTGTACGACAACCTGTACGTGGTCGGGGAGGGCAGCTGGTATGCGGTCGACGAGCGCACGCCGGAGCCGCATCCGGGCGAGCGAGAGCGCGAGATCGGCGCCGAGGGTGAGGCGCGCAAGCTCGCCGAGGCGGGCGCGGCGTATGCCGGCCAGCCCGAGCGCAGCCGGCGCAGGAGGCCGGATTGACGGTCGTCCGCATGCGCGAGGCGCTGAACCAGGCGCTGTTCGAGGAGATGCGCCGCGACGAGCGCGTGTTCGTGATTGGAGAGGACGTGGGGGTCTTCCAGGGCGCGTTCAAGGTCACCGAGGGCCTGCTCGACGAGTTCGGCGAGCGGCGGGTGCGCGACACCCCGATCTCCGAGAACACGATCGTCGGCACCGGCGTCGGCTCGGCGATGGTCGGGCTGCGGCCCGTGGTCGAGATCATGACCGTCAACTTCTCGCTGCTGGCGATGGACCAGATCGTCAACCACGCGGCGGCGATCCCGTACATGTTCAACGGCCAGGTGCGGGTGCCGCTCGTGATCCGGATGCCGGGCGGGGGCGGCCACCAGCTCGGCCCGACGCACTCGCACAACTTCGAGGCGATGTACCTGCAGATTCCGGGCCTGCTCGTCGCCTGCCCCTCGACGCCGCACGACGCCAAGCGGCTGCTGAAGGCCGCGATCCGCGACGACAACCCCGTCATCTTCATCGAGCACGAGACCCTGTACGGGGCGCGCGGCGAGATCCCCGACGACGGCGACGACGAGCTGCTCCCGTTCGGCCGCGCGGCGGTGAGGCGCGAGGGAGGCGACGTGACCGTGATCGGGATTTTGCGGATGGCGCAGACCGCGCAGCAGGCGGCGAAGACGCTGTCGAGCGAGCACGGGGTCGAGGCCGAGGTGATCGACCCGCGGACGCTGCGGCCGCTCGACCTCGACACGATCGTGGAGTCGGTCAGCAAGACGAACCGCGCCGTGGTCGTCGAGGAGGGGTGGCCGCACGGCGGCGTCGGCGCCAACCTCGCGGCCCTGATCCAGGAGCAGGCCTTCGACTACCTCGACGCCCCGATCCAGCGCGTGACCGGGGCCGACGTCCCGATGCCGTACTCGAAGCGGCTGGAGCAGGCAGCGATCCCGCACGCCGAGCACGTGGTCAGCGCGGCGCTGGCGACCCTGGAGGGATCGCGATGAGCCTGGCGGCGACCCGCTCGAACCGGACGCGAAGCGGAGGATTCGAGCGGAATGGTTGACATCGTGATGCCCCGTCTGTCCGACTCGATGGAGGAGGGGACTGTCCTGCGGTGGATCAAGTCGCAGGGCGACGAGGTCGCGGTCGGCGACGAGCTGGTCGAGATCGAGACCGACAAGGCGAACATGGTCTACGAGGCCGACACCGCCGGGACGCTGATCGAGATCGTCGCGGAGGAGGGCGACACCCTGCCGATCGGAGAGCCGATCGCTCGTGTGGGCGAGCCCGGCGAGGCTCCCGCCGGCGACGGCGCCGGGCGCAAGCCCGAGCCCGCCGACGAGGAGTCCGAGGAGGAGCCGGAGGCCGAGGCCGCTCCCGAGCCCGAGGCCCCCGAGGCCCCGACCGCGACCGCCGAGCCACCGATCGAGGCCCCCGCACCGCCGGCGCCCGCCGGGGACGGGCGGGTGAAGGCGTCGCCGATCGCCCGTCGGATCGCGCGCGACCGCGGGCTCGACCTGACGGCGCTGCAGGGGTCCGGCCCAGGCGGGCGGATCATCAAAGCCGACGTCGAACGCGCCGCCGAGGCCGCGCCGACTGCTCCCGAAATCAAGGCGCCCCAGGAGCAAGCTCCTGGTGCGGTCACTGCAGGGCCGACTCCCGGAACCTCGGAGCGGCCCGAGACCGCCAAGGGCCAGGTCGAGGTCGTCGAGCTGACGAAGCTGCAGCAGACGATCGCGCGGCGGATGGCGGAGTCGAAGGCGACGGCGCCGCACTTCTACCTCGAGGCCGAGGTCGACATGTCGCGCGCCGTCGCGGGCCGGGCGAGGCTCAAGGAGCAGGCGGCCGAGGGCGAGCCGGTCCCCTCCTTCAACGACATGGTCGTCAAGGCGTGCGCGCTGGCGCTGCGCGAGTTCCCGCGCGCCAACGGCGCCTATCGCGACGGCCGCGTCGAGACCTACTCGCGCGTCAACGTCGGCGTCGCGGTCGCCGCCCGGGACGCGCTCGTCGTCCCGACCGTGTTCGACGCCGACGTCAAGGGCCTGCGACAGATCGCCGCCGAGTCGCGGGCGCTGGCGGCGCGCGTGCGCGACGGCTCGATCACCCCGCCGGAGCTGTCGGGCGGCACGTTCACGGTCTCGAACCTCGGCATGTACGGGATCACCAACTTCGCCGCTGTCATCAACCCGCCCCAGGCGGCGATCCT
>DATAFB010000050.1:0-9478 GCA_036257695.1 Solirubrobacterales bacterium | reverse complement strand
CCGAGGTCGATGTGATCCCGTGCAGCAGCACCAGCAGTGGCCCCTCGCCGGCGGCCTGGAACCCGACCGTATGTCCGTGCAGGGTGACCTCCTCGTAGGGCCCGAGAGGCTCGCCGGGGGCGCCCCAGCTCGCGGGCTTCCCGGGCGTTGTCGTCTTCTCCATCAGGTCGGCTCCTTTCCGTCTCGGGTTCTACTTGATCTGGATGTGGCCGGGACACGCGCGTCGACGTCGGCCGGGCGCCGCGTGCGGATTCGTGCTGACGATCGAGACCGACGGCGTCGGTGAACGCCTCAAGCCAGTCGGCGTAGCCCTCGTTCGAGTAGTCGAAGTCGGCGGGCTTCGCTGACTCGCCGAAGCCCGGAGGTCGGGCGCCACGCCGCCGCCCCGCTCGAGGAACGGCAGCCAGTCCCACGACGCGGTTGGGTTGCCGTGGACGTACATGATCCGCGCGGCATGTGCAGCAGGGACTTCCCGCCAGTGGACTTGCAGCCCGGCGACGTCGCCTGTCCGTTCGGCCGCTTCCACCATCTGTCGGTTCTACCAGGAGTTCGGGCACGCTTCCCTCTTCCACAGGAGCGGGCCCGCCCGCTCGGCCACGCGAGATGCCTGCTGCGGACGACCAGCAGGAGCCCGGAGGCTCCGAGGGGACGCTCCTCCCTTGCGCGAGAAGCAGAAGCAAGCCGGGGAAGCCCCCTGGGCGATCGCGTGGGTGGTTGAGTTGTCGGCATTCTCCGTACCAGTCCGCAACCCAATCGGAGGTGCCATGACCATCGCCTGGTTCGTGATCTGGTTCATCGCAAACATCATCGGCGGTGGTGAGCCGCTGGAGCTCGATCCAGTCACCGGCTGGACCGCGACGCTCGTGCTCGCCGCCGCCTTCGACCTCAACCGGCCGCGGCCAGAGTGGGGGCGAGGGAAGGCGTAAAGGGCGGGTTCGCGAGCACGACGGACGTTTGTATCTGGCGCTCGGGGATCTTCCAATAGGCGCGCAGGAGCTCGTCCTTGAGCTGCGGCGTGACGAGCTCGAAGCCGTGGCGCTCGTAGAACCGGATCGCCCATTCGGCGGCGGCCCAGGTGCCGACGAGAATGCGACGCTCGGAGCGCTTGCGCAGATGGTCGAGCAGCGCGCTGCCGACGCCGCTGCGCTGGCTCGCAGGGAGCACGTACGCGTGCCGGATAAGGTCGACCTCGCGTACGCGCTGGATCCCCATCGCGCCGACCAGCTCGCCGTCCGCCTCGCAGCACCAGAACTCGACCCCGGCGTCGATCTCGGCGTCGAGCTCGCGCGATGCCATGTACGGCTCGTGCCAGCGATCGGCGGGGATCACACCCCGGTACGCCTCTGCGGCAGCGTTGACGACGGCGAGGATCTCCGGCCGCTCGTCGTCGCGGCACGGGCGGATCCCGCTCACGACCCTCGCTTGCGCGCCGCGGCAACCCGGCGCTTGAGGGCGGACGCCTCGCGCTTGACCTCGGCCAGCTTGCGCTTCTCCTCGCGCAGCGCCTTCGTGGTGCGCTCGACCTGGGCGCTGAGACGCTCCTGGCGGTCGGTCGCATCGGCGAGCTCGTCCTCGAGCCGGTCGAGCTCGCGGCGGGCCTGCGCCTGCTCGCGGCGCTGGTCGGAGCGCCGGTCGCGCTTGCGCGGCCGGCCCGTCGGCATGGCGCCGATCGTCGCGCCCGACTGCTCGCGCTCGACGCGGCCGCGGACGACGCGGTCGCGAAGATCCGCGTCGGCGGTAGCCGCCCTGAGCGTCTCGACCACGAGCTCGAGCGAGCGGTCGCTGAGCGGATCGCCGGCGTCGCGGGCGCCCTGCTCGGCGACCTCGGCGAGGGCGGTCCGGGCCTCGTTCTCCCGCGCCGCCGCGGCGCGGAACGCCGACGCGTCCTCGTCGCCGCCCTCGAGCGCCCGCGCCTGGGCGTCCTCGAGCCGCCCGCTGGCGTCGGCGAACGCCTTCGCCTTTCGAGCGGCGGTGAGCGCCGCCCGGTTGATCGCCCACGCGGCGGCCGTCGGCCGCCGCAGCTTCCTCACGCGAGCGGCCTCGTCGCCGTCGCCCGCCCCGCGCAGGTCCTTGGCGAGCTCGTCACGCCCGGCGACGAACCCCTGCGGACGCTCGCGGTAGAGGTCATCCAGGCGCTCCTCGAATGGGTCTCGACGCTTGGCCATCGCGACACCGCGAGCTTAACCCGATCATTTCGAGCGGCGAGAGCAGTCACTATCCCCAGCGGAAACGAAAGGAGACGGTCATGTTCACCGACACCAACGCGTACAGTGGCTTCGCCGTCGACGACATCGACAAGGCGCGCGAGTTCTACGGCGACACGCTCGGGATCGAGACCGAGGTCCTCGACGAGGAGAACGGCCTGCTGACGCTTCACCTGGCGGGCGGCCGCGACACGCTCGTGTACCGCAAGCCGGACCTCGCGCCCGCCAACTACACGATCCTCAACTTCCCGGTCGACGACGTCGAGTCAGCGGTCGACGAGCTGGCGGCGAAGGGCGTGTCGTTCGAGCGCTACGACGACTTCGACCAGGACGAGCGCGGGATCGCGCGCGGCTCCGGGCCGGACATCGCGTGGTTCAAGGACCCGGCCGGGAACATCCTCTCGGTCCACGGCCAGCCCGGCTAGTCGCCGTCCGCGACCCGGATCAGGCCTGCGAGGGCGCCGACGTAGGCGCTCCCGTCGGGCCCGAGCGTCACCGGCGCGTAGTGGTTGTTGTGGTTGTAGCCGCGCCCCGCCTGGATCTCGAACGCGGTGCGGCCGGTGCGGTAGTCGAGCGCCGTCAGGTACCACGGCGCGCTCGTCGCGCCGGCCGGCTTCGTGTAGGTGTAGACGAGGCCCGTGCGGAGCGACAGCTTCGGGACGACCGAAGGCGCGCGCACGTCCGACTCCCACACCAGCTCGCAGCCACGCCCGTCGTGGTCCACGTCGACTCGCGCGAAGCCGGGCTCGGTCGTCCCCGCCAGCAGTGTCGAGGCGGGCCCGGTGTAGCCGTAGTTGTTCTCGACCAGGAACGAGCGGCCGGCGCCGATCAGCGAGTTCTCGGTCGCGCCGCGGCGGCGCTCGAACACCGCCTGACGGCACACGACCCGCGGCCCCTCGGGCCGGCGGCGGCGGTCGTAGACGACGACGCCGAGCCGTTCGGCGTTGTCGGCGATCCCCACCCACCGGCGCCCCACCAGCGTGGGGGTGGTCCCGGAGGCATCGTCGCTCTGCCCGGGCTTCTGCTCGCCCGAGTTGGGATACGGCCGCCGCCACGTGACCTCGGGGACCCCGCCCGCCCCGGCGTCGAAGCGGTACATCGCCCTGTCGGAGACGACGAACACGCCGCCCGTCTCGTCGACGGCGAACGAGTTCTCGATGTCCTCGCCGAGCCCCATCGCGCCCGCAGCTGCGGTGTCCCCGCGAGGAACTGTGCCGACCGTGCCGTCGGCGGTCACGAACCACAGCCGCCCCTCCCAGTCGGGCAGCGCCGAGGTGATCGCGTCGTCCTCGGAGATCACCTCGGTGAGGTCGATGTCGCGCTTGAGCTCGAGCCCGGGCTCGTCGGTCTCCGCGATCACGTACACGTGCCGCGTCGTCGTCGGGACGACCGCGCGGTCGCGATCGTCGAGGTAGAAGTAGCCGCCGCCGGTGAAATCGGTGAACGCGTCGCCGCCGAGCAACGAGCCCAGCCCGCCGGCGCGATCCGGAAGGTCGAACGTCGCCGCCCGGTCGAGCGAGTCGGGCTCGATCAGCGCCAGGAAGCGGTCGATCGGGCGCACGCACAGCGTCACGATCCGGCCCTCGGAATCGAAGCTGACGGTGGTGCACTCGCCGACCTGGAACGTGGAGCTCGTCTCCGGATCGCGGCCCAGCGGCCCCGCCCACGTGTTCGTGTCGCTCATGTATGCGTCGGCGTGGATCGAGGAGCGCCCGTTCGGCGCCATGAACGGGTGCTGGGGGACCCGCGGCACGTCGATCGGGCGCGGCGTCGCGGGGGCGCCGATGTAGGAGGGGGCTGGGTCGATCGCGGGACCGGACGGGATCTCGAACGACGGGCCGAGCGCAGTGAGCGCCTTCCAGCCGGCGACCGCGGCGGCCACCGCCATCACGGGCAGCAAGGCGGCCCCGACCAGTAGCGCCTTGGTCCCCGTGCTCACGACCGCCGGCGGGCGCTCTAGGCGACGAACTGCTCGAGCAGCCTGTTGAAGCGCACCGGCCGCTCCGCCATCGCGACGTGGCCGCAGCGGTCGAAGACGACGAGCCGCGAGTCGGAGATGTGTCGCTCGAACTCGAGCGCGTCCGCGGCCGGGGTCACGCGGTCGTCGCGGCCCCACACGATCAGCGTCGGGACGCGGACGCGCTCCAGCCGGTCGAGGAAGTCGTACCCCAGCAGAGCCCCGAGCGCGGGCAGGAAGCCGGGCGCGTCGTGCGCGCCGTTGGCGAACTCCCACAGCAGCTCGGGACGCAGCCGGTGGGGCGAGTGGAGGATGTTGCGGAAGATCGCGTAGCGCAGCCGCCACCGCCGCATCCCGCGCTCGCGCAGCTCGAGCATCAACGGGGCCGACGCCGCGAGCACCCGAGCCAGCGCCTCGGCGGGCCGCCGGCGGACCTGAACGGAGCTGATCCCCGCCGCCGAGACGAGCACCAGCTTGTCGACCCACTCCGGCTCGGCGATCGCCGTCTCGGCGGCGATGAATCCACCCATCGAGTTGCCGACCAGGGCGGACGAGTGAAGGTTGAGCTTGCGGCAGAACTCGTCGACGAGGCGACCGTAGTTGGTGATCGACACCTCCCAGCTCGGCATCGGGCTGCTGCCGAAGCCGGGAAGGTCGAGCGCGATCACCCGGTGGTCGCGCGCGAAGTGGGGGATGTTCTCGAGCCAGTTCTGCCAGCAGCCGCCGAGGCCGTGGACGAACACGATCGGCGTCCCGCCCTCGCCGATCTCGCAGTAGTTGACGCGCGTCCCGAGCGCCTCCACCTGGTGCAGATGCGGGCGCCAGTCGATCCGCAGCCACTCGGGGTCGGGGTTGCCGTACGGGTCGGGGCCGTCGGGCGGCGTCGGCTCGGGGCGCGGGCCGGTGCTCGCGAACGGCCACAGCGCCTCCCGGGCGTCGGCGTCCTCGTCGGGCGGGTCGGCCGCGGAGGCGACGTCGTCGGGGCGCACCGCGCTCACGCGTATCCCATCCGCTCGAGGATCGGGACCTCGCGGATCTGCGGTGGCTGCAGGTGGTCCCACAGGATCCCGCGCGGGCGCCCGTAGGCGCGCTCGACCTCGATCACCGCGCGCGGGGTGGCGACGAGGTCTACGGGCAGGTCGTGGGCAGTCATCATCAGGTTCTCGCGCAGGATCTGGATCGGGTGGACGGTCGTCCCGACCACCGTGTGCTCGTCGATCTTGCCAGCCTCGACGAGGAGCGCGTACTCCAGGTCGGAGAACCCGCCGCCCTTGCCGACGCGGGCCCCGTTGAGGTTGACCGCGACCGAGCCGCACAGCCAGAAGTCGATCTCCGGCAGCTCCTCGTCGGCGACCACGCGCCCGTGACGCAGCGCGCCCTTGATCGTCGCCGCCTCGCCGAGCTGCTTCTTGCTGAGCTTCTTCGGGTCGAGGAGGCGGAACGGGTGCGTGTCGCGCAGCCGCGGCACCGCCATCACCACCACTTTTCCCTCCTCGAGCGCGATCCTGCGCACGTGGGTCTGGGGGGAGTCCGGGTTCGCCTTTACGACTCGGGCGCGCTTCCACAGCCGGTGCCCGGCGAGTCGCTGCGCGGCGAGCTTGGCGGCGGCGAAGTTGGGGATCCTTCCCTCGGCGCCTGGAAACCGCGACACCCCCTCACGGTCCATCGCCTTCCACACCGCCCGCCGAATCTGGTCCTTGGAGCGGATGCCCGGGGCGGGTTGGTTCACGACGAACTCACAGGCGGAATCGTAGATCGGTGCGAGCGAAGGGACGACGAACCCTTCGGTTTGTGAGACCTGTCGCAAGGGGGTTTGCAGCCGACCGCGAATGGAGAGCCGCGGTGAGCGATGCCTACACTTAACGGGCGCAACTTCAGGCCGCGCCGTAACCGGTCGATATAGCGGCGGGAGACGGACGAAATCGGGATGAGGCGATTCAAGAACATCGGCAGCGGGGTCCAGATTGCGCTTGTCGTGGCGGTCGTGGTGCTGCTCGTGGGCGCGGTCGGGGCCTACGCGCTGGACGCCGCCAATCGCGACAAGATCGCCGACGGCATCACCATCGGCGGGGTCGACGTCGGCGGCAAGACCACCGACGAGGCCGAGTCGAGGCTGCGGGCCAGGCTCGTCGAGCCGCTCGACAAGCCGGTGACGGTCACGTTCGAGGACGACAAGTTCACGCTGAGCCCGGCCGAGATCGACGTCCGCGCTGACATCGAGGGCATGGTCGACGAGGCCCAGGACGCGAGCCAGGAGGGTGGTTTGCCGACGCGGCTGGTCCGCTACGCGACGGGCGGCGAGGTCGATCGCGAGATCTCGCCCCGGATCTCGTACTCCAACGACGCCGTCGACGACTTCATCGCGGGCGTGGCCGCGAAGGTCAACCGGGAGCCGGTGGACGCGAGCATCGATCCGACGCCGACGAGCCTCACCCCGGTGCCGGCGCAGGACGGCGTTCAACTTCGCGCCGAGGAGCTTCGCGACGGGCTCGAGGGCGCGCTGCAGTCGCCGACCTCGCGCACCGTGAAGGCGACTGTCGCACGCACCGAGCCCGAGGTGACCCAAAAGGAGCTGGCGAGCGAGACCCCGAGCTACATCACGATCGATCGCCCCAACTTCACCCTGCGCTACTTCGAGAACCTGAAGCTGGCGAAGGAGTACACGATCGCCGTCGGCGCGGTCGGATTCGACACGCCCGCGGGCCTGTACCACATCCAGAACAAGGCGGTGAACCCCTCCTGGTCGGTCCCCGATGCCGACTGGACGGGGGGTCTGGCGGGCCAGGTGATCCCACCCGGTCCCGACAACCCGCTCAAGGCTCGCTGGATGGGGATCTTCGACGGCGCCGGGATCCATGGCACCGACGACGTCGGGTCGCTGGGGAGCGCCGCCTCGCACGGCTGTGTGCGGATGTCCGTGCCCGACGTGGTCGAGCTGTACGACCACGTCGACGTCGGCACCCCCACTTACATCTTCTAGAGGCTTAGCCGCCGCTGCGGCGAACTCTCTGCCATGGCCGGCGCCCGGGATGCAGGCGAGCGGTTGAGCCACGCGTGGCGCGACGCGCTGGACCGATTCGAGCGCGATCTCGTCGCGCGCGGCGCCGCAGCGAGCACGAGGCGCGCCTACCGCGTCGACCTCGAGCAGTTCGCGACCTGGGCCACAGAGCGGAGGCTGGAGCCCGACGCGATCGCGTACCGCGAGTTGCGCCGATACGCGGCGGCGCTGTCGGAACGGGGGCTGTCGCGGGCCACCGTGTCGCGCAAGCTGGCCTCGATCCGAAGCCTCTACGCTCACCTCGTCGCGATCGGCGAGGCGCGACAGAGCCCCGCCGAGCTGCTGCCGAACCCGAAGCGCGACTCGCGCCTGCCGCGGGTGCTGGGACGCGACGAGGTCGAGTCGCTGCTGGAGCGAATTCCGGCCGGGACCCCGCTCGAGATCCGCGACCGGGCGATGTTCGAGCTCGCGTACTCGTGCGGGCTGCGCTGCGACGAGATCATCAAGCTCGACGTCGGCGACGTCGACTTCGACGCTGAGGCCGCGAGGGTGACGGGAAAGGGGAGCAAGACGAGGATGGTGCCGATCGGCGAGCCGGCCCAGCGGGCCCTCGACCGCTACCTGACCGCCGCGCGGCCGTCGCTGGAGCTCGACCGCGACGGCGGCGCGCTGTTCCTGTCGCGCCGCGGCCGGCGGCTGTCGGCGTCGGACGTGCGGCGGCGGCTGCAGCGGTGGGTGCGCGAGGCGGCGCTGGCGGGCGGGATCTCCCCGCACACGCTTCGCCACTCGTTCGCGACCCACCTGATGGAGGGCGGCGCCGACCTGCGCTCGATCCAGGAGCTGCTCGGCCACGCGAGCGTGTCGACGACCCAGGTCTACACGCGGGTCGAGCCGTCGCGCCTGCAGCGCCAGTATGCGCAGGCTCATCCCAGGGCGTGACGCGGGCATGCACGATTGCAGGCACAATTAGCCGACGGTCGTCGCGTATTACCGGATAACGTGTATGGCCACCCAGACGAGGGGGACGCGGGTGATGGAATCGGACGTAGAGGCAGTCGAGCTTCGGGAGCTCTGGCGCCGCTGCAAGGTCGACGGGGACGAGCGCGCGAGGGAGCGCCTCGTCGTCACGTACTCGCCGCTGGTGAAGTACGTCGCGGGGCGGATGGCTTCCAGCCTTCCGTCGCACGTCGAGGAGGCGGACCTGGTCTCGTACGGCCTGCTGGGGCTGATCGGGGCGATCGAGCGCTACGACCCCGAGCGCGAGATCAAGTTCGAGACGTTTGCCGTGGCGCGGATCAAGGGCGCCGTGATCGACGAGCTGCGCTCGCTCGACTGGGTGCCGCGCTCCGTTCGCGCTCGGGCGCGCGGGATCGAGAAGGTCCACGGCAAGCTCGAGAACGACCTCCAGCGCACCCCGACCGAGGAGGAGATGGCGGAGGAGCTCGACATGGACCTAGGTGAGTTCCGGGGCGCGATGCTCGAGATAGCGAGCTCCTCGGTGCTCGCGCTCGACGACCTGTGGACGGTCGCCGACCCTGGCGGCGGCCAGATCTCGCTTCTCGACACGATTCGCGACCCGACCGCCGTCGATCCCCAGGAGGAGATCGACGCCACCGAGCTCAAGGACCGCCTCGCCGAGGCGATCGAGGCGCTGGCGGACCGCGAGCGCCTCGTGATTGCGCTGTACTACTACGAGAACCTCACCCTGCGCGAGATCGGGGAGGTTCTCGGGGTCACCGAGTCGCGCGTGTCCCAGCTCCACACGAAGGCGGTGCTGGGGCTGCGCTCGAACCTGCAGACCGCAGCGTAGGACATATATTGCGCCTATGGGGTTTCAACCTCCGGACCGGATCCGGAACGTCGCCCTGATCGGCCACCGGGGCGCCGGCAAGACCAGCCTCAACGAGGCCCTCCTGTACGAGGCCGGCGTCGTCAACCGCCTCGGCCGTGTCGAGGACGGCTCCACGGTGTCCGACTCCGAGCCCGACGAGCAGCACCGCGAGATGTCGATCGGCGCCGGCCTCGCCTCGTTCGACCACGCGGGGCGCAAGATCAACCTCATCGATACACCGGGCGAGTCGAGCTTCATAGCCGACACGCTCGCGGCGCTGCGCGTGGTCGACTCGGCGGTCGTCGTCGTCAACGCGGTGATGGGGGTCGAGGTCCACACCGAGCGCTTGTGGGAGCGCGCCGACGAGGAGGGCCTGGCGCGGCTCGTGTTCGTGAACATGCTCGACCGCGAGCGTGCCGACTTCTTCCGCGCGCTCGACTCGCTCAAGGACGCGTTCGGCCCCCACGTCGTCGCGACCGAGATCCCGA
>DATAFB010000044.1:0-28888 GCA_036257695.1 Solirubrobacterales bacterium | reverse complement strand
GATGTCCCGCTCGGCGAGCCAGTCGCCGACGGCCTCGTCGCGCGCCTCGCGGTCGCGGTAGCCGTCGCGCTCGAAGACCGCGGTCTCGACTCCCGCCGCGCGCGCCCGCTCGAGCGCCCTCGCGTCGGGCTTGTTCGACGCCACGGCGACCACCTCGATCCCGTCGCGGCCTTGGAGCTCGTCGAGGATCGCCTGCAGGTTCGTCCCGCTGCCGGAAGCAAGAACCGCAATCCTGAACGGACCCGGTCGAACCGGAGGCGGGAACGAGCGCCTGTCCGTCAATGGTTCCTCAGGCGCGAGTGGGAGCCGAGGATTCGACCGGAATTTGTTCTATGTCCTCCAACGCAAACTTGCCGTTGGCGGACTCCGGGTCGCCGAGCGGGTAGTCGCCTGTGAAGCAGGCGTCGCAGTGGTGCGCTGCCGGGGTGCCGACCGCCTCGTACACGCCCTCCATCGACAGGTAGGCAAGCGAGTCGGCGCCCAACTCGTCGGCGATCTCCTCGACGCTGCGCCCGTGGGCGATCATCTCCTCGCGCGTCGACATGTCGATCCCGTAGTGGCAGGGATGGCGGATCGGCGGCGCCGAGATCCGCAAGTGCACCTCGCGGGCGCCCGCGTCTTTGAGCATCCCAACGATCTGCCGGGTGGTGTTGCCGCGCACGATCGAGTCGTCGACGACGACGACGCGGTTGCCGGCGACGATCTCGGGCAACGGGTTGAACTTCATCCGCAGCCCGTGCTTGCGCAGCTCCTGCCCGGGCTGGATGAACGTCCGCGCAACGTAGCGGTTCTTGATCAGCCCGTCGTCCTGCGGGATCCCAGAGGCGCGCGCGAACCCATTGGCCGCCGGGTTGCCGGAGTCCGGGACCGAGATCACGAGGTCCGCGTCCACCGGCGCCTCCCGCCACAGGATCTCGCCCATCCTCCCTCGCACCTGCTGCAGCACCTTGCCCTCGAGACGCGTGTCGGGCCGCGAGAAGTAGATGTGCTCGAAGACGCAGCACGCCGGGTCCGACGACGGCACCGCCTCGCGCACCTCGAGCCCGCGCTCGGTCAGCGAGACGAGCTCGCCCGGGTTGACCTCGCGCAGCAGCTTGGCGCCGATGATGTCGAACGCGCAGCTCTCCGATGCGACGACGTATCGGTCGTCGATCTGCCCCAGCGACAGCGGCCGCACGCCGTGCGGGTCGCGGAACGCGACGACCGCGTGCTTGGTCATCACCACCGTCGTGTAGGCGCCCTCGAGCCGCGGCATCACATCGGCGACGGCGTCCTCGATCGTGTCCGCGTCGCTGACCGACAGCAGGGCGGCGATGATCTCCGAGTCCGAGGTGCCGCGGAACGAGATCCCACGCTCGCGCAGCTCGTTGTACAGCTCGACCGCGTTGGTCAGGTTGCCGTTGTGGGCGAGCGCCACCTCGCGTCGATCGGCGCGGTACACGGGCTGCGCGTTTTCCCACGCACCGCCGCCGGTCGTCGAGTAGCGGACGTGGCCGATCGCCATGTCGCCGGACAGCGCCTGCAGCTTCTGCTCGTCGAAGACCTGCGACACGAGGCCGAGCTCGCGCAGCGTCGTGATGTGTCCTCCCTCGCACGTCGCGATCCCGGCCGACTCCTGGCCGCGATGCTGGAGCGCGTAGAGGCCGAAGTAGGCGAGTCGGGCGACGTCGTGCCCGGGAGCGTGTACGCCGAACACGCCGCATTCATCACGCGGGCCGTCACGGTCCGGAATAGGCCGCTCGCTCACGGTGTCGAGGCGTCGATGACTCTGTCGATGCCTTGCCGAGAAGGGATTCGACGCAGGCAACCACCTGCGAGGGCTAGCGTAGCAGCGGCCCCGGCGAGCGGACTGTAGATTGAGCCGACAACCCGACCCCGCGAAGGAGGCTCCATGCGGTCGTTCCGCGCACTTTCCCTGGTCCTGGTCATCGCCGTGGCGGCGATCGCAGCCGGCTGCGGCGGCGACGACGACGATGACGGCGCGACGACCGCGGCGACTACGCAGGAGACGACAGGCGGCGGCGATGGCGCGGGCGAAGCCCAGACCGTGTCGATGACCGAGTTCGAGTTCGACCCCAACGACCTCAGCGTCACGGCGGGCGACACGCTGACCGCCGAGAACACCGGCTCGACCGTTCATAACCTGACGATCGAGGAGGGCCCCGACCCCGAGAAGGCCACGAAGGAGCTCGCGGCGACGCCGGACGTCACCGCAGGGCAGAGCGCCGAGCTCAAGGTGGACGTCGACCCCGGCGAGTACTCGATCGTGTGCACGATCGGGAACCACCGCGAGCTCGGAATGATCGGCACGATCAAGGTCGATTAGCGAGCGCGAGGCTCTGCAAAGGCGGGGGTGGGCGGGGAAGTTGGTTCTGGGCCGAGCGCGACGCGCTTGATTCAGTCGCAGTAAGGGCGACCGTCGACCTGCTGGTCGCGGCCGGCGATCCCGGCGCAGTCGCGGAGGCGGTCGAACCGGGACTTGAGCGACGCCTCGAGGCCATCCGCGGAGCTCTCGTCCTCGAGGCTGTCGAGCTGGAACGGGTCGGCGTCGAGGTCGTACAGCTCGCGCTCCGGAGTCGGCAGGCAGCCCTCGATCGCGTCATGCGCGACCGTGTGCTCGACGTAGATCGCCCCCGGCACGCGCACGCCGGCGTACCGGCACAGGCCGTCCTCCTGGCTCGTGTTGTTGCCGATGTCGTACTCGACGACCAGGCCCCGGTCGGATGGGAAGCCGCTCGTTTGCCCTGAGAGCAGCCCGACAAGCGAGCGACCGTCCAGCGTCCGGCACGCTCCGCCGCCACGGCACGGCCTCGCGCGGGCGAGCTCGAGGAAGGTGGGCGCGATGTCGATGCTCGCCACCGGCTGGTCGATCTCGGTGACCCGCTCCCCGCCGCCGCGGTAGGCGGGCGGGACGCGCATCACCATCGGGACCCGGATCCCCTCCTCGTAGGGATAGATCTTCCCCACGGCGATCCGGTGCTCCCCGTTGAAGTAGCCGTTGTCGGAGGTGAACGCGATCACCGTCTTGTCCAGCTCCCCCGTCTTCTTCAGCGACTTGACGATCTTCGTCACCCCGCGGTCGACGCCGCGCAGCGACGCGAGGCCGCAGGTGTAGCGCTTGGTCAGCCTCTTGAGCCGCGTGGGCTCGAGCAGGGGCCGTCCCTGGACGAACGACGGCTTGTCCGAGGCGTCGAGCTCGTTGAAGGACGGCGGCTGGGGAAGGGGATCCTCCTTGAACAGCTGGTTGTCGTCGGGGTCGGGAACCGTGCGGCCGCCGCACCCTCCCCGGGTCTCGGTCCCGGTCTCGGTATGCGGCGCCCGGTGGTCGACCTGGAGATAGAGCGGCTTGCGGTTGCGGCTCAGCCGCTTCGCCAGCGTCGCCGCCTTGCGGTTGATCACCCGCGTGACGTAGTCGTTGTCGTGCTCGGCGAAGTGGAGGCTGCGGCCGTTCGCCGACACCCGGTAGTCGTAGTAGCGGGTGCTGCCGAGCGTCGTGTACCAGATGTCCCACCCCGGGGCGACCTCGGTCTCGTTGCCCACCGCCGCCTCGTACCCGTTCGCGTACTTGCCGACGTGCGCGGTCTTGTAGCCCGCGCGGTCGAGCCACACCGGGAGCGTGTTGTCCTTCTCCTCCAGCGCGGCGTACCCGAGCCGGTTCGAGGTGACGCCGTGGTTGTGGGCGTACTGGCCGGTCAGCCACGTGGCCCTCGTCGGGCAGCACAGCGGCGTCGTCACGATCGCACTGGTGAACGCGGTCCCCTTCTCCACCAGATTGCTCGCCACGCTCGGCATCGTCCGCTGCTGCAGCGAGGCCAGTGTCTGGTCATCGGTCGTGATCAGGACGATGTTCGGCCGCTTCGCGGCCTCCGCGACGGGCGCGAACAGCAGGCCGATCGCGAGCGCGAGCAGGAGCAGGCGCTTCATTCGCAGTACGAGCCTCCCTGCGGCTGCGGGTCCCGGCCGGCGATCCCGGCGCAGTCGCGCAGCTCCTCGAGCTTCGCCTCCATCGCCCCCTGCGCCCCGGACGCGGCGCCGTTCGTGATGAAGGCGTCGTCGAGCTGGAACGGGTCGCGCCGCAGGTCGTACAGCTCGCCTTCCGCGATCGGGTCGCAGCCGCCGCCGTTCGCGAGGCCGGTGTACTCGATGTAGGACCGGTCGGGGTCGCGGATCCCTGCGTACTCGCACAGCAGCCCGGCCTTGTCGCGGTTGCGCCCGTACTCGAGCACGAGCGAGCGGTCGTTGGGGATCCCGCCGCCGTTGCCGCGCAGCAGGCCGACCAGCGAGTGGCCGTCCATCACCCTGCACGGGCCGCCGCTGCACGGCTCGCCGCCCGCGAGCTCGAGGATCGTGGGGGCGAGGTCGATGTTCGCGACCAGCTTCTTGACCTTCGACGGACGCGAGCCGCCGACCGCGCTCTCCGGCACGCGCATCGCGAGCGGCACCCGGACCGCCTCCTCGTAGGGGAACGTCTTGTTGACCGCGATCCGGTGCTCGCCGAGAAAGAAGCCGTTGTCGGACACGAACGCGATCACCGTCTCGTCGAGCTCCCCCTCCTTGTCGAGCGTGCCGACGATCTTCTTCACGCCGCGGTCGACCGCTCGAAGCGCAGCCCGCCGGCACCCGCTCCGCTTCGTCACCTTGCGCCTCCCGGTCGCGTCGAGCCGGTCGCGGGCGCGGATGAACGATGGCTTGTCGCTGACGTCCTTCTCGTTGAAGTTCGGCGGCTCGGCCAGCTTGGCGTTGTGGAACAGCTTCTCGTCGCGCGGGTCCGGGACCGTGCCGCCGTTGCAGCGCAGGTCACCCGAGCTCGACCCGCTCTCGGTGTGGGGGGCGAACTGGTCGAGCTGGATGTAGAACGGGTCCGGCTTGCCGGCGAAGCGCCGGATCAGGTGCGTGGCGCGGCGGTTCAGCACCCGGGTCAGGTAGTCGGACTCCTTGTTGCCGTACCTCTGCTTGTCGCCGTCGACGCCGAGGTTGTAGCCGTAGTACTGGCGCGGCGTCATCAGCGTGTACCAGTGGTCCCAGCCCGGTGCCACCTCGGTGTCGGGGTCCGCGACCCCGCCGTACCCGTTCAGGTACTTGCCGAGGTGGGCCGTCCGGTAGCCGGCGTCCTGCAGCCACACCGGCAGCGTGTTCTCCGGATCCTCCAGCGCCCGGTAGCCGGGGGCGTTCGCGAGCACGCCGTTGTTGTGGCCGTACTGGCCGGTGAGCATCGACGCCCGCGAGGGGCAGCAGGTGGGCGTCGGGATGATCGCGTCGGTGAACACCGTGCCCTGGTCGGCGATGAGCTTCTTGGTCGCCGGCATCGTCCGCTTGTCGAACTCGTCGAGACGCTGATCGTCGGTTACGACCATGACGACGTTCGGCTTCGTCGCGGCGGTGGCGGGCGCGGCGAGCAGCCCGACGCCCGCGGCCGCGGCGAGCAGCCCGACGCCCGCGGCCGCGGCGAGCGCGACCGGCGTCAACAGAAGCGCGGCGCGAAACGGCCGCCGGAATGTGCGAGTCCTTCGCATCAAGCGTTCAACAAGCGCGGCGCCGCCAAGTCTCGGTGGCCCGACGTCCGTTCCGGCCACTCCGCCTGCCAGACGGCGCGGGACGATGTTAGTCGATCCTCATGCGGCGGCCCGCCGAGCCTCGACCCGGGCGCCGAGCGAGCGCCACGCGCGCTCGGCGGCGTCGCGCTCCAGCACCAGCTCCGCCTCGCCCGCCGAGAGCTCGATCCGCGCCCCACCCGCCTCGCCGACCAGCAGGGCGCCCGCCTCGCCGACCGACGCGGCGAGCTCCTCGATCGCGGCGCGCGCGCCGGCGACCACGAACCCCCCCGGCCCCTCGCCGAACAGGCAGCTCTCGCCGGAGAGCCCGCGCAGCTCGACCATCGGGTCGAGATCCGCGCGCACCCCGACGCCGCCCGCGATTGCGCACTCGGCGAGCGCGCACGCGAGCCCTCCGTCGGAGACGTCGTGGGCGCACGTCAGCCTCGCTGCGCGGACCCCCTCGCGGACGAGTTCGATCGCGGCCCGCACGACATCGATTGGGAGCGCCGGGAGTCCGGGCCCGAGGTCGCCGCGCAGCTTCGCGAGCTCCGATCCGGCGAGCGACGGCGCGAACGGGCCGACGACCGCGACCGCGTCGCCGTCGCGCAGGGCCGGCGCGCCGGCGCGGGCGGGATCCGGGACCTCCCCCACCATGCCGATCACAGGCGTGGGGTAGATCGGGCCCGCCTCGGTCTCGTTGTACAGCGACACGTTGCCGCCCACGACCGGGACGCCGAGCGCCTCGCACGCGTCGGCCAGGCCCGCGGTCGAGCGGTCGAGCTGCCACGCGACCCCCGGCTTCTCGGGGTTTCCGAAGTTGAGGCAGTTGGTGACCCCGAGCGGCTCGGCGCCGACGCAGGCGAGGTTCGCCGCGCACTCCAGGACCGCCTCGACCGTCCCGTTGTACGGGTCGCACGCGACCCGGCGCCCGTTGCCGTCGATCGAGACCGCGATCGCGCCGCCGTCCTCGAGCTTCAGCACCGCGGCGTCGGCGGCCTCCGGCCTGCGCACGGTGCGCGACTGGACGATCGAGTCGTACTGCTCGAACGCCCACCGCTTGCTCGCGATCGTGGGCGACGACAGCAGCTCGAGCAGGACCTCGCGCGGCTCGTCGCCGCCGATCCTGACCTCGTTCCCGTACATCCATCCCTCGGGCTCCTGCGGCTCGAGGTCGTACAGCGGACACCCGTCGACGAGCGCCTCGACCGGCACGTCGCCGACGACCTCGTCGCCGCGGAACACCCGGATCGCGCGCGTCGCGGTCACCTCGCCGATCACCGCGGCGCCGGTCTGCCACCGCTCGCACACCGCGACCACCTCGTCGACCCGACCGGGCTCGACCACGGCCAGCATCCGCTCCTGGGACTCGGACACCATCACCTCGAACGGCTCCATCCCGGGCTCGCGCAGCGGCACCCGGTCGACGTCGATGTCGATCCCGACGCCCCCCTTCGCTGCCATCTCGCCGGACGAGGAGGTGAGCCCGGCGGCGCCGAGGTCCTGGAGCGCGACCAGCAGCCCGCGCTCGAGCAGCTCGAGGCAGCACTCCATCAGCTTCTTCTCCTCGAACGGGTCGCCGATCTGGACCGACGGCCGCTTCTCGTCCCCGGCCTCGAGCTCGGCCGACGCGAGCACCGACGCGCCGCCGATCCCGTCGCGCCCCGTCGACGCCCCGAGAAGGACGATGGTGTTCCCGACGCCGGTTGCGGCCGATCGCACCATGCCGTCCGCGGGCGCGAGCCCCACGCACATCGCGTTGACGAGGCAGTTGTGCTCGTACGGAGGCTCGAAGTAGACCTCCCCGCCGACGGTCGGCACGCCGATCGAGTTGCCGTAGTGGCCGATCCCGGCGACGACGCGGTCGAACAAGTACCGCGACCGCTCCGAGTCGAGCTCGCCGAAGCGCAGCGAATCGAGCACGGCGATCGGCCGCGCCCCGAGCGCGAACACGTCGCGGAGGATCCCGCCGACGCCGGTCGCGGCGCCCTGGAACGGCTCGACCGCGCTGGGGTGGTTGTGGGACTCGACCTTGAACGCCACGGCTCGCCCTCCGCCGACGTCGACCGCGCCGGCGTTCTCTCCTGGGCCCATCAGCACCCGCGGCCCCTCCGTCGGCAGCCGGCGCAGGAGCACCCGCGAGTGTTTATAAGCACAGTGCTCCGACCACAGGAGCGAGAACATCGCCAGCTCGACGTTGTTCGGCTCCCGCCCGAGCAGCTCGAGGATGCGCTCGTACTCGGAGTCGGTGAGCCCCAGCTCGCGATACCTGGCAGACATCAATTGGTTCGCGCTCGGCCCAAGATCAAATTCCCCACCCGGGTCGGGATCCTGATGCGAGCCTCGCGCTCACCGATCCACCTCGTAACCGAGGTCAGCCAGCAGCTCGCCGGCGATCGCCTCGAACGCCTCGCGGTCGGCCGCCGACATGTCGGTGCGCCAGCGACCGGCTCGCGCGCGCTGCGGCGGCTCCGCAACCCGGGTGTGGCGCTCGGCGCGGACGGCGGCGGGAATCGCCGGACTCCCGCCGCGCTCGAAGTCCCTCGTCACCTCTGCCATACGATCCGCAGCCCCGCGGTGGTAGTCGAGCATCGCCGGGTCCCACGGCAGCGCGACGAACTCGCACACCCGGCGCAGCTTCGGCTCGGGATCGGCGACGAGGTCCTCGTAGCGGAGCTCCATGTAGTGGCGAAGCCGCCGCGCCTGGCGCCGCGCCTTGCCGATCCCGTTCACCCAGTCCTCGGCCGCGCCCGCCACCTCGTCGGGCCCGAAGTCGACCTCGACCTGCGACAGCGCGACATCGCGGCCGTCGCGGACGAGGTGCACGAAGTGCGCCTCGGGCAGCGCCGAGGCCACGCGCCGCATGCGGCGCACGTACGACGGCGACTTGTCGCCCCACCGCGGCTTGCCCTGCTGCTCGGCGTAGAGGTCGTAGAACGCGCGCAGCGCGTCGCCGGCGCTCAGCGGGTCGATGCGGTCGAGCCGCCGCCGCAGCTCGCCGGCGTCGAGCCTGAAGTCGGGCCACCGCCTATGCGTGGTCAGGAGCTCGAACACGCGCTCGTGCGGGTCGCCCGGCTGCTCGCACGCCTTGACGACCTTGGGAATGAAGTGCGTCTCCGGCGGGATCGCGAGCGCCGGGTGGGCGTCGAGCATCAAACGCAGCAGCGTCGTCCCGGACCGGGCCACGCCGACGATGAACGGGGCCGGGGGGCCGGGTTCGCGCCCCTGCCCGCGGAGGCGACTGAGCAACGACATCTAGTGGCCCTTCCCGGAGCGTTGTGCCCGAGTCTGGGCCCGCCGTTTCAGGTGCATCGTTTCGGGAGGGGCCACTTGGCAATACTGGCACGGTCGCGGGCCGCTCTCTCGACGACGTCCGCGCCGACCGCCTCGTGCGCGTAAGCTTTCGAGCGCCGGTGATTCGCAGACCCAGGGCGCGACGCGTGAAGGGCAAGGGCCGCGATCGTTCCGGCTCGGCGCCGACTCCGCGCTGGGCGGAGCCGATCGAGGTCCCCGAGTGCCCGCCGGGATGGCACACCGGCCCGCCCGACTTCGTCGGAATCGGCGCTCAGCGCTCTGGCACCAGCTGGTGGTACCGGGGGATCGAGGCGCATCCGGACGTCGTCCGGATCAAGGGCCAGCGCAAGGAGCTGCACTACTTCAACCGCTTCTGGGACGGCGACGTGCCGCCGGACTTCGCCCACCACTACGCGACCCTGTTCCCGCGTCCCGAGGGGAAGCTGAGCGGCGAGTGGACGCCGCGCTACATGCACGATTACTGGTCGCTGCCGTTGCTGCGCGAGGCGGCGCCCGACGCCCGGATCCTCGTCATCCTGCGCGACCCGGTGGAGCGCTACCGCTCGGGCGCGGCGCGGATGGTGCGGCTCGCCGAGGAGGCCGGGCGGCCGCTGCGCATGATCGAGATCACCGACGCGCTGTGGCGCTCCTTCTACCATGAGCAGCTCAAGCGCCTGTTCGAGCTCTACCCTCGGGAGCAGGTCCTTGTGTTGCAGTTCGAACGCTGCCGCTCCGAGCCCAGCGCCCAGATGGAGACGACGTGCCTCTTCCTCGGGCTCGAGCCGTTCGCCGAGCTTCCCCAGCAGCTTGTTCGCGAGCGCTCGCCCCGCGACAAGCCGCCGCTGCCGGAGCGGATGCGCGCCGAGCTCGTCACGAGGCTGAGCGAGGACGCCGCCGAGCTTGCGCGCCTGTGTCCCGAGATCGACCTGTCGCTGTGGCCGAACTTCCAACATCTGAGCGCATCGCGAAGCCCGCGTTCCTGATCCGGGTCGCGCGCGGGAAGCTCGAGTCCCAGAGCCTGCTGTGCGTCGAGTCGCTGCGGGCGTGGGGCGGAGCGCTGGCGGCCGCGCCGGTGTACGCGTTCACGAACCCCGAAGACGCCCCCTCTGGCGCCGCGCTGACGCGCTTGGGCGAGCTCGGGGCCGAGCACGTCGAGCTGCGCCTCGAGATGCCGTGGCGCGACCCTCCGGTGCTGAACAAGGTCTACGTGTCGGCGTGGGCCGAGCGCGAGCTCGACCACGAGCTGCTCGTGTTCGCCGACAGCGACACGGTGTTCCTCGACGAGCCGCGCGAGCTTGCCGGCGACGGGTGGCTCGCCGCTGCGAAGCCGGTCGGGAACAGCCGCACCGCGGGGTCGACCGGCCCCGGCGATCCCAACGAGCCCTACTGGCAGCGGGTGTATGACGTGCTCGGGGTGCGGTCGTGGCCGTTCGTGACGACGATCGTCGACCGGGCACGGATCCGCGCCTACTGGAACACGGGGCTGGTCGCGGCGCGGCGCGAGGCGGGGTTGTTTCGTGCCTGGGAGCGGGCCCTGGTGCGACTCTTCGAGTCCGGCTGTGTTTTCAAGAAGCCGGTACTGATGGAGCAGGTCGCCTGGGCGGCCGTGATCGCCGACATTCACGACCGGGTGTTGGTCCTCCCCGACGAGTACAACTACCCGCTTCCCAAGCGCACCTTCCTGCCGCCCGGAGTTCGCGACCTCGAGCTCGATGAGATTGTCCACGTCCACTACCACCGCTGGGGCCACCTGCCGGGCTTCCTCGGCGAGGTGCGTCCGCGCCTCGACGCCGCATCGGACCGCTACCGGTGGCTTGAGCAGCGGTTTCCGCTCACCCCGACGATCGACGAGCCGTTCCGCTGGGCCGAATGACAACGTTCCGGCCGCGTACTCGCTCCGCTCGCTCGCGAGCCCAACATCACCGGCAAGTTCGCTCGCGAACTTGCCGCAAATGATGAGAACTCGCTCTCGCGTCCGCCGCGGCCGGGTGGGCGCCGGGCTCGCCCACCTTGCAGCGGTCTATTTCGCGTGCGCACTCGTTGGGGCGGCGCCTGCCGGCGCCCAGTCCGACGGCTGGTTCGAGCAGCGCCCGTTTCCGGACCGCAGCTTCACACTCGACGACCTCGGCGTGACCGACTTCGACGGCGACGGCGACCTCGACGTGTTCACCACCAACCACCTCTCCACCCAGCTACTGCTCGCCAACGACGGCGGCGGGGCGTTCGAGGACCGGCTCACCGAAGCGGGGCTCAACCACACGCCCGCGTTCCCGGGGTGGGAGGACGAGCCGAGCGAGCCGAGGGTCGACGGCCCCGGCCTGTACCTGTTCCGCAACGGAGGGCTCTCGGTGCGGCTCGTCGGGGACGCCGCCGCCGCGAGCGGCACGCTCAGCTTCCTCGCCCCGGTGACGATCACCGAGGCGATCGGCGCCCAGGCGACGGTGACCCAGGACACGAGCACCTCCCCCGTGCGGCGGGTGGTCTCGTTCTCGATGAACGGGGACTCGATGCTGCGACTGCGGCCGGAGAGCTCGGCGCTTCCGGTCCGGGTCGCCATCGACGGCTCGCAGCCGCTGTCGGAGGTGTTCGTCGGCCGCCGCCAGGTCAACCCCCCGGGGCGCCAGTTCACCCTCTACCAGCGCGATCGCCACGGCATGGGGTGGGCGGACTTCAACCGCGACCGCCACATCGACGTCCTCGTCACCCGAGGCGGCGTGTCGGGGAACATCGATCGCTACCGGGGGGCGATCCAGGACGAGCTGCTGCTCGGCAACGGCTCGACGTTCGAGGACGCGATCGCGGGCACCGGGATCACCAAGGGCACCTGCCGCGGGCGGGCGGCGGGCGCGGTCGACTACAACCGCGACGGCCTCCTCGACGCGTTCGTCGACTGCTTTGGCAGCAGCCCGCGCCTGTTCCGCCAGCGCGGCAACGGCACGTTCAAGAACGTGTCGAGCGGGATGAAGCGCTCGCGGGTGAAGGGAAACCCGTTCGAGTGGCTCGACGTCGACGGCAGTGGCCCCGTCGAGCTCGTGTCGGCGCGCAGGAAGCACTTCGTCGTCTACCGCCGCAAGGGCAAGCGCTGGGAGCGGGCGCAGTCGTTGAATGGCCGCCACGAGGCCAACGCGCAGAAGCTCGCGGTCGGCGACTACGACAACGACGGCGACCCAGACATCTACGCCGCCGCGAAGACGGGCAGCGCCCTGCTCGTCAACCACCGCGGTCGGTTCCGCGTCACGGGGCCGAAGTCGGTCGGGCTGCCGTCGCGCGCCGTGACGGCCAACTGGGTCGACTACGACAACGACGGTCAGCTCGACCTGCACCTGGTGCCCGGCGGCCTGTTCCGACGCGAGCCCGGCGGCCGCTTCGCGCACACGGGGCTCGCGCAGCCGGGGCCAGCGGTTCGGGCGCTCGCGTCGTGGTTCGATGCCGATGCCGACGGCGCCCGCGACGTCGCGCTTGCGGTTCGCCGCGAGGGCGATGGGAAGTGGACGTCGCTGAGCCTGCTCCGCAACGAGGGCGCAGCGGCGCACTGGCTCGAGGTCGAGCTGGAGGGCGCGCCGGGCAACCGCGAGGCGGTCGGCGCGGTGGTCAGCGCCGCGACGCCGGGGCGCAAGCAAACCCAGTGGGTGGGCCAGAGCGAGGGCTCGCACCTGTCGCAGGGGCACTACCGGGTGTACTTCGGGCTCGGCGCGGCGACCTCCGCCAAGCTCGAGGTCCGATGGCCCGACGGCCGCGTGCAGCGACTCGGCGCGGTCGACGCCGACCGCCTCGTGCGCGTCGCGCACCCGGGCTAGCCTCCGCCCCGCGGCCTATTCCGAACGGGCCGCTACCGCACGGGCGCGGCGACAGCGCCGTCGCCGACCGGGTACCCGAGGTCGGCGAGCAGGTCGCCCGCGAGCTCCTCGTACACGGCGCGGTCCTCGGCGCTCATCTCGGTGCGCCAGCGGCCGATGCGCTCGGGATCGGGCGGCTCGCTGGCGAGCGCGTGGCTTTCCATCCGCGCCTCGGCGGGCTGCGGCGCCTTGTCCGGCCCGCGGTCGAGGTCGCGCGCCTTCTCCTGCAGCCGCTGCTCGGCGCGCTCGTGGTAGGCGAGCATCGCGTCGTCGTAGGGGAGGTCTACGAGCTCGCACACCCTGCGCAGCGTCGGCTCGGTGTCGAGCACGAGGTCCTCGTAGCGGACCTCGACGTAGTGGCCGATCCGGGGCGCCTGCTCGCGGGCCCGCAGGATCCGCTTCTTCCACCGAAACGCGGCCTCCGGGACCGTGCTCGGCCCCCAGTTCATGCCCAGCACCGACAGCGCTACGTCGCGGCCATCGCGGATCAGGTGGACGAAGCGGGCCTCGGGGAGCACGCTCTCGATCCGGTGCATCTCGCGCACGTAGCCCGGCGTCTTGTCGCCCCACCGCGGCTTGCCCTGCTTCTCCGCATAGAGCTGGAAGAAGGCGCGGATCGCGTCGCCGGGGTTGATCGGGTCGAGCGCCTGCAGCCGCTCCAGCAGCTCGGCCGGGTCGAG
Source organism: Solirubrobacterales bacterium (assembly GCA_036257695.1). Lineage (GTDB taxonomy): Bacteria > Actinomycetota > Thermoleophilia > Solirubrobacterales > 70-9 > DASPWW01. The sequence goes on along the minus strand of DATAFB010000044.1, from coordinate 15,547 downwards.
GTGGAAGTCACCCCAGCGGCGGTGCGAGGTGACGACCTCGGCGAGCCGCTGCGGCGAGGTGCTCTCGAGCCGGTAGGCCTTGATCAGGTCGGGGATGAAGTGGGTCTCGGACGGGATCGCCATCCGCGGGTGCGCGTCGAGCATCAGCCGCAGCAGCGTCGTCCCCGACCGCGTCGCGCCGACGATGAACGGCGCCGGCGCGAGCTCGCCCGACGCGACCCGCCTCGCGCTCACGCGGCGCGCGCGGATCTCGCGCGCGCGCAGGACGACGCGGCGAACGGGATTCGCGCGACGGGGGGTGTGAAGCTCGCCCAGCTCCGGGGAGCCGCCGTTCGTGCCCTGGCGGCCCCCGTCGACCTCGTAGCCGAGCTCGGCGAGCAGGTCGCCGGCCACCGACTCGAAAGCGGCGCGGTCCCCCGAGCTCATCTCCCTGCGCCACCTCGTCACCCGCTCGGGGTCGGGGGGCTCGGTCGTGCGCGCGTGGGTCGCCATCCGGCGCTCGGCGCTGAGTCGCGTCTTGCCGCCGTGGGCGGGGAGCTCGCGCGCCATCTCCTGGAGCCGGTCCTCGGCGCGGCGGTGGTAGTCGAGCATCGCCGCGTCGAAGCGCAGGTCGACGAAGTCGCAGATCGCGCGCAGGGCCGACTCGGGGTCTCCGATCAGGTCCTCGTAGCGAAGCTCCATGTAGTGCTTGAGCAGCGGAGCGTCGCGGCGCGCCTTCGAAACCTTGTCCTTCCACCGCTGGGCGACGCGCTCGAACGTGAAGTCCTTGACCGTGCGGTCGCGCACCGACAGCGCCACGTCGCGGCCGTCGCGGATCACGTGCACGAAGTGCGCTTCGGGCAGCGCGTCCTCGATCAGCCGCGTGCGGATCACGTACCGCGGCGTCTTGTCGCCCCACCGCGGCTTGTCGACCCTGTCCGCGTAGGCGTCGAAGAACGACCGGATCGCGTCGCCGGCGTTCAGCGGCCGCAGCGACGCGAGTCGCTGCAGCAGCTCGTCCTCGGTGAGCCCGAAGTCGCCCCACTCGCGCTGCGACACGATCACCTTCAGCATCGCCTCCGGCGTCGCGGCGCCCTCGCGGTCGAGCTTGATCAGGTCGGGGATGAAGTGCGTCTCGGGCGGGATCGTCAGCTCGGGGTGGGCGTCGAGCATCATTCGCAGCAGCGTCGTGCCGGAGCGGTTCATGCCGACGACGAACGGCGCCGGCGGACGCTTTCGTCCCAGGATCATCGCCGCGCCGGCTGGCCCTCGAGCTCGTACCCGAGCTCGGCCAGCAGGTCGCCGGCGGCGTCCTCGAACGCCGCCCGGTCCTCGGGGCTCATCTCCGTCCTCCACCGGCCCAGCCGACTGGGGTCGGGTGGCTCGGAGGTCATAGCGTGGGCCGCCATCCGGTGGTCGGCGGGACGCAGCGGCTTGTCCTCCTCGGGTGGCAGGTCGCGGTGCATCTCCTTCATCCGATCGGCGGCGCGCTCGTGGTAGTGGAGCATCGCGTCGTCCCACGGCAGCTCGACGTAGTCGCAGATCCGCCGCAGCGTCTCCTCGGTGTTCAGCACGACGTCCTCGTAGCGCAGCTCGAGGTAGTGCTCGAGCCGTGGTGCCTGCTCGCGCGCGCGAAGGATGCGGTTGCGCCACCGCTCCGCGACCTTGTACATCGGGGTCGGCTCCTTGAGCACGCGCTTCGCGCGCGACAGCGCGGCGTCGCGCCCGTCGCGGATCAGGTGGATCATCCGCGCCTCGGGCAGCGCGCGCTCGATCAGCATCATGCGGTTGATGTAGATCGGTGTCTTGTCGCCCCACCGCGGCTTGCCCTGGCCCTCGGCGTAGAGGTCGTAGAACGCCCGCAGCGCGTCGCCGGCGTTGAGCGGCTTGATCTCGCGGAAGCGGGCTCGGAGCTCATCGGAGTCGAGGTGGAAGTCGCCCCAGCGGCGGTTGGTGACGACGACCTCGTGCAGGCTCTCGGGCGACGCGTGCTCCTCGCGCGAGGCCTCGATCAGGTCGGGGACGAAGTGCGTCTCGGGAGGGATCGTGAGCTGCGGATGGGCATCGAGCATCATCCGCAGCAGCGTCGTGCCGGAGCGGGTGACGCCGACGACGAAGGGCGCCGGGGGGCCCTCGTTGGCGTCGACCCCCGCGATCGGCTCGTCTTCGGCGCGCTCGTGCACCTCGACGCGCGGCTTGCCGTCGCGCGAGCGGCGGCGCAGCGGCGCCAGCAGTCGCGCGATGCGGCGCCGGATCGCCGTCCCGCGCGGCACCTCGTAGCCGAGCTCGGCGAGCAGGTCCCCGGCGACGCGCTCGAACGCCGCGCGGTCGGCCGGGTCCATCTCCCGCTTCCAGCGGCTGAGCCGCTCGGGATCCGGCGGCTCACGGGTCTTCGCGTGCGCCGCAAGCCGCTCGTCGCCGGGACGGGCCGGCTTGCCTCCGACGCTCGGCAGGTCGCCGAACTCGGCCAGCCGCTGACCGGCGCGCTCGTGGTAGTGCAGCATCGCGTCGTCCCACGGCAGCTCGAGGAAGTCGGCCACCTTTCGCAGCGTGGGCTCGGTGTCGAGGATCAGGTCCTCGTAGCGGATCTCGAGGTAGTGCACGAGGCGCTCCCCCTGGCGCCGCGCCTCACGTATCCGTCGCTTCCACCGCCGCGCGACCTTGGGCATCGGCGCCGCGTGGCGCATCGCCCGACCGGCGCGCGACAGCGCCACGTCGCGCCCGTCGCGGATCAGGTGGACGAACCGAGCCTCGCCGATCTCGGCCTCGATCTCGACCATGTCCTTGACGTAGATCGGTGTCTTGTCACCCCACCGCGGCTTGCCGTGGCGCTCGGCGTAGAGCTCGAAGAAGGAGCGGATCGCGCTCGCGGCGTCGAGCGGCGCGGCGGACTCGAGCCGCTCCCGCAGCGCCCCCTCCTCGAGCCCGAAGTCTCCCCAGTGGCGACCCGAGATGATGATCGCGATGACATCAGCGGGCTCGACTTGGCCCTGCTCGAACCGGCCGATTAGTTCTGGGACGAAGTGGGTCTCCGGCGGGATCGCGAGCTCGGGGTGGGCGTCGAGCATCAGCCGCAGCAGCGTCGTGCCCGAGCGCCCGACGCCGACGATGAACGGCGCCGGCGCGCGCACGGTCGAACGATCTGTGCCCGACGGATCCATCTTGCGCTCCTACTCTGCCACGCCCGAGGGCACGCCCTCGACCTGTCTCAGGAGCCCGTCCACGCCCTCGACCGTCCGCGACCAGCTGCGCTCAGACCGAACCTGCCTCGCGCCATCCGACAGGCGCTCGCGCAGGGCGTCGTCCGCGATCCGCTCGATCGCCGCGGCGAGGTCGTCGACGTCGGGGCGGTAGGCGGTGATCCCCGACTTCGCGTGGCCATCCGGGTGCGAGCGCACCAGCACGCCGTTGAGCCCGTCCCGGATCGGCTCGTTCATAGGCGGCACGTCGTTGGTGATCACCGGCATCCCGAAGGCGATCGCCTCGTACAACGGCAGGCCGAGCCCCTCCCAGCGGCTGATCGCCAAACACGCGTCGCAGTTCGCGAACCGCTGCAGGTAGTCGAGCCGCGGCAGGTCCTCGAGCCGGATCTCGATCCGGGGGTCGTCGGCGGCGACCTCGACCACGTCGTCGAGCCGCCGGTCGACCTGCGCCGTGACCAGGAGCCGGAGGCGGTCGTCCGTGGTCCTCGCGAATGCCTCGACGACGTCGCCGACGGGCTTGCGGCGGCCGATGAACCCACCGGGGTAGATGCAGCGGACGACGTCCAAGTCCCTGTCGGGCTCGATCGCGAGCAGCTCGGGATGGCATCCCCACTGCACGCAGGGCGTCTCCATCCCCCAGCCCCGGTATCGCTCCTGCTCGGCGCGGGTCATCGAGTAGACGAGGTCGTAGGCCTCGAGCGCCCCGGCGACGTGCTGCTCGGCGAAGTGCTCCCACACGAACCGGCCGACGACGCGGACGCCGCGGCGCCGCAGCTGCGCGAGCTCGTCGAACTGGTAGTTCTGGTCGCAGAACACGGCCGCGATCCCGTTGTCGGCGACCCAGCGCTCGTACTCGCCGACCGGCACCTCGAACGCGGAGGCCTCGGTGATCCCGGGCTGGTCCCAGACGTCGTCGCGGTCGAGCGCGCCCGGGCGCGGCCCGCGCTCCTTCTTCGGGCGCGCGAGCACGAAGGTCTCGTGGCCGAGCTCCTCGAACGCCGAGCGCAGGTAGCGCCCGACGACCGGCTGGCCCCGGTTGAACCACTTGGAGACGATTCCGATGCGCATGTGCTGACGACCCCCCGCCCGCGGCGCCTCAGGATGGCAGAAGCCCCGCGTAGCCCGCCTCGTCGACGGCGTCCAGCATTCCCAGCCGATCGATCGAGGCCCGCCAGCGGGGATCGTCGCCGGCGTAGACGTCCTGGGGGCCCTTGACGTTAGCGGCCGCCCACGCCGACACCGGCTCGGGGACGGGCCGGCCGAGGACCGAGTACACGCGCCCGAGCGCGGCGGCCGGATCCGAGCGCAGGTCCTCGTTGCGGAGCAGCAGGTAGCGATTGCCGAACAGCCTCATGCCCTCGATCCGCGCCGCCTCGAACGTGATCCGCCATACGATCAGCACCCGCTCCACGTTGCTCGGGTCCTCCAGCGCCGGGTACCCGGAGCGCTCCAGCAACCGCTCCGAGATCGCGCGGCTCGACCACAGCTTGCGCTCGGCGCGGTCGGCGAAGAAGTCGTCGGCGGTGCGCAGCTTGCGCTCCCTGCGGCGGCCGCGTCCGAGCACGATCGACGCCGCGACCGCCCGCGGGTCGCGGACGACGTGCACGAGCACCCCGCTCGGGTCGAGCTCGCGCAGGACGGGCACCTTGCAGTACAGCCGCGTCTCCTTGATCGCCGTGTCGGGCGCCTCGGCTCGACCGAGTTCGAGCAGGTGGCGCAAGAGCTCGAGGCAGTGCCGGGGGAGGTCCGGCTCGAGCTCGAGCGCCGGGTCTCGCGGGCCTCCCCAGTTGAACTGCTCGATCGCCAGCTCGGGGTGGCGGGCGCGGCGAAACCGCTCCCGGATCGCGCTCGTGTCGGCGAACGCGTCCACCTCCCGGGCGCCGCTTCCCCCGCCGACCGAGACCTTCTCCTCGCGCAGGGGCTCGTAGAAGCACCGCAGCTCGGGGTCCTCGAGCAGCGCGTCGTAGAGGATCGTCGTCCCGGAGCGACGCATCCCCTGGACGAACAAATTCATCACATCCACCAGCCTGTCGCGTCGCCGACGTGTTCAGCGGTCGCTGACCTGCTGCGCTCTCGGCTGCGGCTCCGCGCCAGCATCTATGACCGGCGCCGGCGCAGGCGCCGCGCGGCGCCCGACCGCAGCCGCCCGAGGCCGCGCGAGCGCTCGGCTTGCGCGATCTTGCGCCGCTGCTTGTCGACGCGGCGGCGGAAGTTGTCGAGCTGGCGGATCAGCGACCGCTGCGTCCGGGCGAGCGTCCGCATCGCGTCCAGACGGAGCTCGGCGAGTTCGGCCTCCACGTCAGAAGCTCGTCCTGCCCGTGACCCGGCCGAACCGGACGCGCCAGCCGAGGATTCGGCCGGTGTTGATGTTGCGAGAACGTCGCGCACGGTGGTGTCCTCGACCAGCGTGCCGTCCGCTAAGCCTGCCTCGACAGCCGCGTCGTCGACCGCGAGGCTCGCGTACAGCTCCGGCAGCCGCCGCTGCTCGTACGCCTCACGAAGCTCGTCGTGCGCCTTGTCGTCGAACCCGCCGCGCAGGCTGACCTCGACCTTGCGCCGGTACTGGTCGAGCGAGCGCAGCGGGAAGTGCAGCACCCGCGCCGGGAACACCGGCGCCCACACGAGCGGGTCGGCGCCGGCGGCGCGCTGGTCCTTGACTGCCCGCATCACGGCGCGCCCCGAGTGCCGCGAGCCGCCCTCGTCGCGCTCGACGTCTACGTCGTGGGCGCCGCGGTGTAGCACGGCGTCGGGCTCGGCGCGGTGTGCGACCTTGGGACGCAGCCGCGAGCGCGCCTCGCGCACGGTCATCCGCTCCCAGAACCGGCCCGGGCCGTCGGGGCGGGCGACGAACTCCGGCCGCGGCGCGAGCATGACGCCGTACTCGGCGGGGATGCCGTCGAACGCCTCCTTCAGCGTCCCGGAGACGGGAGACCAGAACTCGTCGGCGTCGGCGTGCACGACCCAGTCCGCATCGAGGTCGGTGGCGGCGATCCGCGCCATTCGCGTCACCCACCAGTGCGCCTCGTCGCGGAAGTCCTCGGTCGCGGGCTCCTCGATCAGGGTCAGGACGCCGTCGGACTCGAACCGGCGCAGGATCTCGGGCGTCCCGTCGGTGGAGCCGTTGTCGGTGACGACGAAGTGGTCGACGCCGTGGGCACGGTGGTAGCGCAGGTTGTGCTCGAGGACGTCGTCCTCGTCGCGCACCTTCATCGCCATCACCAGCTTCACGTCGCGAGCAATGTAGAGCGCCGGGGACTAGCCGCGGGCCGCGGCGGGCTCCGGCGTGGCGGCGACGGACGCGAACAGGCTCACGCCGTCGTCGGATCCGGTCATCGGGTCGACGGCGTGCTCGGGGTGCGGCATCAGCCCGACGACGTTGCGTCCCTCGCTGCACACGCCGGCGATCCCGCGGGCGGAGCCGTTCGGGTTGTGCCCGTCGGCGTAGCGGAACACGACCTGGCCGTTCGCCTCCAGCGCACCGAGCATCTCGTCGGGGGCGAAGTAGCGGCCGCTCATGTGCTTGACCGGGATCGACAGCCGCGCTCCCTGGTCGCATCCGCCGGTGAACGCTGTGTCGGTCCGCTCGACCTCGACCTCGACCTGGCGGCACACGAACCGCAGCCCGGCGTTGGGGAGCAGCGCGCCGGGCAGCAGCCCCGCCTCGCACAGGACCTGGAACCCGTTGCAGATCCCGAGCACGGGGCCGCCGTCGGCGGCGAACTCGGCGACCGCGCCCATCACCGGCGAGAAGCGGGCAATCGCCCCCGCGCGCAGGTAGTCGCCGTACGAGAACCCGCCGGGGACGACCACCGCGTCGATCCCGCTTAGGTCGGTGTCCTCGTGCCACAGCATCCGCGCGTCGCCGGCGCGGTCCGCGCCCGCGAGCGCGTCGCGGTCGTCGCACGACCCCGGGAACTGGATCACCCCGAACATCATTGCCCGCGACGTGCTCCGCTTCGCCTCCGCGCGTCGCGGGGTTCCTGGTTCTCTTCCACCTGGATCTCGTAGTCCTCGATCAGCGGGTTGGCGAGCAGCTTCTCGCACAGCGCGCCGAGGTCGTCGGGGCTGTCGGCCTCGAGCTCGACGAGCCGCCCCACGCGCACGTGGGAGACGCCCTCGAAGCCGAGCGCCGGGAGCGCCCGCTCGACCGCCTTGCCCTGAGGGTCGAGGATGCCCTGTTTGGGGCGGATCAGGACGCGCGCCTTCACCGTCTCAGCGTAGCGGCGCGATCAGCCGTCGAGGGTGCGCCCGGTGATCCGCTCGTAAGCCTCGACATACTTCGCGCGCGTGTTGGCGACGACCTCGTCGGGAAGCTCCGGGGCGGGCGGGCTGTGGTCCCACCCCGCGTCGTCGAGCCAGTCGCGCACGTACTGCTTGTCGAACGAGCTCTGCGGCCGCCCCGGCTCGTACTCGTCGGCGGGCCAGAAGCGCGAGGAGTCCGGCGTCAGGACCTCGTCGCCGAGCACGATCTCGGCCCCGGGCGCGGAGCCGAACTCGAACTTGGTGTCGGCGACGATGATCCCCCTCCCGAGCGCATGGTGGGCCGCGTGCTCGTAGAGCTCGATCGACACCCGCCGCAGCTCCTCCATCAGCGGCCGCGAGGCTACGATCTCGGTGGCGCGCTCGAAGCTGACGTTCTCGTCGTGGTCCCCGGCCTCGGCCTTCGTCGCCGGGGTGAAGATCGGCTCCGGGAGGCGCTCTGACTCGCGCAGCCCCTCCGGTAGCTCGATCCCGCACACCGCGCCCGACTCGCGGTACTCGCGCCACCCCGAGCCGGAGAGGTAGCCGCGGACCACGCACTCGACGGGGTACATGTCAAGCCGCTTGACGCGGATCCCCCGACCCGCCGCCTCGGGCGGGACGTCCTGCGAGACGAAGTGGTTGGGGACGATGTCGCCGGTGGTCACGAACCAGAACACCGACATCTGCGTCAGCACCCGCCCCTTGTCTGGAATCGGGGTCGGCATCACGACGTCGTAGGCGGAGATGCGATCGGAGGCGACCATGACGAGGTCGCCGTCGAGTTCGTACATCTCGCGGACCTTGCCGCTCGAGTGCAGCTTGAGGTCGGCCAGCGCGCTCGTCACGGCCCGAGCCTAACAACGGACGCAGCACATCCGGATAGCCTCCGGGGCCGATCTTGGTGGAGATTGCGGAGATCACACCGGGCATTCGCCACTGGGCCGCGCTTCATCCCGGCATCCGGCAGACGGTGCACTCGCACTGGGTGCCGGAGGCGGGCGCGGTGCTAGATCCGATGCTGCCCGCCGGAGTGCTGGACGCGCTGCGCGAAGGTCCCGAGCCCGACCGCGTCCTGCTCACCAACCGCCACCACTACCGCGACAGCGATCGGCTCACCGCCGCGCTCGGGTGCCGCGTGCTGTGCCCCGAGTCCGGGCTGCACGAGTTCGAGGGCGGCCCCGAGGTCGAGGGATACGAGTACGGCGACGAGGTCGCCCCCGGGATCACGGCGCACGAGGTCGGCGCGATCTGTCCCGACGACGCGGCGCTGCACATCCGCGTCGGGCCGGGGGCGCTCGCGCTCGCCGACGCGGTGATCCGCTGGGACGGCGAGCTCGCGTTCGTGCCTGATTTCCTGATGGACGATCCGCCGCGGACCAAGCGTGGCATCGTCGACTCGCTGCGCCGCCTGTGCGAGCTCGAGTTCGACGTGCTGCTGTTCGCACACGGCGCGCCGCTCGTGGGTGGCGGCGCCGCCGCGCTCGCCGAGTTCGTCGCCTCGCCGCGGACCGCGGGCTTCTAGGTCCGTCCGCCGTGCCGCGTTGCGCGCTGGACGCGACGGCCCATGGCGCGCAGGTGGGCGACCAGCTCGGGCGGCTCGTGGACCTCGAACTCGACCCCCAGCATCGCGATGCGCAGCGCCAGCCACTCGAGGTCGTCGTCCCCGGTCCGGTACTCGCACCGCTCGTCGTCGATCGGCTCTACCGTCCCCCACCGCGACGGCACCTGGCGTCGAACCGCGTCGGCGGCGGCGTGGACGGTCACCCGCGCCTCGTAGCGGGACGGCGCCGCCGAGATGCTGTCGGCGACGTAGGCGGCGGCGTCCGCGGCGGGGAGGTCGCGGGGCTCGAAGCGAATTCCGGTCGACGCGGGCCGCTCGAGGCGGTCGAGCCTGAACGTCCGCCAGTCGCCGCGGGCCGGGTCCCACGCGGCGAGGTACCAGCGCCGCCCGAGGTTGACGAGGGAGTGCGGCTCGACCTCGCGCCGGCTCCGCCTCCCGTCGCGTCCGCGGTAGCCGAAGCGAACGCGCTCGGCGTCGCGGCACGCGGTGGCGATCACGGTCAGCGCCTGCGGGTCGACCGTCGGACCGCCGCCGGGCGGCGTCATCGTCGCCGCCCCGAGGGCGCGGACGCGGCGGCGAAGGTGCGCGGGGAGCACCTGCTCGAGCTTGACCAGCGCCCGCACCGCCGTCTCCTCGATCCCCGTGATGGAGGCCCGCGCCGCCGTCCGCAGCCCGACCGCGATCGCGATCGCCTCGTCGTCGTCGAGCAGCAGCGGCGGCATCGCCGTTCCCGCGCGGAGGCGGTAGCCGCCCGCGGGCCCGGGGAGCGACTCGACCGGATAGCCGAGCTCGCGTAACCGCTCGACGTCGCGGCGCACCGTCCGACGCGACACCTCGAGCCGGTCCACGAGCTCGCCGCCCGGCCAGTCGCGGCGGGCCTGGAGCAGCGCCAGCAACTCCAGCAGTCGACTCGACGTGGTCGTCATCCGCCTCCGATCTTCCTCCAAATCGAGGACAGATGCTGGCCTAGATACGCCGTAGCGTGGCGGGGCCTCAAATCTCTACGAAGGGAGCCCAGATGATCGAGCGAGACGGATACCCGGCCGGCGTCCCGTGCTGGATCGACACGTCGCAGGCCGACCCCGATGCAGCAGCGAGCTTCTACAGCGGCTTGTTCGGGTGGGAGTTCGAGGACCGGATGCCCGGCGGCGCCCCGGCGCCGCGCAACCGACCGAGGCGGGCGGCAGCGTCCTCAGCGAGCCGTTCGACGTCGCCGACGCCGCCCGCATGGCGGTGCTCGCCGATCGCGAGCGCGCCGACGTTCTGCGTCTGGGGGGCGAAGGGCCACAAGGGAGCTCAGCTCGTCAACGAGCCGGGGACGTGGAACTTCAGCGAGTTGAACACCCGGGACCCCGACGCCGCCAGGGGGCGACGTTCACGGTCAGCAGGTACTAACCCGGAAACCCTGTAGCCTCGCCAGCTATACCCCCCTCCGGTATAGTGAAAGCGGCATGGCGGACGACGGCGACGCCCACCCCGGCTACATCGACGACAAGCAGGGCCTCACCCGGCGCCTGGCCCGGATCGAGGGCCAGGTCCGGGGGGTCCGCGGGATGGTCGAGTCGGAGGCGTACTGCATCGACGTGGTCACCCAGATCGCCGCGATCACGCGCGCGCTCGACGGCGTCGCGCTGAAGCTCGTCGAGGACCACACCAACCACTGCGTCAGGGACGCGCTCACCCACGGCGGCGCCGAGGCCGAGGACAAGGTCGAGGAGCTGCTGGCGACGGTCGAGCGCTTCGCGCGCACCCGATGACGCGCCGCGGCTTCGCGGCGGAGTAGATTGGAATGATGCTGGCGCCGAGCAGAGCGAGCGAAGCGAGCGGATGCGAGGCGACAGGCAGGTGGGTGTTCTGATTCTGGGCCTGCCGCCCGGACCGTCTGCGCCGAAGCTCGTCCAGACAACGCGCTGGATGCGCTCGCCGGTGAAGCTGATGGAGGACTGCCGCGAGCGCTACGGCGAGACGTTCGTCCTGCGGATGTCGCGTGTCGGCGAGCTCGTCTTCGTCTCCGACCCGCCGTCGGTGAAGCGGCTGTTCTCGGCCGACCGCGAGAACCGGCTGCCCGAGGGCCGCACCGTGCTGCTGGAGCCCGTGCTCGGCCGCCGCTCGCTGCTGCTGCTCGAAGGCGACGACCACCTGCGCAGCCGCAGGCTGATGCTGCCGCCGTTCCACGGCGAGCGGATGCGCGCCTACGAGGCGGTGATGGGGGAGGCCGCCGAGCGCGAGCTCGACTCGTGGCCGGTCGGGGAGCGGTTCGCCCTGCATCCGCGGATGCAGGCGATCACGCTCGAGGTGATCCTACGCGCGGTGTTCGGCGTCGAGGACCCAGCGCGCCGCGAGCGGCTTCGCACGCTCCTCGTTCGCCTGCTCGACGTCACCAGCTCCCCGACGGCTCAGGTCGTCGGGCTCGCGTCGCGGCGGCTGGGGCGGATCGGGCCGTATCGCCGTCTGATGCGAGTGATGGAGGAGGCGGACGGCGCGCTGTTCGAGCAGATCGCCGAGCGACGGGCCGACCCGGAGGTTGGCGAGCGCGACGACATCCTCTCGATGCTGGTTGCGGCGCGATTCCAGGACGGCGGGCAGATGGACGACGCCGAGGTCCGCGACCAGCTGATGACGCTGCTGCTGGCCGGCCACGAGACGACCGCGACCGCGTTGGCGTGGGCGTTCGACCTCCTGTTCCGAAGGCCCGACGCGATGGAGCGCCTGCGCGCGGAGATCGCCGAGGGCCACGACGCGTATCTCGACGCGGTCGCGACGGAGACGCTCAGGGTGCGCCCCGTCGTCCCGAGCGTCGGGCGGCTGCTGACGGCCGAGGCGAAGCTGGGCGGGTACGAGCTGCCCGCCGGAACCGCGGTGATGCCGTCGATCTATCTCGTCCACACCCGCGACGACCTGTACGACGACCCGTACGAGTTCCGGCCCGAGCGGTTCCTCGACGGCGCACCCGACACCTACAGCTGGATCCCGTTCGGAGGCGGCACCCGCCGCTGCCTCGGCGCCGCGTTCGCGAGCTTCGAGATGAAAGTCGTGCTGCGAACGATCCTGCGGCGCGCGGAGCTGCGTCCGGGGACCGACCGCCCCGAACCGTACGGCCACCGCAACGTCACCCTGTCGCCGCGCAACGGCACCCCGGCGCTGCTCGACGGGCGCCGGCCGCGCCATGCGGCCGCGAGCCGCGAAGACGAGCCCGCGAAGGTCGCCGGCTAGCGCTTTGTCCGACAAACGTTCCGCCCGCACGGCGTCGCCTGGGCGAACGTACTAGTCCCGGAGCTCCGCCAGGCGCCCGAACACCACCGGCACGTGCTCGAGATACGCCTCGTGGTCGAGTACCGCGTCGACGTCGAGGTCGGGGGCCGCGTCGGCGAGCAGATCGCGGAACGGGGTCCCTTCGTCCCACGCCCGCTGCGCGGCGCCCTGGACGACGCGGTAGGCGTCGTCGCGGGACATCCCGGACTCGACGAGGGCCGTCAGGGCGCGCTGCGAGTGCAGCGCCCCGTGCGTGAGCTCGAGGTTGGCGAGCATCCGCTCGGCGTGGACGGTGATCCCCGCAGCGAGTCGCGTCCCGAGGTGCTGCACGTAGTCGAGCAGAATCGTCGCGTCGGGAAGGATCACGCGCTCGGCGCCCGAGTGCGAGATGTCGCGCTCATGCCACAGCGCCACGTTCTCGACCGCGGTCTGGGCATACCCGCGCAGCACCCGCGCGAGCCCGCAGATCCGCTCCGAGAGGATCGGGTTGCGCTTGTGCGGCATCGCCGAGGATCCCTTCTGGCCCTCTCCGAACGGCTCCTCCACTTCGCGCACTTCGGTCCGCTGGAGGTTGCGGATCTCGGTCGCGAAGCGCTCCAGCCCGGCGCCGGCGAGGGCGATCGCCTGGACGAGCTCGGCGTGGCGGTCGCGGGGCACGACCTGGGTCGACACGGGCTCCGCGCGCAGGCCGAGCTCCTCCATCACCCGTCGCTCGATCGCCGGCGGGACCGACGCGTACGTGCCCACCGCGCCCGACAGCTTGCCGATGGCGGCGGTCTCGACCGCGCGCTCGAGCCGGCGCAGGTTCCGGTCCCCCTCGAACGCGAAGCCCGCGAGCCGAAGCCCGAACGTGGTCGGCTCGGCGTGGACGCCGTGGGTTCGACCGACCGACAGCGTCTCGCGATGCTCGAGCGCCCGCTCGATCAGCGCATCGCGGTACTCGCGCGCGCCGGCCACCAGGATCGCGCCGGCCTCGGTCAGCTGCAGCGCCAGCCCGGTGTCGAGCACGTCGGACGAGGTCAGTCCGTAGTGGATCCAGCGGCCTTCGTCGCCGATCGACGCGGCGACCACGTCGACGAACGCGGCGACGTCGTGGCCGGTCGTGCGCTCGCGCTCCTCGACCTCCTCGACGGTGAACGCCGCGCGCTCGGCGCACGCCTCCGCGGCCTCCGCCGGGACGGCTCCCTCGGCTGCCCACGCACGGGTCGCCGCGAGCTCGACCGCGAGCCACGCCTCCATGCGGCGCCGCTGCGTCCACACGGCGCCGATCTCTTCGCGCGTGTAGCGCGGTATCACGCGTTGATTATGCGGGCCGCGAGCAGTCCCGCGTTCTTCGCCCCATCGATCGCAACACAGCCCACGGGGACGCCGGGCGGCATCTGGACCGCCGACAACAGCGCGTCGAGCCCACCCAGGTTCTTCCCCGACACCGGCACGCCGATCACCGGCAGGTCCGTGTGGGCGGCGGCGACGCCGGGCAGCGCCGCGGACATGCCGGCGCCGGCGATCACCACCTTGAGCCCCCGCATGCGGGCGTTGCGGCAGTAGTCGCGCACCTGGTCCGGACTGCGGTGGGCGCTCATCACCCGGACCTCGTAGCGGATGCCCGCCTCGTGCAGGGCCTGCCCCGCCGGCTGCATCTTCGGCTTGTCGCTCTTCGAGCCCATGATGATCCCGACCAGCGGAGCGTCGACCTCGATCTCCTCGAACGCCTCCTCGACCTCGGGCATCGGCTCGGCGGTCGCGACCTCGGCCGCGTCGCGGGCATCGGGTTCTCGGATCTCCAAGGGTCCTCCTCGTCCGTTGCTATCCGGCGGCCACGCGCTCGACCGCCCGGGCCGCGATGTCCGTGCGCATCTGCATTCCGTCGAAGCTGATCCGCCGCGCAGCATCGTAGGCGCGCTCCCGGGCGGCATCGGGGGTCGGGCCGAGCGCGGTCACGTTCAGCACCCTGCCACCCGCGGTCACGAACTCGCCGTCGTTGCGCGCCGTCCCCGCGTGCAGGACCTCTGCGCCGGTCGCGGCCGCGTCCTCGAGCCCGCGGATCACGTCCCCCTTCGAGCTCGACACCGGGTACCCGGCCGACGCGAGCACGATCGTCACCGCCCACTCGTCGCTGAACACGGCCTCGACGCGGGCCAGCCCTCCCGGCTCGCGGGCCGCCAGACACAGCTCAACGAGGTCGGACTCGAGCCGCGGCAGCACCGCCTGGGTCTCGGGGTCGCCGAAGCGGCAGTTGAACTCGAGCACCTTGGGGCCGGCGTCCGTGAGCATCAGCCCCGCGTACAGGATCCCGTGGAACGGGGTCCCGGCGTCGCGAAGCGCCGCGACCACCGGCCGATGGACGAGTTCGGTGAGCTCCTCGACGGCGTCGGGGTCGATCCCGGGCACGGGGGAGTAGCTGCCCATGCCGCCGGTGTTCTGGCCGGTGTCGCCGTCGCCGATCCGCTTGTAGTCCTGCGCCGGCGCCAGCGGGAGCACGTTGTCTCCGTCGCACAGGGCGAGCAGGGACAGCTCCTCGCCGTCGAGATGCTCCTCGAGCAGCACCTCGGTGTCGCCGAACCGCCGCTCGACGAGGAACGCCTCGATCGCCTCCCGCGCCGCGGCCTCCGTTCCGCAGATCAGCACCCCTTTGCCGGCGGCGAGGCCGTCGGCCTTCAGCACGGTGGGATAGGGGACGCGGGAGAGATGTTCGAGGGCGTCGTCGCGCCCGCGCAGCACGGCGTGCGATGCGGTGGGGACACCGGCGTCCGCCATCACCTGCTTCGCGTGCAGCTTCGACCCCTCGATCCGAGCCGCCGCCGCCGAGGGACCGAACGCGGCGATCCCGGCCTCCTCGAGGGCGTCTGCGAGCCCGGCGACCAGCGGCACCTCGGGGCCGACCACCGCCAGCTCGACTCCTTCCTCGGCGGCGCGGTCGACGACCGCCCGCACGTCGTCGGGGCCGCCCACCGCCACGCCCAGCGCCAGCTCGCGCGCGGTTCCCTCGAGCTCGAGGCATCTTGCCTCCTCGGCGATCCCGGGGTTGCCGGGACACGCGAGCATCTCAAGCGCCCGCGGCGAGCGCCGCAGCGCGCGCACGAGCGCGTGCTCTCGGCCGCCGCCTCCGACGACGAGGACCTTCACGGCGCTACGGGGTTCACGCGGGTCACAGGGACGAGACGAACTCGTCCACGGGGATCGCCGTCATGGTCTCGTTGGTGGTCGTTCCGCGCGAGCCCATCTCGACCGACAGCTTGGCCATCGTCTTCTCGTCGGGCGCCTCGACCACGCTCACGAAGTCGTACTCCCCCAGCGTCGCCCACTGGTT
>DATAFB010000040.1:0-5332 GCA_036257695.1 Solirubrobacterales bacterium | reverse complement strand
CCGCGTCGAGCACGACCTCGTCCCCCCGCAGGTCGAGCCGGCCCAGGACCTCGGTCGCCCACCGGAGCTGCGGATCGGAGACGCGGTGGTACACCTCTGCGTCCCACTCCCGCGGACCGACGTGGGACGCCTTGAGCTCGCTCACAGCGATGTCGTGACCGGGCCGCGGTCGCCCGCGCCGCCGCGCTCGAACACGTCGATCTCGCCGGCGCGCTGGAGCGTGATCCCGATCTCGTCGAGGCCGTGGAGCAGGCGGTGCCTGACCTCCTCGTCGATCTCGAACCGGACGACCCCGCCCGCGAAGTCGACGGTCTGCTCGTCGACGTCGATCCTCGCCTCCCCCGCCGCCGCGATCTCCCCGCACCGCTCGTCGTCGAGGATCACCGGGAGCAGGCCGTTCTTCGTGCAGTTGACGTAGAAGATGTCGGCGAACGAGGGCGCGATCACGGCCTCGAACCCAAAGTCGCTCAGCGCCCACACCGCGTGCTCGCGCGACGACCCGGAGCCGAAGTTGCGACCCGCGACGAGGATCGGGTTGGGC
Source organism: Solirubrobacterales bacterium (assembly GCA_036257695.1). GTDB lineage: Bacteria > Actinomycetota > Thermoleophilia > Solirubrobacterales > 70-9 > DASPWW01. The sequence continues at coordinate 4,791 of DATAFB010000040.1, read as the reverse complement.
TCGAGCTCGAGCTCTCCGGACTGGCGCCAGTCCCAGAACAGGAACTCGCCGTACCCCGTGCGCTCGATCCGCTTCAGGAACTGCTTCGGGATGATCTGGTCGGTGTCGACGTCGGCGCGCTCGAGCACCGAGACCTCGCCCTCGATAATCGCTACCGGTTCCATGGTTGCGCAGACGCGCCAGAACCGGACGCGAAGCGGAGGATTGTGGCGGTAGTGATGTCCATTGCCTAGCTCCAGTCCCTGATGTCGACGAAGCGGCCCTCGACGGCCGCGGCAGCCGCCATCCGCGGGCTGACGAGGTGGGTGCGCCCGCCCTTGCCCTGGCGACCCTCGAAATTGCGGTTCGAGGTCGACGCACAGCGCTCGCCTTCGGCGAGGATGTCGGGGTTCATTCCCAGGCACATCGAGCACCCGGCGGCCCGCCACTCGAAGCCCGCCGAGCGGAATACCTCGTCGAGGCCCTCCGCCTCCGCCTGGCTCTTCACCTGAGCCGAACCCGGGACGACCATCGCCCGGATCGAGTCCGCGACCCGGCGCCCGTCGACCATGCCCGCCGCCTCGCGCAGGTCGCCGATGCGAGAGTTCGTGCACGAGCCGATGAACACCCGGTCGAGCGGGATCTCGCGCATCGGGGTGCCGGGCTCGAGCGCCATGTACGCGAGCGCCCGCTCGGCGGCCTCGCGATCCGCGGGCGAGTCGAGCGCCGCCGGGTCCGGGACCGAGTTCGTCACCTCGACCACCATCCCGGGCGTCGTCCCCCAGGTGACCATTGGGGACAGCGACCCGGCGTCGATCTCGACCTCGCGGTCGAAGCTCGCGCCCTCCTCGGTGGGGAGCTCCCGCCACCGGTCGACTGCGGCGTCGAAGTCGTCGGGGACGGCGGGCCGGTCGCGCATGTACTCGAACGTGGTCTCGTCCGGAGCGATCATCCCGGCTCGGCCGCCGCCCTCGATCGTCATGTTGCAGATCGTCATCCGCCCCTCCATCGACAGCGCCGATATCGCCGGGCCGGCGTACTCGACCGCGTGGCCGGCCATCCCGCCGATCCCGAGGCGGCCGATCGTCGCCAGGATCAGGTCCTTCGGCGTCACCCCGGCGCCGAGCTCGCCCTCGTAGTTGATCCGCAGCGTCTTCGGGCGGCGCTGGACGAGGCACTGGGTGGCGAGGACGTGCTCGACCTCCGACGTGCCAATCCCGATTGCCAGGGCCCCGAACGCCCCGTGCGTCGAGGTGTGGCTGTCCCCGCACACGACCGTGAGCCCGGGCTGGGTAAGCCCGAGCTCGGGGCCGATCACGTGGACGATCCCCTGGCGCTCAGAGCCGAGCGAGTAGACCGGGATCCCGAAGTCGGCGCAGTTGCGCTCCAGCGTCTCGACCTGGACCCGCGACAGCTCGTCGGCGATCAGCCGCGCGGCCGGCGTCCCGTCGGTCGGCACGTTGTGGTCCGCGGTGGCGATCGTCTTGTCGGGCCGTCGCACGGCGCGTCCCTCGAGCCGCAGCCCCTCGAACGCCTGCGGCGAGGTCACCTCGTGGACGAGATGGAGGTCGATGTAGAGGAGGCCGTCGGCGACCTCGTGCGTTTCCCAGATCTTGTCGAACAGCGTCCTCGGCATCAGCTCCTCCTCAACCCCGCCGCGACGATGGCGACGAACCTCGCCGGGCGGCCACCCCTGGTGTGGAAGTGGTGCGGCAGGTCGGCGTCGAACGTGACGCTGTCCCCGCCCCCGAGCTCGTGCTCGTCGCCGTCGATCGCCAGCACCAGCGATCCCGACTGGACGTAGACGGTCTCGCGGCTGCCGGGCTCGTGGATCGGCGGGTCCCCGGGTCCGCCGGTCGCAGCGCCCGGGTCGAGCGTGTGCAGCGAAACGTCGGCGCGCTGGCCCGGCAGCGCCGGCGTCAGCTCGTCGACGCTGTGGCCGCCGCGGCGGCGGGCGCGCCCCTCGCCGTCGCGGATCACGACGACGTGGCCGCTCTCGTCGAGACGCAGGAGCTGTGACAGCGACAGCTCGAGTCCGCCGGCGATCCTCGCCGCGACCGCGAGCGTCGGGCTCGTCTCCCGGCGCTCGACCTGCGACAGCATCGGCGCGCTGACGCCGGTGCGGGCGGCGAGGTCGCGCAACGACAGCCCCATCGCCTCGCGCAGGGCGCGAACGCGGCCGCCGAGCGCGTCGCCGTCGGGCTGTTGCGACTTGGCGGGGAGGTCACCGACGGCGGCGGAGGGGGTCACTCGCTGTACGTTATCACGTACAGTCGTTCAGGAACTTCGGGTCCCAGGGATACGATCGCGTCATGGCGACGATCCCCGAGGTCGACCCGAGCGCCCCGCCGACGGCGATGGAGCGCGCCATGCGGCGGTTCGTGATGAGCGACGTCGGAACGTGGATAGCCACCGGGCGCAAGTCCGGTGAGCCCCGCACGGTGCCGCTCGTCTACTACACCCTGGGCGAAGAGGTGATCCTGATCGCCTCCAGCTTCGGTCGCCCCAGGCACCCGAGCTGGTACCTGAACGTGAAGGCGAACCCCGAGGTCGAGCTGCTCGGCGGCGGCGTGCGGCGGCGCTATCTCGCCCGCGAGACCAGCGGCGCGGAGCGCGATCGCCTGTTCGCGCTCGCCGAGAAGCTGTACGCCGGCTACGGGCTTTACGCGACGCGCACGCGCGGGCGGATCATCCCCGTGCTGGCGCTGCGCCCGGTCAGCGACGCTGCCGCGTCGGCCTGACGAGGACCTCGTTGAGGCTGACACGCGGCGGGCGGGTGACCGCGTAGAGGATCGCGTCCGCGATGTCCTCCGCCTCGAGCACCTCGCCGATCTCGTCGCGGTACCTCTGCGTCGCCTCGACCACGACGGGGTCCTCGTTGTGTCCCTGAAGCTCGGTGGCGACGAAGCCCGGCTCGATCACCGTCACGCGGATGTTCGAGTGCAGCGCCTCCTGCCGCAGCGCCTCCGAGAAGCCGACGACCCCGAACTTGGTCATGTTGTAGACCGCCGCCCCGAGCGCCGCGTGGCGTCCGGCGACCGACGCGACGTTGACGATGTGGCCTCCGCCGTGCTCCTGCATCAGCGGCATCGCCGCGTGCGTGCAGTACAGAAGCCCGAGGCAGTTGACGTCGACCATCCGCTTCCAGTGCTCGGTGTCGGCGCCCTGCACCGCGCCGAGCAGCATGACGCCGGCGTTGTTGACGAGCACGTCGAGCCCGCCGAGGCGCTCCGATGCCTCGGTGATGAACCCCCGCGCCGACTCCTCCTCGGCGAGGTCGACCTCAAACACCTCCGCGGTGCCGCCGTCTCCGGAGATCCGCTTCGCGAGGTCCTCGAGCCGGTCGCGGCGCCGGGCGGCGAGAGCGACCGCCGCGCCCTCGTCGGCGAGCGCCACCGCCGTCGCCTCGCCGATCCCCGACGAGGCACCTGTGATCGCGGCAACGCGACCCTCCATGGCGCCGGGCATGGGTGGACTCTATAAGGAGGCAGGAGGCCGTCGCTACGGCCCGGGCGAGCGCTCGGCGGCCGCTTCCTCGGTGAGGGCCTCCGCCTCGCGCACGGCGGCGCCCTCGAGAGCGTTCGACAGAGCTCGGACGTACGCCCGCGCCGACGCCTCGAGGATGTCTGTCGAGACACCCTGGCCGCTGGCGAGGCGGCCGGCCGCGCGCAGCATCACCGTCACCTCGCCGAGCGCGTCCTCGCCCTCGGTGACGGCCGAGACCGTGTACTGGCGCAGCTCGCATTCGACGCCGACCGCGTTGCGGATCGCGCCGAAGATCGCGTCCACCGGGCCGTCGCCGGATGCCTCGCCGATCCTCTCCTCGCCGGACGGCAGCGTCACCGCAACCTTCGCGTGCGGCTCGCGGCGCGACGAGGCCTCGACGTCGAACCACACCAGGTTGTAGCGCTCGGAGCGCTCGCGCATCTCGTCCGAGACGATCGCCTCGAGGTCGAGCGCGGTGACCTGCTTCTTGCGGTCGGCGATCTCCTTGAAGCGCTTGAACGCGTGGTTGAGAGCCTCGCCGTCGACCTCGAACCCGAGCTCGTGCAGCGCGTCGCGCAGCGCGTGCCGCCCCGAGTGCTTGCCGAGCACGATCTGCTCCGGCTCGGCGCCGACGTCGGCCGCCGGGATCCACTCGAAGGTGGTGCGCTCCTTCAGCACCCCGTCCTGGTGGATTCCCGATTCGTGCGCGAACGCGTTGCGGCCGACGACCGCCTTGTTCGGGGGGACCTGGTAACCGGTGAACCGCGACACCATGCGGCTCGTGCGCGCGATCTGGCGCGTGTCGACGCCGGTGTCGAGCCCGTGCTCGTCGCTGCGCGTCCGCAGCAACATCACGATCTCCTCGAGCGAGCAGTTCCCGGCCCGCTCGCCGATTCCATTGACGGCGCACTCGACCTGACGTGCACCCGCCAGCACGCCGGCGTACGAGTTCGCGACGGCGAGGCCGAGGTCGTCGTGGCAGTGGACCGACAGCCGCACCTCGCGCAGCCCGGGCGCCAGCCGGTAGAGCTCCTCGAAGTAGCGCCGGTACTCCTCCGGGGTCGTGTAGCCAACGGTGTCGGGGATGTTGACCACGATCGCGCCCTCGTCGACCGCGATCGCGCACACCGCGGCGGTGAACTCGACGTCGGCACGGGTGGCGTCCATGGGCGAGAACTCGACGTCGTCCGTGTACGAGCGGGCAAGCGCAACGGCGGCCCGAGCCTGTCCCTTGACGTCGTCGCGCGTGGTCTGGAGCTGGTGCTCGATGTGGATGTCCGACGTGGAGATGAACGTGTGGATCCGGGGCTGCTCCGCGTCCTTGAT
>DATAFB010000038.1:0-10150 GCA_036257695.1 Solirubrobacterales bacterium | reverse complement strand
AACAAGAGCGTCGACGTCGGCCTCACGTACGTGTTCGGCGTCGGGCGCTCGACCGCCGGCAAGATCGTCGACGAGGCCGGGGTCGATCCCAACACCAAGGTCAAGGACCTGACCGAGGACGAGGTCGTCAAGCTGCGCGAGGCCGTCGAGTCGCGTGAGGTCGAGGGAGACCTGCGGCGCGACCGCTCGCAGAACGTCAAGCGCCTGTCCGAGATCGGCTCCTACCGCGGGCTGCGCCACCGCCGCGGGCTCCCGGTCCGCGGCCAGCGCACCCATACCAACGCCCGCACCCGCAAGGGGCCGCGCCGCTCCAGCATCGCCGGGAAGCGCAAGCCGCCCGCCAAGTGAGGAGCTGAGCGATGCCGCAGCCGAAGAGCTCCAAGGGCCGCTCCCGCCGCCGGGCGAAGAAGAACATCTCCTACGGCCAGGCCCACATCAAGACCTCGTTCAACAACACGATCGTGACGCTGACCGACACGGACGGGAACGTGATCGCGTGGGAGTCCGCCGGCAGCGCCGGCTTCAAGGGCTCGCGCAAGAGCACGCCGTTCGCGGCCCAGGTGACGGCCGACTCCGCCGCCCGCAAGGGGATGGAGCACGGCCTCGAGCGGGTCGAGGTGCTCGCCAAGGGCGCCGGGTCGGGCCGCGAGACGGCGATTCGCTCGCTGCAGGCCGCCGGGCTCCAGGTCACGACCGTCAAGGACGTCACCCCGCAGGCCCACAACGGCTGCCGGCCGCGCAAGCGGCGGAGGGTGTAGCCGATGGCGCGCGAGACCGGACCCCAGTGCAAGCAGTGCCGCCGCGAGGGACAGAAGCTGTTCCTCAAGGGTGAGCGCTGCCTGACCGACAAGTGCGGCGTCGAGCGGCGCTCGTACCCGCCGGGAGAGCACGGCCGCGGTCGGGTGCGCCAGTCCGAGTACCGCCAGCAGCTGCGCGAGAAGCAGAAGGCGAGGCGCTACTACCAGCTGCTCGAGAAGCAGTTCCGCAACTACTACGACCGCGCGAGCCGCCAGCCGGGTGTCACCGGCGAGAACCTGCTGCGGCTGCTCGAGACGCGGCTCGACAACGTTCTCGTCCGGCTCGGCTTCGCGGCCTCACGGCGCCAGGGGCGCCAGCTCGTCAACCATGGCCAGTGGATGGTCAACGGGCGCCGCGTGGACATCCCCTCTTACCAGGTCAAGCCGGACGACGTGATCTCGATCAAGCCCGACTCCAACGCCACCGACGTCGTCCGCTCCGCGACCGAGCTGACGGCCGCAGTCCCTCCGTGGCTGCAGGCCGATCACGACTCGCTGACGGCGAAGGTCCTGCGGATGCCCGAGCGCAGCGAGATCTCCACCCCCGTGCAAGAGCAGCTCATCGTCGAGCTGTATTCGAAGTAGCAAGCCAACAACGAACCCAAGACCACCCCGCGACGGCGGAGTCGAAGACGAGCACGTCGCGGGCTTGATCAAAAGAGGTAACGACACAACATGGCAGCGACAGCAACCACACCCCTGACCCAGTTCCAGATCCCCCAGATCTCGAGCGAGAAGGCCGACGACACCAGCGGCACGTTCGTCATCGAGCCCCTCGACAAGGGGTTCGGCTACACGTTCGGCAACAGCCTGCGTCGCGTGCTGCTGTCGTCGCTCGGCGGCGCCGCGATCAAGAGCGTCAGGATCGAGGGCGTCGCACACGAGTTCTCGACGATCCCCGGCGTCAAGGAGGACGTCACCGACCTCGTGCTCAACCTCAAGGACGTCGTCATCCGGATGCACACCGACGCCGACGAGGTCGAGGTGCCGCTCGTCGTGAGCGGCCCCGGCAAGGTGACCGCGAAGGACATCGACCTGCCGGCCGGCGTCGAGGTGCTCAACCCCAGCGCCCCAATTGCGACGCTCGAGAAGCGAACCAAGCTCGAGATGTATCTGACCGTCGGGCGCGGGCGCGGGTACTCGCCGGCGGAGGAGAACAAGACCGAGGACCAGCCGATCGGCGTGATCCCGATCGACTCGATCTTCTCTCCGATCCGGCGCGCCGCCTACTCGGTGGACTCGGCGCGCGTGGGACAGCGGACCGACTTCGACAAGCTGACGCTCGAGGTCGAGACCGACGGCTCGATCGAGCCCGGCTCCGCTGTTCGCGAGGCGGCCGAGATCCTGATCAAGAGCCTGGCGATCTTCACCGACGCCGACCGCGTCGAGGAGCTGACCAGCCGCGACGGAGCCGCCGCCGCCGAGGCCGTAGCGGCCACCGCCGCCGCCGGGGCCGAGGGCGACGACCGCCTGATCGAGGAGCTCGAGATCGGCGTGCGGGCGTACAACTGCCTCAAGCGCGCCGGGATTCAGACGATCGGCGACCTGCTCCAGAAGTCGGACAGCGAACTGAAGGCGATCCCGAACTTCGGCGAGCGGTCGATAGATGAAGTAAAGGAAGCGCTGACTGCGCTGGGTCTCTCACTGCGTGACGAGTGACGTGTAGCTGTGCGCCACCGCAAGACCCGCAACAAGCTCTCTCGCGACAGCTCGCACCGGCGGTCGCTGATGCTCAACCTGAGCCGGGAGCTGCTCGAGCACGAGCGGATCCGGACCAGCCAGGCGAAGGCGAAGGCGGTCAAGCCCGAGGTCGAGCGCCTGATCACGCTCGCCAAGCGCGGCGACCTGCACGCCCGACGCCAGGCGCTGTCGGCGCTGGGCCAGGACAAGTTCGTGGTCCACAAGCTGTTCGAGGAAGTGGCGCCGCGGTACTCGGAGCGGCCCGGCGGCTACACGCGGATCGTGAAGCTCGGGCCGCGCCGCTCGGACTCGACGGAGATGGTTTACCTCGAGCTTGTGTAGTGAGCGCGCGGCTCCGCAAAGGTGGGGGCGGGCGGGGAATTTGATGTTGGGCCGCGCGCGAAGATCGATGTGAGGGTCCGGCTCACGCTCGCGTACCACGGGGGCGGTTTTGCCGGCTGGGCGGCGCAGCCCGGCCTGCGGACCGTCGAGGGCGAGCTGACCGCCGCGCTCGAGCGCATCCTCCAGGTGCCGGTACGGCTCGCGGTCGCGGGGCGAACCGACGCCGGCGTCCACGCTTGGGCCCAGGTCGCGAGCTTCGCGCTCTCCAACCCACCTCCGGATCGGCTCGCGCAGCGGGTCAACGCCGTCGCCCCGCCCGACCTCGCCGTGCTCGAGGCGGATCCGGCTGCGGACGGCTTCGACGCCCGCCGCGACGCCCGCTCGCGGACGTACTGCTACCGCGTGCTCGCGTCGGAGATCCGGAGCCCGTTCGAGGAGGGAAGGGCGCTGTGGTGGCCGCATCCTGTCGACCCCGAGGGCCTGCGGCGGTGCGCAGAGCTCGTGGTCGGGACGCACGACTTCACCGCGTTCACCCCGACCCAGACCGAGCACGTCCGCTTCGAGCGCGAGGTCCTGTCGGCGTGCTGGCGGGAGCACGACGGCGTTCTCGAGTTCTGGGTCGAAGCAGACGCGTTCATGCGCCACATGGTGCGCGTCCTCGTTGGGACGATGCTCGAGGTGGGCGGCGGGGGGCAGAGCGTCGACGAGCTCGCGCGCCTGCTCGATGGCGCGCCGCGCGAGGCGGCGGGCGAGACGGCGCCGCCGTGGGGCCTGTACCTCGCCTCGGTCGGTTACTAGTGGTACCTCACGCACCACTAGGACTCGTCGGCGTCGGCGCCGAGCTCGAGCTCGGCGAGCGCGGCGGGAGAGTCGGGCAGGTACATCGAGGTGCCCGTCGCCAGCGCCACCGGCTTGCCGTCCGCGTTCTCGACCTCGGCCCGGGTGATGACCAGCTTGCGGCCCGCGTGGACGATCGAGCCCCGCGCGGTGAGGTCGCGGCCGTCGGGGAGCGCGGGGCGGAGGTAGTTGACCTTGAGGTCGAGCCCCGCCGCCGCCGTGCCCGCGGGCACCGTGGTCTGCACGGCCATCGTCATCGCCATGTCGGCGAGCATCGCCAGCACGCCGCCCTGGATCGTCCTCGTGGGGCTGGTCAGCCACTTCGTCGCAGGAAGCACAACGGTGGCCGCGCCGTCGTCGATCCGCACGGGCCTGACGCCGGTCAGGTGGTGGAGCGGCGGCGGCGGGAGCTCGCCCCGGAGCTGGCGCTCGAGCACCTCCCGGCCGCTGAAGCGATCCCAGATGTCCTGCCCGAGGATGGCGTCGCGCGGCCACGGGCGCCGGTACGGGTCGGAGTCCATGTCGGGGTCGGGCTCGACCGCGGGCGGCTGCCGCGGCGGCTCCGGGGGCGGGTCGATCGGCGGCAGCACGGCGCAGCGCGAGGTGCCGTGAGCGATCAGCCGCTCGTGGTTGTCCTCGAACACGAACGCCTCGGACAGCGCGACCGAGCGCCCGGCATGGATCGCCTGGCCGCCCGCGGACAGGGTGTGCCCGCTGTGCGATGGGCGCAGGAACGACATCGACAGCTCCGCCGTCGTGTAAGGGGTCGCGGGGGGCAGCTTGGTCTCGATCGAGCACCCGAGCGCGATGTCGGCGAGGATCGCGAGCGTGCCGCCGCCGATCACTCCGGCCGAGTTGAGCAGCCACCCGATGGCCGGCATCTCGGCGTCGGCGGTGCCGTCGCCGATCCCCGTGTAGATCGCCCCCGTGAGCCTGGACAGCGGCGGGGCCGGCGCAGCTCCCCGGTTCCACAGCGTCAGCCGCTCGCGCCCGGCGAGCGCGAGCATGGAGGGATCGGGATAGCCGCCGCGCGGCTCCTCGCGCCACACCTCGGTCGCCGTCGCGCTCACCGGGCGGGACGCTACCGGACCGGCTTCGGGCAACCGAATTAGGCAAACCTAAGAGCTGCTACGCTGCGTTCCTTGTCGTTCGCGGAGACAGTCCTCCTCGGCGGGCTCGCCGGGATCACGATCTATCTGGGCCTCCCGTTCGGGAGGTTGAGCATGGTGTCGGGCCGCGCCCGCGTGGCGCTGGCGATGTTCGCCGTCGGCGTGCTCGCGTTCCTGTTCGCCGAGGTGCTCGTGCACGGCTTCGAGCTCGTCGAAGAGGCGGTCGAGGGCTACGCCGAGGGCGAGCAGGGGATCGGTGAGGGGATCGGGCTCCTGAGCCTGTTCGCCGCGGGGTTCGCCGCCGGTACGGCGGGGCTCGCCATGCTCGAGCGCTGGATGCGGCCTCGCAGCCGCGAGCCGCGCATGTCCGGCGGCGCTACCGACGCGATGACGGTCGAGCAGGCGCGAACGCTCGCCGGCGGCGAGCGCTCGGCGCGCGATCTCGCCCTGCGCACCGGGATGACGATCGCGGCAGCGATCGGGCTCCACAACTTCGCGGAGGGGCTCGCGATCGGCGTCTCCGCGAGCACCGGGGAGATCGGACTCGCCACGGTCCTGATCGTCGGCTTCGCGCTTCACAACGCCACCGAAGGGTTCGGGATCATCGGCCCGCTCGGCGACGTGCGACCGAGCTGGACGTGGCTGGCCGTCGCAGGCCTGATCGGGGGCGGACCGGTGTTCCTCGGCGCGATCGTCGGCTACAACGTCACCTCGGAGCCGCTCGAGCTTGCCTTCTACGCCCTCTCGGCGGGCGCGATCCTGTACGTGATCGGCGAGGTGTGGACCAGCGTGCGCAAGCTCGGTCACCGCGAGCTCGGCCTGTGGATGCTTGCCGCGGGCCTGTTCGTGGGCGCGCTCACGGACCTCGTCGTGGTCTACGGCGGAGGCTGATTAACGGGCCCCACTCGTCCCTAGAATCGGACGGGTGCGAGTCCTGATCACAAACGACGACGGGATCCAGGCGGCGGGCCTGCACGCGGTCCGGCGCGCGCTGCGGGAGCTGCCGGACCTCGACGTGCACGTGATCGCGCCGGACTCGAACCGCAGCGCGACCGCGCGCAGCATCACCACGCGCTCGCCGCTGTGGGTGGAGGAGGTGACCTTCGACGACGACTCGAACGGCTTCGCGACCGAGGGCACGCCCGTCGACTGCGTCCGCTTCGCCGACCTCGGGCTCCTCGGCGAGCGCCCGGAGCTGATCGTCTCGGGGATCAACCACGGCTCCAACCTCGGCGACGACATCACCTACTCGGGCACCGTCGCCGCCGCTCTCGAGGGGATCGTGCTCGGCATCCCGGCGATCGCGATCTCGCAGCAGTCCGAGGGCCGGGAGATGGACTTCCGGCTCGGCCGCACGTTCGACTTCTCGGTCGCCGCGGCGCTGGCCGCCAGGATCGTCGAGCGGGTTGCGGACGACTCGCTGCCGGGCGGCACGCTCGTCAACGTCAACTGCCCGTCGGGCGAGGTGTCCGGGATCGAGGTCACGAGGCTCGGAAAGCGCCTCTATGACGACGAGCTGAAGCTCGTCGAGGAGGACGACGACGGCAGGCGCCGGTACGAGATCTATGGGTTCGAGCCGTCGTTCGAGGACGAGGAGGGGACCGACCTGGCCGCGGTGGCGCGCGGACGGATCTCGATCACACCGGTCCACTTCGACCTCACCGACGTGGCGGGCCTGGAGCGTCTGCGCTCGTGGGACCTCGAGGCGATGCTCACGGCGTCGGTGACGGGCGAGGCCCCCGCGCCGCGATGACGACGAAGGCCGAGCGATCGGCCTCGAAGCGGGCCGCCGAGCTGCGGCGCGAGATCGCGCGCCACGACCACCGCTACTACGTCCTCGACGACCCCGAGGTCGCCGACGACGCCTACGACGCGCTGCTCGACGAGCTGCGCGCGATCGAGGACGAGCACCCCGACCTGCGCACCTCCGACTCTCCGACCCAGCGTGTCGGCGGCACGCCCCAGGACCGCTTCGATCAGGTCCGCCACCTGGAGCAGATGCTGTCGCTGGGCACGGTGCGCTCGCCGGAGGAGTTCCGGGCGTGGGAGACGCGCCTGCACAACCGGCTGCGCCAGCTCGACATCGAGCCCGGCGAGCTGCGGTTCGTGTCGGAGCCGAAGATCGACGGGCTCGCGATCTCGCTCACGTACGAGGACGGGCGGTTCGTCCGCGCCGCCACGCGCGGCAACGGGGTCGTGGGCGAGGACGTGACCCAGAACATCCGCACGATCAAGGCGATCCCGCTGCAGATCGACGACGCGCCAAAGCTGGTCGAGGTCCGCGGCGAGGTGTACCTGCCGCGGTCGGCGTTCGAACGCCTGAACGAGTCCCGGGCGGCGGCGGGGGAGGCGGCGTTCGCAAACCCGCGCAACGCCGCCGCGGGGTCGATCCGCCAGCTCGACCCGGAGATCACCGCCTCCCGCCCGCTGTCGATCTGGAGCTACGGGATCGGCGCCCAGCGGGGGCTCGAGCTGGCCACCCACTCGGACGAGCTCCAGTGGCTGCGCGACCGCGGCTTTCGCGTCAACGGTGAGACAGCGTTCCACGAGCACGCGGACGAGATCGCGACGCGGGCGGCCTGGTGGGAGGAGCGCCGCGAGGGGCTCGACTTCGAGATCGACGGCGTGGTGATCAAGGTCGACCAGCGGGGCCTGTGGCGCGAGCTCGGGGTCGCCGGGCGCGAGCCGCGGTGGGCGGTGGCGTGGAAGTTCCCGCCGATCACGGCGACGACGAAGCTGAACAAGGTGGTGTGGAACGTCGGCCGCACCGGCCGGCTGCTGCCGTTCGCGATGCTGGAGCCGGTGCACGTCGGAGGGGTGACGGTGTCGACCGCGACCCTTCACAACGAGGAGGACCTCGCAAAGAAGGACGTGCGCGAGGGCGACGAGGTCGTGGTCACGCGCGCCGGCGACGTCATCCCGCAGGTGATCTCGCCGCTCGTCCAGCGCCGCAAGGGCAAGCGGCTGCGGCGCGCGAGGCCGCCGAAGAAGTGCCCCATGTGCGAGACGCCGACCGTCAAGCCCGAGGACTCCGTGTGGACGCTGTGCCCGAACCGCCGCGGCTGCCCGGGGCAGACGTTCCAGCTCGTCAAGCACTTCCGCGGCGCGATGGACATCGAGGGACTGGGGGAGAAGAACGCCGAGCGGTTCCTGTCCGAGGGCCTGATCGCCGACCCGGCGGACATCTACGACCTCACCGTGGAGCGGATCTCCGAGCTCGACGGGTTCGCCGAGATCTCCGCCCGGAACCTGATCGACGAGATCGAGCGCTCCAAGCAGCGCCCGTTCGGGATCGTCCTCTACGCGCTCGGGCTGCCCGGGATCGGGTACGTCAATGCCAACGCGCTCGCCGAGCACTTCGGCTCGATCGACGCGCTGCTGGAGGCGGACGCGGACGCGATCACCGAGGTCGAGGGGATCGGGCCCGTGCTCGCCGAGCAGCTCCGGGAGGAGCTCGCCGACGACTCCAACCTCGAGCTGATCGCGCGGCTCCGGGAGCGCGGGCTGCGGTTCGAGCTCTCGCCGGAGGAGCGCCGGATGGACGGCGGCCCGCTCGAGGGCAAGACGTTCGTGCTCACCGGCACGCTTCCGAACCTGACCCGGGAGGAGGCGACCGGGCAGATCAAGCGCGCGGGCGGCAAGGTGACGGGGTCGGTGTCGCACAAGACCGACTATGTCGTCGCCGGGGACGACCCGGGGTCGAAGCTCGCCACGGCCGAGGAGCTCGGGACCGAGATCCTCGACGAGGCCGGCCTGCGGGCGCTGCTGCCCTAACCGACGCCGGGGGGCCATCGGAGGCGCGACTGGCTGGCCGCCCAGCCTGCTATACCGTTCTCGGCCCATGGGCAAGGTGGTCCAGCTCGACACCGAGCAAGAACAGGGCGCTCGCGGGAGGCGCCGTCGCCGGCCGACCTCGAAGACCGCCCTCGTGCTGGGCGGAGGCGGGTTCACGGGCGGCGTGTACGAGATCGGCGCCCTACGCGCGCTCGACCTGCTCGCGGTCAACCGGACCGTGAACGAGTTCGACGTCTACGTCGGGACGAGCGCCGGCTCGTTCATCGCCGGCATGCTCGCCAACGGCGTCACGCCGGAGGAGATGATGCGGGTGCTGAACCGCCGCCTCCCGTCGCCGATGCGGGAGATGGCCCAGGGCACGGTGCTGCGCCCCAACTACCGCGGCTACGCCTCGAGCGCGCTGCTGTTCCCGCTCCGGCTCGCCGGCGTCGCCCGCGAGCTCGCGGGGAGGATCGGCGACGTCTCGGTGATGGACGTGGTGACGGGCCTCGCCGGGGCGCTGCCGACCGGCCTCTACGACGGCCGCGCGATCGAGGACTACGTCGAGGACGTGCTGTCTGACCCCGATCGCACCAACGACTTCCGCATGCTGGAGCAGGAGCTGTACCTGACCGCGACCGACCTCGACACGACCGAGCGCGTGATCCTCGGAGAGGGATCGTGGGCGGACCTCCCGATCTCGAGCGCGGTCGCGGCGTCGACGGCGCTGCCGATGGTCTACACCCCGGTCGAGCTGCGGGGGCGCCAGTTCGTCGACGGCGGGATCCGGTCGACCACGAACGTCGACGTCGCGGTCGAGCAGGGGGCGAAGTTCATCATCGTCGTCAACCCGCTGGTCCCGTTCATCAACGACTTCCGCAGGGAGATCCCGACCGTCTTCGGCACCCGGGCGCGTCGCATCTCGGACATGGGGTTCGCGGCGATCGGCAACCAGGCGTTCCGGATCATGTCCCACGACCGGCTGCACCGCGCGGTCGAGCGCTGGAACGAGGCTTACCCGGGCGTCGACATCGTCCTGATCGAGCCCGAGGAGGACGACGAGCTCATGTTCGGGACCTCGATCCTCGACTACTCGGCGCGGCTGAGGATCGCCAAGCACGGGTTCGAGTCGGTCACCCTGCGCCTCGCGCGCGAGTACGACCGGCTCAAGTCGACCGCTGCGCAGCACGGCATCGAGATCTCGGCGCGGCGCGTGCGCCACGTCCTCGAGGAGGTCGAGCGCGAGGAGCCCGAGGAGAGCTCGGTGTGGCGCCGCGTCCTCGAGCAGACCACCGGCGCCCTGCTCCGCCAGACCGGGTCCGACTAGCCCTCGTAGAGCTCGTCGATCTCGTTCGTGTACTTGTCGGCGACGACCGCGCGCTTGACCTTCATCGTCGGCGTCAGCTCGCCCGTCTCCTGCGCGAAGTCCTGGGGCAGGATCCTGAACTTCTTCACCTGCTCCACGCGGGCGAACTTGCTGTTCACCTCGTCGACGTGGTCGGAGATCATCTGCCGCAGCTTCGGGTCGTCCGGCCACGCGCTCGGGTCCGCGGGCACCTCGTCCTCGGACACGAGCTTCTGGATCTCCTCGGCGTCGAGGGTGACGAGCGC
>DATAFB010000147.1:0-4624 GCA_036257695.1 Solirubrobacterales bacterium | reverse complement strand
TGGACCCGCGAGGGCCTGCTCAGCGTCCAGGTCAGCTTCGGGCTCGCCGCCCTCCTCGGCGGCACGATCCTCGCGCTGCGCATCCTGCGCCGCGGCGAGCGCCTGGTCGAGGCGGGCGAGTCGGCGCCGGTCGTCGAGCTCGACCAGTACCGGACCGCGAGCTAGCCGCCGAGGCGGTACCTCGCGAACAGCTGGCCGTCGGACTCGAGCAGCCACACGAGCTCGAGCTCGGTGTGGTCGCCGTCGCCGAAGTCCCCCGCGAGCAGGCCGAGGCCCTGGTTGAGGGCGAGCTTCGGCGCCCGGGTGACGAACATCTCGTCGACCAGCCCGTCGCGGACGAGGGTCGCGTGCAGGTGCGGGCCTCCCTCGCACAGAACCGCCCGCACGCCGCGCTCGGCGGCCATCGTCGCCAGTGCGCGCCGCAGGTCGATCCTCCCGGGGTGGCGGTCGACGCGCACCGACGTCACGGTGTCGGGGATCTCGGCGTCGCTCGAGGTGACGATCAGCACGCGGCCGTAGCCGCACGTGAACAGCGGCGCGTCCCACGGCAGCTCGAGGCTGTCGCTGACGACGACAGCGAGCGGGTCCGGGGCAAGCCCCTCGGCGCGCTCGCGGAATCCGCGCAGCGCCGGATCGGGGACGATCCGCCCGTAGCGCTCCACCCTCAGGGTCCCGGCCCCGATCATCACCGCGTCGGCCTGGGTCCGCAGCCGGTGCAGCACCTCGCTGTCGGTGGGGTCGCCGATCGGGCCCGAGCGACCGTCGATCTGGGCGCGCCCGTCGACGGTGAGGGCGAAGTTGGTGACGACGTAGGGGCGGTCGCGGTGGGCGCGGTCGACAAGGCGCAGGTGCGAGTACTGGTCGGCGACGGTCGTCGGCCCCGGATCGGGCAGCAGCCTGTTCAAGCCCGCTCGATCTCGCTCAGGTGGTCGACGTTCGCGCGGTCGTCGCCCGCGTCGCTGGCCCGCCCCTCGAACCACGCGTCGAGGATCTCGGACAGCTCCGCCTCGGACGTCGCACGGAGGCTGAGCGCGAGCACGTTGGCGTCGTTCCAGCGCCGCGCGCCGGTCGCCGTCGGCCCGTCTCCGCACAGCGCGGCGCGGATCCCCGACACCTTGTTCGCCGCGATCGAGGCGCCGGTTCCGGTCCAGCAGCACACGACCGCCTGGTCGGCGCGGCCCTCGGCGACGTCGCGCGCCGCCGCCTCGCTCGCCCACGCCCAGTCGTCGCGCTCGGGGTCGGACAGGGCGCCGTGCGCAATCGGCTCGTGGCCGCGGCGCCGCAGCTCCTCGACGATGGCGCCGGCGACGCCGACGCGCTCGTCCGCGGCAACCGAGATCCGCATGCTCGACAGGTTAGGCGCCGGGATCGAGGCCGGCGGCCTCGAACGCCTGCTCGCGCGAGGCGAAAACCTCGACCCTCACCGCCTTGCCGTCCTTCAGCGTCCACACCTGCACCGCCGGCTGCTCGACCTCGATCCCGGTCTCCTTCCCGCGCGCGGCGAGCCGGAACGGAACGACGACCTTGTCCCCGGCGTCGATGAACTCGCCCTCGGTCACGAAGCGGATGTCCTCCATCGCGTCCTCGAACGACTCGAAGTAGCGGCGCACGCCCTCGGTCCCGCGGTAGGTGTCGGGCTCCATCGCGACGTCGGGCGACGTGATCGCCTCGAACTCGGGATGGAGAAACGGAAGCAGCGCCCGCCAGCCCTCCCGCGCGAAGGCGTCGAATCCGCGCTTGACCAGCTCCACGTTCTCCTCCGACATGCCTACAGCTTCCACCCGAACTCGCGGCCGGTCATCGCCCGCAGTCGCTCGACGTCGGGGCGAAAACGGTCCGCGAGCCGCTCGCGGATGGCCTCCGGGAGCGACGGGCGCGAGGCGGCCGCGGACTCGGGGTCGTGCACCATCCGCTCCACGAGCCACCGCAGCGACTCCGGAAGGCGATCGAAGTTGGCGTCGAGCGCCCGCAGCCCGGGGAGCCGCACGGCGCGGTCCATGAGTCGGAAGCGCCCCGCGCGCTTCCCTGTCCCGGTCTCCCACTCACGCGAGAACTGCGGCGAGGAGAACGACTCGTCCACCTCGAGGAAGCGGAACACGCGCCGCATCGTCTGCGCGCGGCTGCCTTTGAGCTCGTCCTGGGTGACGACCTCGATCCGCTCCATTGGAAACCGCTGGGCGTAGTCGTCGAGCTGCGCGGCGTACAGGCTGCGGTCCACGTACGCGGTGTCCGGCTCGGCCAGCGCGACCTCGAGCGGCCTCGTCTCGTACCCGCCGGCGACGTTGTGGAGGTAGTGGGACAGCGCCCGGTCGATCGGGTGGCGCACCATGTAGATCAGCCTCGCATCGGGCACGAGCGAGCGCATCCGCTCGGCGACGCCCCCAAACCGGGGCAGGTTCGTGTAGTGCGGGGACGACTCCCCGCGCACCTGCGCCGCGGCTGTGAAGTGGCCGACGTACCAGTCGGCGCCGAGCGGCCAGTTGAGCTCGGCGACGAAGAAGTTGAGCTCCTTCGGCCGCGACATCTGCACCTGAGGATGCAGGCTGAGGTAGTGGTGGATGCTCGTCGTCCCGCACTTCAGCCCGCCGATCACGATCACGGTCGGAAGTGCCGCGTCGCTCCCGCGCGGGACCCTGCGCGCGCGCGAGGAGCGGAATCGCTCCCGGGCGCGGCGGACCATCGCCTCGTCCGCGGGATCCGGGCGGATCTCGGCCACTTATCCCGCGCCGAGGAGCTTCGCCGCCTCGCGCAGGTTCTTCGTCTGCGCGGTCGGCGGCTTTCGCCCGTCGAGCTTCTCGCCGTGGCGGTTGACCCAGATCACGGGCACGTTCATCTTCAGCAGCGGGGCGACGTCGGCGTTGTAGCCGCTGGCGATGTGGACCCAGCCCTTCTTGCCGCCGATTCGCCGCGCCGCCTCCTTGAAGTGAGCGGGGTCGGGCTTGTAGCTGCGCACCTGCTGCGCGGTGACGACGAGGTCGAGCCCGGTTCGAAGGTGGCGCCGGGAGAGCCCGAGCAGCTTGTCGTCGATGTTGGACACGATCCCGATGTCGTACTTCGCCTTCAGCCTGTCCATCGCCGCGTTCGCCTCCCTGAACGGCTGCCACGACGGCACGCTGTCCGGCAGGAACTGTGCCCGGGAGGGCTCCAGCTCCCATCCGAGCTCCTTCGCGACGCGGACGCCGGTCCGGCGCAGGACCTCGGCGTAGAGTTCGTACGAGCCGGCCATGATCTGCTCCTGGATCGGGAAGAAGCGCTCCAGCAGCTTCGCCTCGTCGACCGTGAACCCGTCCTTCGACGCCTCCGCCTGGAACGCCTCGACGATCCCCTTCTCCCAGTCGATCAGGGTCCCGTAGCAGTCAGTGGTCACCCACTTGGCTTCCTTCTTCACTTCCCGGGGAAGCGGCATCGCGGCGCGGGATTATGGCAAGACGCGGGTTTGCGGCGTGAAAGTCCGCAACTAGCGGGGTCTTGGATAGGCTCCTGGCCCTTCGACCACCGCCAAGTTTGCTTGGAAACTTGGCGTTTTGATGGATCTACTCGAATACCAGGGGAAGCAGCTGTTCGCGAAGCACGGGATTCCCGTGCCGGAGGGGCGGCCGGCGAGCGACGTCGAGTCGACCGTGGAGGCCGCCGACGACGTCGGGTACCCGTGCGTCATAAAAGCCCAGGTCGGGATCGGGGGGCGGGGAAAGGCCGGCGGGATCAAGATCGCCGAGGGCCGCGACGAGGCGCGCGAGCACGCCGAGGCGATCCTCGGCATGCAGATCCGCGGCCCGCGCGGTGAGGGGCCGTTCACGGTCCACGAGGTGTGGGTCGAGAGGGCGTCGGAGATCGAGGCCGAGTACTACGCATCGATCATCCTCGACCGCTCGGCGAAGAAGGTGATGACGATGCTGTCGTCGATGGGCGGGATGAACGTCGAGGAGATCGCGGAGAAGGACCCCGAGGCCCTCGTCAAGCGCTACGTCGAGCCGGGTGACGAGCTCGACGCCGCGCGCGCCCGGGAGCTCGCGGGCGCCGCGGGGCTCGCCGAGGACGTGCTCGACGACGCGGGCGAGGTGCTCGCGAAGCTGCACGAGATGTTCAACGCGGCCGACGCGACCCTGGTCGAGGTCAACCCGCTGATCGCGACCGCGGACAGGCGCGTGGTGGCGCTCGACTCGAAGGTGACGATCGACAACAATGCGCTGTTCCGCCACGAGGACATCGCCGCGCTCTCGAACCCGGCCGACGAGGACCCCCAGGAGGCGATGGCCAAGGAGAAGGGCCTGACCTACGTCAAGCTCGATGGCAACATCGGCATCCTCGGAAACGGCGCCGGGCTGTGCATGGCGACGCTCGACGTGGTCGCGCAGGCGGGGGGGCGGCCGGCGAACTTCCTCGACGCCGGCGGGGGCTCGAAGGCGGAGGCGATCGTCGACGCGCTCGAGGTGATCACCTCGGACGAGAAGGTGACGGCCGTCCTGTTCAACATCTTCGGCGGGATCACCCGCTGCGACGAGATCGCGAAGGGGATCATCGAGGCCTACGAGCGGATCGACATCGACGTCCCGGTCGTCGTGCGTCTCGACGGCACCAACTCCGAGGAGGGGCTCGGCCTGCTCGCCGACGCCGACCTGCCCAA
>DATAFB010000032.1:0-7140 GCA_036257695.1 Solirubrobacterales bacterium | reverse complement strand
GCGAGTGGTGGCCGAGCAGCCGGGCGAGCACGTGCGTGCCGCTGCGCCCCGTGCCGCCGACGAAGACGTGGTCGACCTGCTCCGTCACGCGGGAAAGGCTAGTGCCACTAGTCGCGCGGCTCGAGGGTGTAGCGGTCGACGTAGCGGCCGCAGGCGTCGGCGAGCGGCACCTCCTTCGTCCCCGCGACCGGGGTCAGCGCGACCGATCCGAGCCACGTGCGCGGCTCGACCCGCAGCTGGCGCTGGAGCCAGGTTCGATCCCGCTGCCGGACCGAGACCCCAACCGGCCCGGCGGCCGCGACCTCGATCGTCCCGGCGGGCCAGAACTGGCCCTCCCCGGAAGCGAAGCCGAACATGCCGTCCAGCGACGCCGGCAGCTCGGCGCGGATCCCGGGCGCCTCGCGCTCGATCGGGACCGGGCTGTGGTACTGGAGCGAGATCGCCCACTCGCCGCGGTCGAGGGTGAACGTCTGGCTCGCCACCCCGCCGGCGGTGAAAGAGGCCGCCGGCCGCCAGCGGCGCTTGCGCCCGACGACCGGCTCCGGCCCGACCGTGGCGACGCCGGCCCGACGCGACAGCCTTCGCCCCGCCGGCCGCTTGCAGTCGAGGACAGCCCCCGGGGCGTCCGGCGGCTCGATCACCTCCTGCGGCGGAACCCGCCCCCGCCGCTTCCACAGCGTGTAGGACGGCGTCGCCGCAACGCGCTCGAACTGCGGCGGCGGCGAGCTCGCGTAGGCGGCGTTCGCGGTGATCACGAAGCGGTACTCGTTCAGCACCTCGCTGGTGACCGAGTCGAAGTCGAGCGCCCGCCCCTGGTCCCAGCGCTTGCCCTCGCGCGCCTTGACGTCGCGGCTCGGCACGTAACCACCGGGGCTGCCGACGAGGGCGCCGCGCAGCCGGTAGGACGCGAACCGGTCGGCGACGAGCACCAGCACCCGCCTGCCCTCGACCTCCTCGCGCAGGGTCTCGAGCTCCCCGGCGCGCTGCTCGGTGCCGACCGGCGCCGCACGCAGGGCGAGCAGCGTCGAGCCGGCGGCGCCGACGACGAAGACGACGGCGAGCGCGGCGATCGGCGTCCTCCACCGGCCCCGCCAGTCGGTCGCCAGCAGCGCGCGAACGACGAACAGGATCGCGATCGGCGCCATCACCGCGAGCGCCTTCGCCTCGACGTGGATCCCGCCGCGCCACCTGGCGCCCGCGTAGACCAGCACCGCGGCGGCGAGCGCGGCCGGGACCGCGGCGCCGCGGCGGCGCACCCACCACCACGCCGCGGCAGCGGCACCGGCAAGCCCGATCAGGGTCGCGAGCAGCGCCTCGGGGTCGCCCGCGACGTCCGCCCTGAAGTCGCCCTCGGGCCAGATTCCCAGCGCCTCCCGCGGGGACACCGAGCTGATCAGGCGCCCGGTCGAGGCCTGGATGTCGCCGAAGCGGTCGAGGAAGCCCGACAGCGTGCCGGCCTGCGCGACCGCGACGACGGCGAGCAGCGCCGCGGCGGCGGCGAGCGCGGGCCACGCGGGCCGAAGGGCGGCCGCGAGGTCGCCGGCGGACAGCCTGATGCGCCCCGCGGCGAGCTCGAAGCCGAGCCAGATCGCGGCCGCGGCGAGCGGCCACACCGCCCCCGCGAGGCTGAAGGTCAGCACCGAGGCGAGCACGAGGACGCCGAGCGCGGCCAAGGTGGCGGCAAGCGGATGGCGGCTCGCCGTGCCGCCGGGAACCGCGCGATCTGCTTGCAGATCGCGCGGTTGATTCATCTCCGTCAGCGCGACAGCGACCCCGACCAGGAACAGCGCCATCGCCGTCTCCTTGAACGCGCTCTGGGCGAGGAACGACGCCGCCAGGTACGGCAGCCCGACCAGCGCGGCCGCGGTCGTGCGACGAAGCGGGGGCTGCTCGCGTAGCACGGCCAGCGACGCGAGCGCGGTCAGGACCGGGATCGCGAGCAGCAACCCGTTGAACGCCGTCTCGACCGACGCCCCGGTGCCCTCGGCGAGCGCCGCCGCCAGGGACTGTGGGCCGAGCGGGTAACCGAACTCGATCCCGCGAGGCTCGGGGCCGAACCCGGTCGCCAGCCACTCGCTCCAGAACAGCTGCGCCGCGTGGTCGTTCGTGTAGATGCCCTCGCCCAGCACCCCGACCCGCCCGTTGAGCGCGAACGGGATCGATGCCGCGAGGAGCACGATCAGCGCCACCGGCAGCGCCTCCCGGACGAGGGCCGCGGCGCCGACCCCCGGCGGGCGGCGCCACGCGTATGCGAGCGCGACGACGAGCAGCGCCCCGATGGCGGCGGCGGCGGTGACTCCCCGTCCGGGGAGCCGCACAAGGGGCTGCGCGACGATGACGAGCGCGGCGAGCCCGACCGGCGCCGCGAGCCAACTCCACTCGCGGCGGCCGAGCGCGGCCAGCAGCGCGCGACCGGCGATCACCGACGCGGCGCAGACCAGCGCCGCCACCGCCCAGACGGCGATCACGCCGCCCCCCTACGCATCGCTTCGCTCGCAGCTCGCGGGGTCGAGCTCGCCCTCGATCGCGAATACCGACACGTCCCCTTCGCGCACGATCTCCTCCGCGGCGGGGGCGGACCGCGTCCACCCCGCCTCGCGGGGCTCGTCGGGCCGCGTGCCGACGCCCTCGGTCGGCTCGCGGAAGCCGGTGACGACGTAGTCGTAGTCGCCGTCGGCGAGCGAGCCAAGCCACTGCTCGCAGCTCGTCACCGGCTCGAACGCGCCGTCGGGGCCGCGGACGCCGACGAAGTCGACCCGGTTCGACAGGTCGGTCCCGTACAGCGGGTACTGGCGGGCGATCACCGTCGCGATGCGGGCGTCCTCGACCTCGCGCGCCCACATGAACGCGGAGTCCTCCGGGTTGCCGCCGGCGCGGGTCTCGTAGCGGCCCTCGAGGTAGGTGCGCTGGGCGTGGTAGCCGAGCCCGACGACGAGCCCGGCGATCAGCGCGATCGTGGGCGCGATCGCGCGCCACGGCAGGCGCCCGGCGCGCGCGGCCCAAGCGAAGGCGAGCGCGGCGGCCACGCCGGCGCCGCCCGCGAGCGCGGCGCGGGCCGACACCACCCGGACGACCTCGTCGGAGCCGAGCGCCGCGACCGCGCCGGCGACCACCAGCCCCCCGAGGCCGAGCGCGCGCCACGCGGGCGCGAGCCGCGTCGCGAGGATCGGCACCAGGGCGAGCGCGAGCGCCACCACCGGGGCGAGGTAGCGGAGGTTGGACGCGAAGCCGACCGGCATCCCGTCGGGGCCGGACGCCGACAGGGGCGTGAACGGGTACACGACGACGGACACGAGCACGGTCCACCCAAGCACCCGCTCGACCGCGGAGCGGCCGCGGGCCAGCGCGCCGACAGTCCCGATCGCGGCGAGCGCGAGAAGCAGCGGCCACAGCGCGCCGAAGCGCTCGTCGAGCGCCGGGAACAGCCATTCGGTCCACACGTCCGTGTCGGTCGCGTAGCGGATCAGCGGGTGTGGCTCGCGCGTCCCGGCGAGGTAGTCCTCGGGACCCGGCAGCGACACGGGGCCGAGCGAGGAGATCCACGGAAGCGGGTTACCCACGTGGGCGAGGTTGCGCGCCATCCAGAACCCGCCGCCGGCCAGCAGCGCGGCGACCCACGCCCCGGTCGCCGCCGCACGGCGCCCCGCCGGCGCGGCGACGACCACCCCCGCCGTCAGCGCGACCGTGGGCGCGGCTAGGTTCAGCTTCGTCCCCACCGCGAGCCCCGCGGCGAGCCCGGCGAGCGCGATCGGCGCCGCGGCCCCGGTCAGGTACGGCTGCGAGCGCGAGCGGGCGGCGTTGGCCAGCAGCGCCGCCGCCGCGAGCAGGAAGAAGGTGGCCGTGATGTCGTTGCGGGCCTCGCCCGCCTGGTCCGCGTACACACCGGAGGCGAGCACGACGCCGACCGCCACCACCGTCCACGGCGCCACTCCCCACGGACGACCCAGGCACCACGCCGCCAGCACCGTCGCCGCGAGCCATCCGAGGTTGAGGAACGGCGACGTGATGTCGCGGCCGGTGAGCAGGATCCCCGCCGCGTGGAAGAGCTCGGAGTTG
The DNA here is from genome assembly GCA_036257695.1 of Solirubrobacterales bacterium. Classification (GTDB taxonomy): domain Bacteria; phylum Actinomycetota; class Thermoleophilia; order Solirubrobacterales; family 70-9; genus DASPWW01. Next base: position 3,084 of record DATAFB010000032.1, on the reverse strand, counting down.
GCGGGGTAGAACCACGTCAGCAGCGCCGGTGACGTGAAGTGGAGGGCCGTGAGCGAGCCCTCCTGGGCGAACCGGGCCGCGAACGGCATGTGGTACCAGAGGCTGTCGAAGCCATACATGCCGTACAGCAGAGTCGTGTAGGCGCGGCCCGACCATTCCGCGAACAGGGCGACCGCGACGACCGCCGCCACGACGGCGCCCACGCGGCCGGCCGGGAGCGCGGGCGGCGCCTGGGCGTCGGCGGGGGCCGCCCGCGGCGACGCGACCAGGCCGACGCCGAGGCCCAGGGCCACGCAAGCGACGACGAGCGGCGCCTCCTCGAGCCACCCGACCGCGCCCAGCGCCTCCATCGACCACACGAGCAGGGCGAGCGCGACGATGAGCTCCGCGAGCCGCGCCGGGGCGCCGGACCACCCCGGCACGAGCCGCGCGCGGGCACGGTACGCGCCCCAGCCGAGCGTGGCTGCGATCGCAGCGAGCTCGATGACGCCTACCAGGTAGGCACCAAGGCTCAGGCCCAAGGTCCCTCCGCGGGTGCGCTCAGTCCGGCAGGTTGCGGATCACGTAGGCGCGCTCGCCCGGCTCGATCATCCCCAGGCGCCGCGCCTCGCGCTCGATCGTCTCCGGATCGCTCAGCGCGGCCTTGCGCTCCTCCAGCTCGCGGTTCTCGCGCGCGAGCTGGGCGAAGTTGTCGCGCTCGGCGTGCGAGTCGCGCCACGCGTCGACGAGGTTGATGACCGGGTTGAGGTACGACAGCAGCACCGCGAACAGCACGAGGACGAGCGCGATCCGGCCGAGCCTGTCCCAGTCGATCCGGGTGCGCCGCCGCCGCGCCGTGCGGGCGCGATAGAGCCGGTAGTCGTGGGCGCTCACGCACGAGCCTTCGCGCCGCCCCCCGCCGAGCCTGCCTCAGAGTGGGCATTGCAAGTCCTGTTGCAGCTACGAGCGTTCGAAGGCATCGAGACCCGGGTAGCTGGCCCCGGGCCCGAGCTGCTCCTCGATCCGCAGCAGCCGGTTGTACTTCGCCACCCGGTCCGAGCGCGACGGAGCTCCCGTCTTGATCTGGCCCGCCCCCGTGCCGACCGCGAGGTCGGCGATCGTCGTGTCCTCGGTCTCCCCCGAGCGATGTGAGATCACCGCCGTGTACCCGGCTTCGCGGGCGATCCGGATCGCCTCGAGGGTCTCGCTGAGCGTCCCGATCTGGTTCACCTTGACGAGGATCGAGTTCGCCACCCCGTCGGCGATCCCGCGGCGCAGCCGCTCGGGGTTGGTGACGAAGAGGTCGTCGCCGACGAGCTGCACCCGGTCCCCCAGCCTCTCGGTCAGCGCCTTCCACCCGTCCCAATCCTCCTCGTCCATCCCGTCCTCGATCGAGACGACGGGGTAGCTGTCGGCGATCCGCTCCCAGTAGGCGACCATCTCGTCGGGGCTCAGGCTGCGCCCCTCGTGTTCGAGGACGTAGGCGCCGCCGCTGTGCACCTCGCTGGTCGCGGGATCGAGCGCGATCCAGGCGTCCTTGCCGGGCTCGTAGTCCGCCGCCTCGATCCCGGCGAGCAGCGCCTCGAGCGCGGCCTCGTTCGACTCGAGGTCGGGCGCGAAGCCTCCCTCGTCCCCGACGGCAGTCGACAGCCCGCGCTGCTTGAGCGTCGCCTTGAGCGCGTGAAAGACCCCGGCGCCGCAACGCAGCGCCTCGGTGAAGCTCGGCGCGCCCGCCGGCACGACCATGAACTCCTGGAAGTCGACCGCGTTGTCGGCGTGGGCGCCCCCATTGAGCACGTTCATCATCGGCACCGGGAGCACGTTCGCGGGCCCGCCCCCGAACAGCCGCGCGAGGTAGCGGTACAACGGCTCTCCGGCATCGGCTGCGGCCGCCTTGGCCGTTGCGAGCGACACGCCGAGGATCGCGTTCGCGCCCAGCCAGCCCTTGTTCGGGGTGCCGTCGAGCTCGCGCATCATCCGGTCGACTCCGGCCTGGTCCGCGGCGTCCGCGCCGACGACCGCCTCCGCGATCTCGCCGTTGACGTTCGCGACCGCCCCGGCGACCCCCTTGCCCCCCCACTGCGAGCCTCCGTCGCGCAACTCGACCGCCTCGAACTCGCCCGTGGATGCTCCCGACGGGACCGCCGCGCGGCCCGTGGCGCCCGAGTCCAGGGTCACCTCGACCTCGACGGTGGGGTTCCCCCGCGAGTCGAGGATCTGGCGCGCGTGAACGGCGCGGATCGGGGACATGGGGTCGAACAGTGTGTCAAGCGCCAAGTTCGCAAGCGAACCTGGCGCTGATCGCGGGAAGGGCGCCGCCCGAGCGCGCGATTAGCCGGTGACCGGGGCCGAGCTGACCTGCCGCTCGCCCCTGAAGCAGAACTGCCACAGCGTGTCGCCCTCCTCGCCTACCGAGTAGAAGACGCAGCTCGTCTTCGGCCCCACGGGCGCTATCTCCTGCGCGGGCTCGCCCAGGCGCTCCACGACCTCGGCGCGAGTCACGTCCTCCGGGACCTGCCGGCCGTCCCCGAACGTGATCACGCCGCTCTGTGCGTCGTCGTCGCCGTCGATAAACCGGCTGATCCCGAAGTACCCGATCAGGAACGCCGCCGCGACAATCGGGATCGCGAACCACCAGCTTCAGCGCAGGCGCGGGCGCCCACCGCCCACGTAGGATCCGCGGCAGCTCGGGCACACGTCGGCGTCCGTCCGCGTCGCCACGGAGCAGTGGGGGGCAGACCTTGAGCGGAGCTTCGCGGGCGGCTTCCATCGCGGGGGGAGGCTATCCGCTGAACGGCCGCTTGCAGGGCCCTGTCCGTGCGTGCACGGGCCCGTCGTCCGAGTGGATCCTGGTTCCCGCGTGTTGCAGGGAAAGATGCGTCTCGAGGAGCGAGCCTGGGCCCGGCGCGCGGGCGGCACGCTCGTCGCCGTCCTGGCGGCCACGTGCATCGCCGCCACGGCGGGGCTTCCGCCCGCCGCGAGCGGGCGCGCCTACACGCCGCCGAAGAAGAAGATCTACCACGGCATGCGCGAGACCGGGGAGCTGGAGTACTGGTTCCGGTTCGGCAAGGCTGTCAGCGCCCACCCGGCGGTCATGCACACCTT
>DATAFB010000023.1:0-6536 GCA_036257695.1 Solirubrobacterales bacterium | reverse complement strand
CGTCGGGATATGTGTCGCGGGTCATGTACGGGCCCGCCTCGAGCACGATCACGTCGAGGCCCGCCGCGGCGAGGATCGCGGCGGCGACCGCGCCGCCGGCGCCCGACCCGACGACCACCACGTCGCACTCCTCGTCCTCGGCCGCCGGCTCGAGGTCGCGTGGGTCGAGCACGGCGTCGCCTGGATCCTGGTCGAGGCCGTCGCCGCCGATCTCGCAGCGCTCCTCGTAGCCGACCGCGACGCGCACGCGGTCATCGCGGCCGTAGTGGGTTCCCGCGAGCACCTTCATCATCAGCAGCAGGTCGCGGTGCAGCGAGCACCGCGAGCGCTCCATGTCGGACAGGAACCGCTCGCGCGCGTCGAGACTCGCGCTGCTGAACCGCCACGGGAACGGCAGCCACTCGAACGCCCGCAGCGCGAGCCGGATCAGCCGCAGGGTGCGCGGCTCCAGGGTCGCCGCGTAGCGGGCGAACGAGTCCGCGACGGGGATCTCGCGCTCCGCGGCCGGGAGCGGGCCGACGCCCGGCGCCATCGCCTCCGCGAAGGCACTCAGGGTGCGGAGCTCAGCGGCGCTCAGCCCCGGCGCGCGCCTTCACGTCGGCGCGGTCGCGCGCCCCACCCTGCCCGCGAGCGACCACAGCAGCAGCGCTGCCCCGACCAGGAACCCGTCGACGAGGAAGTTCAGGAGGTAGATGAAGACGTCCTCGTCGAAGACGAAGAAGCCGAGCGCGGCCAGCGACGAGGCGGCCTTGCCGGCGGCGAGCACGAGCAGCAGAGGCCGATAGCGCACGACATCGAGCTGCACGACCACGCAGATCCCGGTGATCACGACCATGTACGCGACCCCGAGCGCGAGCCACAGCTGCTCGGTCGTCTCCGGCGCGCGCGGGAAGTCCCCGATCGCGTCGCCGAGGTCGGAGATCACGTCGAGGACCCCGTCCGGCGCCGAGATGAACAGGATTCCCACGACCGCGAAGCTCGCCGCCAGCAGGCGCAGGTTGAAGACGACGAAGCGCTCCGCTCGCTCCCCGGTCATCGGCCGGCGCATGCTATCCGCACCGGGGTTCAGCGTGGCGCGGTCGGCCGGGCGCACGCTCGTAGAATCGCAACGATGGTAGACCGCGAGCAGGTCCTGCACGTGGCGAAGCTGGCGCGGCTGCGGCTCACGGACGACGAGGTGGAGCGGATGTCGAGCGAGCTGTCGGGGATCCTCGAGCACGTCGAGCGGATGAACAAACTCGACATCGAGGGGGTCGAGCCGACCTCGCACGTGGTCGATCTCGTTGACGTCCTGCGGGCCGACGAGGCGCGGCCCAGCTGGCCGAAGGAAGAGGTGCTGAAGGCCGCGCCCGACCCGGCCGAGGGCGCGTTCCGCGTGCCGTCGCCGCAGGCGGCGTCGTAGCCGATGGCGGAGCTGCTCGAGCTGACCGCCGCCGAGGCGGGCCGCAGGATCGCGGCCGGGGAGGTCTCCGGCGAGGAGTGCTTCGCCGCGTGGGTGGGCGCCTCCGCAGGCGACGAGCTGAACGCGTTCCTGTGGCGGGCGGAGGGCAACGGGGCCGGCTCGACGCACGCGCCGGTGGCCGTCAAGGACATCTTCTGCACCGAGGGGGCGCCGACGACGGCGGGCTCGCGGATCCTCGAGGGATACATGCCGCCGTACACGGCGACGGCGGTGCGCAACCTCGCCGCCGCCGGCGCCCCGGTGCTCGGGAAGACGAACATGGACGAGTTCGCGATGGGCTCCTCGAACGAGAACTCCGCCTACGGCCCGGCGCTCAACCCTTGGGACCGCGGGCGGGTCCCAGGCGGCTCCTCGGGGGGGTCCGCAGCGGCCGTCGCCGGCGGGCTGGCCCCGTGGGCGATCGGCACCGACACCGGCGGCTCGATCCGCCAGCCCGCGTCGCTGTGCGGGATCGTGGGGATGAAGCCGACGTACGGCGCGGTGTCGCGCTACGGGATGATCGCCTTCGCGTCGTCGCTCGACCAGTGCGGGCCGCTGACCCGCGACGTGACCGACGCCGCGCTGCTGCTGTCGATCCTCCAGGGCCGTGACCCGTGCGACTCGACCTCGATCGGGATCGACGGCGGGATCGAGCTCCCGGGCCGCGACGACCTGAAGGGGCTGCGTTTCGCGGTCCCGGGCGGGCTCGCGATGGAGGCCGTCGAGCCGGGCGTGAGGTCATGCTTCGAGGCGACCCTGGCTCGGATCGAGGAGCTTGGCGGCGAGGTTGGGGAGACGGCGCTGCCCAGCGCCGAGCATGGGATCTCGGCCTACTACGTGATCGCCCCGGCCGAGGCGTCGGCGAACCTGGCGCGCTACGACGGGGTCCGGTTCGGGATCCGCGTCGACGCGCCGGAGCTCGACGCGATGTACGAGGCGACGCGCGCGGCGGGGTTCGGCGATGAGGTCAAGCGGCGGATCATGCTCGGGACTTACGCGCTGTCGTCCGGCTACTACGAGGCCTACTACGGCCGCGCCCAGCGGGTGCGGACGAGGATCGCCGACGACTTCCGCTCCGCGTTCGAGAGCTTCGACTTCGTCGTTACGCCGACCTCGCCGTCGGTCGCGTTCGAGCTCGGGGCGCGGGTCGACGACCCGTGGTCGATGTACATGAGCGACTACTTCACCGTCCCGATGCCGCTCGCGGGGATCCCCGCGATCTCGATCCCCGCCGGGCTCGCCGAGCCCGACGGCGGCGGCCCCGAGCTCCCGGTCGGGTTCCAGATCGCCGGTCCTGCGTTCTCGGAGAACGCGATCCTCGACGCCGCGTACGCACTCGAGCGGGCGATCGGCTACGACGCCAGGCCACCGCAGCGATGAACCAGCAACCAGCAACCGGCAACCAGCTCGAACCGATCATCGGTCTCGAGATCCACGTCCAGCTGTCGACGCGGACGAAGATGTTCTGCAGCTGCGCGCTGTCGTTCGGCGACGAGCCGAACGTCCACACCTGCCCCGTGTGCCTCGGCCATCCCGGGACGCTGCCTGTCACCAACGAGCAGGCGATCCACTACGGGCTGATGATTGCCGAGGCGCTCCAGTGCGAGGTGGCGCCGCGGTCGATCTTCCACCGCAAGAACTACTTCTATCCCGACCTGCCGAAGGGCTACCAGATCAGCCAGTACGACATCCCGCTCGCCAGCGGGGGGCAGCTCGGAGACGTCCGCATCCACCGCGTCCACCTCGAGGAGGACGCGGCGAAGCTGATTCATCTCGGCGAGTCGGGTCGCATCCACGGCTCGGCGCAATCGCTGGTCGACTTCAACCGCGGCGGGACGCCGCTGGTCGAGATCGTCACCGAGCCGGACCTGCGGGGCGCGGCCCAGGCGCGCGAATGGCTGCAGCTGATGCGCACCACCATGCGCCAGCTTGGCGTCTCCGACGTAAACATGGAGGAGGGCAGCCTGCGCTGCGACGCGAACGTGTCGCAGCGGCCGGCCGGCAGCGACGAGCTCGGGGTCAAGACCGAGCTCAAGAACATGAACAGCTTCCGCTTCCTCGAGCACGGGATCGAGGCCGAGCTCGAGCGCCAGCGCGAGCTGCTCGCGTCGGGCTCCGGCGTGAGCCAGGAGACGCTCCACTTCGACCCCCGCACCGGGTCGTTGACGCCGTTGCGGACGAAGGAGTACGCGCACGACTACCGCTACTTCCCCGAGCCCGACCTCGTCCCGCTCGCGCCGACGGAGGAGATGCTGCGCGCGGCGCGGGAGGCGCTGCCCGAGCTTCCCGGCCAGCGCCGCGAGCGCTACCGCGACGAGCTCGGGCTGGCGGAGGACGTCGCGACCCAGCTCGCGTTCGACGCCGAGCTCGGCGCGTACTTCGAGCGCGTCGTCGCGGCCGGCGGGGAGGACGGCGGCGCCTCCGCCGCGCCGATCGCGAACTGGGTCACCGGCGAGCTCGCGGCGCAGCTGCGCGAGGCGGGCGAGGACGACCCTGCCTCGTCGAAGGTCGAGCCCGGCGCGCTCGCGGCGCTGGTCGGGATGGTGCAGACGAAGCAGGTCACGCACGGCGCGGCGAAGGAGGTGCTGGCGGAGCTCGTCGCCACGGGCGGCGACCCGGCCGCGGTCGTCGAGGCCAAGGGACTCGCCCAGATCTCGGACTCGGGTGAGCTCGAGGCGGCGGTCGAGCGCGCGATCGAGGCCAATCCCGAGGCCGCCGAGCGCGTCCGCGAGGGCAACGCGAAGGCAATCGGCCCGATCGTCGGCGCGGTGATGAAGGAGACCAAGGGCCGCGCCGACGGGGGCGAGGTCACCAGGCTGATTCGCTCAACTCTGGGCGTCGGATAGCGATCCGGGATACTGGGTTTGTCCGCCGTGAGATCTCAGACCGTAGCGGGGCCGGACCAGTAGCCCATGGCGTGGAACGTCGTCATCGCGGGCGGCGGGTTCGCCGGCGCCCATGCCGCCGCCGAGCTCGAGCGGACGATGGCGAAGCAGTCCGCGCGCTTGATCCTCATCAACGACGTCAACTTCCTGCTCTACACGCCGTTCCTCCCCGAGGCCGCGGCCGGCACGCTCGAGCCGCGCCACGTCGTCACCCCGCTGCGCGACATGCTGCGCCGCACCTACCTGAGGCTGGGCGCGGTCACGGCGCACGACCCCGCGGCGCGCACGGTCGAGCTCACCACACACGACGGCGATCGCGAGACGATGCGCTACGACCAGCTCGTGCTCGCGCTCGGCTCCGTGTCGCGGCTGCTGCCGGTGCCCGGCCTCGAGCGCGCGATCGGCTTCAAGAGCCTCGCCGACGCGATCTGGCTCCGCAACCACGTGATCGAGACGCTCGAGGCCGCGAACGCGGACGAGGATCCCGCCGATCGCGCCGAGCAGCTCACGTACGTGTTCGTCGGCGGCGGCTACGCCGGCGTCGAGGCGCTCGCTGAGCTCCAGGACTTCGCGGTCGACGCGATGGACCGCTACCCGCGCGCCCGGCTGCACGGCATGAACTGGATCCTGGTCGAGGCGCAGGACCGGATCCTGCCGGAGACCGACGCCGATCTTGCGGAGTACGCGATGCGTGAGCTGCGGGGGCGGGGGATCGACGTCCGGCTGGGCACGAGGCTCGACGAGCTCACCGAGACGACGGCTCGGCTGTCGACCGGGGAGACGTTTCCCACCCGCACCGTGGTGTGGACCACCGGCGTCGCGCCGCACCCGAGCCTGCGATCGCTGAACGTCCCGCTCGGCGACAGCGGCCGCGTCCCGGTCGACGAGATGATGCGCGTCCAGGGGCTCGACGCGGTGTGGGCGGTCGGAGACTGCGCGGCGGTTCCGAGCGCGGCCGGCGGAATATCGCCCGCGACGGCGCAGTTCGCGATCCGCCAGGGCAGGACCGTGGGGCGCAACGTCGCCGCCGCACTCGGGGTGGGCAGCGCTCGCCCGTTCACGTATCGGGACAAGGGGGCGTTCGTGAACCTCGGGCGCCACAAGGCTGTGGCCAAGGTCCTGCGCTGGAAGCTGCGCGGCTTCCCGGCCTGGTGGCTGACCCGGACCTACCACGTGAGCCAGATCCCCGGGACCGCGCGCAAGATCCGCGCCGTCGCCGACTGGACCGTGGGGCTGCCGTTCCGGCGCGACACCGCCGAGGTCGGCTCGATCGGGCACCCGCGCCCGTTGCGCGCCGACGAGTACGCGCACGGCGGCACCCACCGGCCGGTATAGGCGCGATCGATGTCCGCCTGTCGCAGGCAAGACGATGATGAGGGTGTGAGCGCCTCGATGACCTGCATGAGATCCATCTCCGATGCACGAAGACCGGGACCTACTCCCGCTGGCTTCTGACCGAGGCGCAGGGAAGCACGTTCGTCGACGTCGAGTTCGGCATGGACCCGATGACGATGTCGTACCGGGTCTTCGATTCGATTCTGGGGAAGCGCTACTTCAATCGCTGGCTCGAGAGCTCCCTCGATGCGCTCGAGGAGGCCGCGCTGCGCGATCATTGACGTCGTGGAGTACGTCGTCATCGCACTGTCGTTCGGCCTCGCCACCGCGATCATCGGCAAGGCGAAGGGGAGCTCGTTCTTCATCTGGCTTGCGGTCGGGACGGTGCTGCCCCTGCTGGGGCTGATCGCAGTGATCCTGTACCGCTCCGAGCGCACCGAGCCCGAGCGGCGCTGTCCGCGCTGCGGCGCCGTCCACAAGCTCTACGTCCAGGTCTGCCGCCGCTGCGGCGAGGACATGTACCTCCCCGACCCGCGGGAGGTCCGCCAGCCGCACTAGGAAATCCCTGCTGGCTGGGCACGGGCCGTTGCTACCATCGCTCCCCCATGCGGGCGGCGGATGCTCTATGTGAAGCGCTGAAGGCCGAGGGCGTGAAGCACGTCTTCGGGATCCCGGGCGGCGCCAACCTGCCGACCTATGACGCGCTGTACGACGCCGAGATCGAGCACATCCAGGTGCGCCACGAGCAGGGCGGGGGGCATGCCGCAGAGGGTTACGCGAAGGCCTCGGGCAAGGTCGGCGTCGCGCTCGCCACCTCCGGGCCCGGCGCGACCAACATGGTCACCGCGATCGCCGACGCGATCATGGACTCGGTG
>DATAFB010000016.1:0-16992 GCA_036257695.1 Solirubrobacterales bacterium | reverse complement strand
TGGGCGCAGCAGCGAGGGCTGGCTCCGATCGAGGGCCACCGCGCCGGCGCCGACGTCGTCAAGGAGCGGCTCCGCGACGCGGTCGAGTTCGGGATCGAGGAGCTGACGGTGTACTCGTTCTCGACCGAGAACTGGTCCCGGCCCCGGGACGAGGTCGAGGGGCTGATGCGGATGTTCGCGGAGCGGATCGACGTCGAGACGCCGGAGCTCGACGACGAGGGAGTGCGGATGCGCTTCGTCGGCCGCCGCGAGGGGGTCGACGCCGACCTGGTCGAGCGCATGCAGTGGGCCGAGGAGAAGACGGGCGGCAACGATCGCATCACCCTGTTCGTCGCCTTCAACTACGGCGGCCGGGCCGAGATCGTCGACGCGGCGACGGGCTTCGGCGGCGGTACCGAAGACGATTTCCGCCGCCGGCTGTACGCGCCCGAGATGCACGATCCCGATCTGCTGATACGCACGAGCGGGGAGCGGCGGGTCTCGAACTACCTGCTGTGGCAGTGCGCGTACTCGGAGCTGGTCTTCCGCGACGAGCTGTGGCCCGACTTCGGGCGCGACGCGTTTCGCGCCGCGCTCGACGAGTTCGAGGCGCGCCAGCGGCGCTTCGGCGCCAGGGTCGGCTAGGGTCGGGCGTGATGGCCGCCGGAAGGCCTCCTCGACGGCGCGCGTCTCGACGCCGGGACCCCAACCCGTCGCCGGTACTCGACGACCCCGGGTCGCTGTTCGACGAGCCGGCTCCGCCGACGGAACGCCGGTCGCTGGCGGACGACTTCATGGCGCCGGAGCCCGACGAGGGCGCGGGGCCGTTCGTCCCCCCGGGCACGGACGACGAGGGGCCGCGGGAGCGCAGGGTGCGGACACCGCGGCGGCCGCGCGGGCGGCGCGCACGGATCGAGACGCTGGCGCGGGCGCTGGTCGCGGTCCCGTGGATCGTGTTCGCGATCGTCATCATCGTCGCCGGCGGGCTCCCGTTCGCGATCGCGATGGTGGGACTGGCGACGTTGGGCCTGGTCGAGTTCTTCCGCATGACCGCCGACGCGCGGCCGTTCGTGCCGGTTGGCTTCGCGGTCGTCGCCGCGGTGATCATCGCCGCCCACTACACAACCGGCCGCACCGCGGCGCTGATCGCGGGCCTGTCGTTCCCGCTCATGTTCGCGTTCGCCGCCGGGCGGCCCGCGAGGCAGGGGGTGACGATCTCGTTCGCCGTCACGCTGCTGGCGATCGCGTGGATCGGGGCGCCGTTCGCGCACGCGGTGCTGCTCCGCGACCTGCCGCTGCACGGCGCCGCGCTGCTCGTCGACGTGCTCGTCGCCACCTTCCTCGCCGACACCGCCGCTTACCTTGGCGGGCGGCTGTTCGGCCGCCACCCGCTCGCCCCGAGCCTGTCACCGAACAAGACGGTCGAGGGCCTGATCGCGGGCTTCGTCGGCGGCGCGATCGGGTTCTGGTTCGCGGGGCTGTACCAGGACTGGCTGTCGGGCACGGACGCGCTGCTGATGGGAGCCTGCATCGCGGTCGTCGCGCCGATCGGCGATCTGTTCGAGTCAATGATCAAACGCGACCTCGGCGTCAAGGACACGGGGCGCGCCTTCGGGCCTCATGGCGGCCTCCTCGACCGCCTCGACGCCGTCCTGTTCACGGTCGTCGCGGGGTTCTACCTCTCTATCGCTTTCGTTTACTAGCCGCTCCTACACTCCGCGGGATGAAGAAGGTCCTCATCCTGGGGTCGACCGGCTCGATCGGCGTCCAGGCGCTCGAGGTCGTGGGAGCGTCCGATGAGCACGAGGTCGTGGGGCTGTCGGCCGCCCGCAGCTGGGAGCCGCTCGTTGAGCAGGCGCGCGAGCACGGAGTCCCGGTGATCGCGCTCGCCGACCCCCAGGCGGCGCAAGCGGCGCGCGGGGCGTGGAAGGGCCGCGTGCTCGACGGGGAGGAGGGGATCCGCGAGCTGATTGCGGGATCGGCGGCGGACCTCGCCCTCAACGCGCTCGTCGGCTCCGCCGGGCTCGGGCCGACGATCGTCGCGCTCACCGAGGGGATCGACCTCGCACTCGCCAACAAGGAGAGCCTCGTCGTCGGCGGGGAGCTGGTGACCGCGCTCGCCGAGGCGACCGACACGCGGATCGTCCCCGTCGACTCGGAGCACTCCGCCCTGCACCAGCTCGTCCGCGGCGAGACCGGCAACGTCGACAGGATCGTCCTGACCGCGTCCGGGGGCCCGTTCAGGGGCCGGACCGACCTCAGCGGGGTGACGCGCGAGGAGGCGCTCGCGCACCCCACGTGGGACATGGGCGGCAAGATCACGATCGACTCCGCGACCCTGATCAACAAGGGCCTCGAGGTGATTGAGGCCCACCACCTGTTCGGGATCCCGTACGAGCGCATCGACGTCGTCGTCCACCCGCAGTCGATCGTCCACGCCGTCGTGCAGCTCAACGACGGGGCGTCGCTCGCCCACCTCGGCCACCCCGACATGCGCGTGCCGATCTCCTACGCGCTCAACTACCCCGAGCGCGCGGACGTCGAGGTGCCTACGCTGGACCTCGCCGCGACCGCGGAGTTGAGCTTCGAGCGGCCCGACCTCGACGCCTTCCCGTGCCTGCGGCTGGCGCGCGAGGCCGGTGAGGCGGGCGGGACGGCGCCATGCGTGCTCAACGCCGCGAACGAGGTCGCGGTGGCGGCGTTCCTCGACGGCAGGCTGGCGTTCACGGGCATCCCCGAGGTGATCGAGGGAGCGCTCGAGGCGGTTCCGGCGAGCGCGCCGTCGCACTTCGCCGATTTGTATGCGGCCGACGCCGCGGCGCGCGAGGAGGCGGACCGGCTCATCGCACGCGTCGACGGCGCGCCGCGCGGCACGGCGACGGGGCGAGCGTCACGTTGAGCTGGGTCCTGGCGTTCGCGGGCTTCGCCGCGCTGATCATCCTGCACGAGTTCGGCCACTTCATCGCCGCGAAGGCGACCGGAATGCGGGTCGAGCGCTTCTTCCTCTTCTTCCCGCCCAAGGTCGCGAGCGTGAAGCGGGGCGAGACCGAGTACGGGATCGGCGCGATCCCGCTCGGGGGCTTCGTGAAGATCACCGGGATGAACCCCGACGAGGAGCTTCCGCCCGAGATCGCCGCTCGCGGCTACTACCACCAGCCGGTGTGGAAGCGGATCGTGACGATCGCCGCGGGACCGGCGATGAACCTGCTGATCGCGTTCCTGCTGCTGTTCTTCCTCGCCTTCGGGGTCAGCGAGCCGACCGAGCGGGTGGGGGAGATCGAGGCGGGGTCGCCGGCGGCGAAGCAGCTCCAGCCAGGCGACCGGATCGTGTCGGTCGACGGCGAGCGGGGCGACCAGGTCGACCTCGCGCGCGCCGTCGACAGCCACGGGTGCGCCGGTGAGCAGACCGACGGCTGCCGCGCCGAGACCCCGGCGCGGATCGTCGTCGAGCGCGACGGCCGCCGCGAGGTGCTCGAGATCCGGCCGGAGTACGACGCCGAGCTCGAGCGTCACCGGCTCGGGTTCGCGTATGCCACCGACCCGGTCAACCCGTCGGTGCCGGAGGCGGCCCGGATCTCGCTCGACTTCATGTGGCAGGTGACGAGCGCGACCGTGAGCGTGATCGTGCGCCTGTTCGACCCCGAGCAGCGGGAGCAGATCTCGGGCGTCGTCGGCGGCTACGAGACCACGCGCCAGGCGATCGAGTTCGACTCCCGCCAGGCGCTGACGCTGATCGCCGTGATCAGCCTGTCGCTTGCGGTGATCAACCTGTTCCCGTTCCTGCCACTCGACGGCGGCCACATCTTCTGGAGCCTGGTCGAGAAGGTGCGCGGCAGGCCGGTCCCGTTCAGCGTCATGGAGCGCGCCGGTGCGATCGGGTTCGTGCTCGTGCTGATCCTGTTCCTGGTCGGGTTGACGAACGACATCGACCGCCTCAGCGGCGAGGGCTTCGACGTGCGATAGCGTTCTCCCCGGAGGAGACGCACGTGGAGGTCACGACTGCGGAGCGGTACGCGAGCGGGGGTCCCGGAAGGGAGGTCGCGGCGCGGAATCTCACCGAGCTGTTCGAGGCCACCGTCGAGCGGCTCGGGGATGACGTCGCCATCCGCACCGCCGACGACTCGGTCACCCTGAGCTGGAACGACGTCCGGGACCGTTCGCGGGCGATCGCCGGCGGGCTGGCGAGCCTCGGCGTGTCGAAGGGCGACACCGTCGCGCTGTTGCTCTCCAACCGGCCCGAGTTCATCCCGACCGACCTCGGCGCGGTGTCGCTCGGCGCGGTCCCGTTCTCGATCTACCCGACGCTGACCCCCGAACAGATCCAGTACGTGCTCTCCGACGCCGGCGCCCACGTCGCGATCGTGGAGCCCGCCCTCCTCGACGGGCTCATGGCGGCGAAGCAGGGCCTCCCCGACCTCGAGCACATGATCGTCGTCAACGGCGACGGCGGGACCGGGACGCTGGCGGAGCTGGAGGTCGCCGATCCTGGCTTCGACCCGACCCCGATCGTCGCAAAGCTCGAGCCGGATGACCTGCTGACGTTGATCTACACCTCCGGGACGACGGGGCCGCCGAAGGGAGTGCAGCTCTCGCACCGCAACCTGATGAGCCTGTCGTCGAGCGTCGAGGAGATGATCCAGCTGCCCGAGCGCGGCGGGAAGGTGATCTCGTGGCTCCCCGCCGCCCACATCGCCGAGCGCGCCGCGCATTACTACCTGCCGGTCTATCGGGGCCTGTCGGTGACGATCTGCCCCGACCCGCGCAAGATCGTCGAGTTCCTGCCCCAGGTGCGGCCGACGTGGTTCTTCGCCGTCCCGCGGATCTGGGAGAAGCTCAAGGCGGGCCTCGAGGCGATGCTGGCCCGGCTGCCCGACGAGCAGGGCGCCCAGGCCAGGGCGGCGGTCGACGCGGCGCTGAACAAGGTGCGGCTGGAGCAGGCGGGAGAGGACGTCCCCGACGAGCTCGCGGCCGCCGTCGCCAAGGCGGACGAGGAAATGTTCTCCAACCTGCGCACATCGCTGGGGCTAGACGAGGCGGTCGCCGTCAACGTCGGCGCCGCCCCGACCCCGCGCGAGGTGCTCGAGTTCTTCGCCGCGATCGGGATCCCGATCGGCGAGCTGTGGGGGATGTCCGAGACGTGCGGCGTCGCGACGTGCAATCCGCCGAAGCGGATCAAGATCGGGACCGTCGGCCCGCCGGTGCCGGGGATCGAGATCAAGCTCGCCGAGGACGGCGAGGTGCTGGTCAAGGGCGACTCGGTGATGCCCGGGTACCGCAATCTGCCGGAGAAGACCGCCGAGACGATCCACGGCGGGTGGCTACTGACCGGCGACATCGGCGAGCTCGACCAGGACGGCTACCTGCGAATCGTCGACCGCAAGAAGGAGCTGATCATCACCGCGGCGGGCAAGAACCTGTCCCCGGCGAACATCGAGTCGCGGCTGAAGATGATCCCGCTCGTAGACCAGGCGATCGCGATCGGGGACCGGCGCAAGTTCATCAGCGCGCTGCTGACCCTAGACCCGGAGGCGGCGCCGGCGTGGGCCGCCAAGCAGGGGATCGAGGACACCGACCTGGCCTCGCTCGCCGAGAACCCGCAGGTGATCGAGGAGGTGCGTCGCGGGGTCGACGCGGCGAACGAGGACCTGGCGCGGGTCGAGGGCGTGAAGCGGTTCAAGCTCCTCGCCCAGCCGTGGGAGCCGGGCGGCGACGAGCTGACCCCGACGATGAAGCTCAAGCGCAAGCCGATCACCGACAAGTACGCGGACGAGATCGAGGCGCTGTACGCGGGCTGAGCGCCGCCGGCCTCACCCCAGCACGACCAGCGTCAGCACTAACCCCAGTGCCCTGCGCATGGGCGGGGGCTAACCGCCCGCTGTCACAATGTCCACGTGGCCTCCAAGCGCCAGATCTGGGTCGGCGGCGTGCCGATCGGCGGCGGCGCCCCCGTCGCCGTGCAGACGATGACCAAGACCGAGACCGCCAATCTCGAGCCGACGATGGAGCAGATCCACAAGGTCGCCGAGGCGGGCGCCGACCTGGTCCGGGTCGCCGTGCCACGCGACGAGGACGTCGAGGCGCTGAAGACGGTCGTCAAGGAGTCGCCGATCCCGGTGATCGCCGATATCCACTTCAACTACACGCTGGCGCTGAAGGCGGTCGACGCGGGCGCCCACTGCATCCGGCTCAACCCGGGCAACATCGGCGGCCCCGACAAGGTCGCGCAGATCACCGAGCGCGCCACAGCGACGGGCGTACCGATGCGGATCGGCGTCAACTCCGGCTCGCTTCCCAAGCATCTGCACGAGCTCGAGCGCTCGGAGCCGGTCGAGGCGCTCGTCCGTGCCGCGGTCGAGTTCGTCGAGCTGATGGAGGGGCTGGAGTTCGAGAACTTCAAGGTGTCGATCAAGTCGACCAGCGTGCCGAACACGATCGCCGCCAACCGTCTGCTGGCGCAGCGGATCGACTACCCGCTCCACCTCGGGATCACCGAGGCGGGGACGAAGTGGTCCGGGTCGCTGAAGTCGGCGGTGGGTCTCGGGACCCTGCTCGCCGACGGGGTGGGGGACACGATCCGGATCAGCCTCTCGACCTTCCACGCCGAGGAGGAGGTCAAGGTCGCGTGGGAGATCCTCAAGGCGCTCGGGCTGCGCGAGCGGGGTCCGGTGCTGATCGCGTGCCCGACGTGCGGGCGGCTCCAGTTCGACATGGACACAGTCGTGGTCGAGATCGAGCGCCGGCTCGAGGCCTACGAGGAGCCGATCGAGGTCGCGGTGCTGGGCTGCGCCGTGAACGGGATCGGCGAGGCCTCGCACGCCGACTTCGGGATCACGGGGGCGAAGAACGAGGGGCTGATCTTCGCCCACGGCAAGCCGCTGCGGAAGGTCCCGCAGTCGGAGCTCGTCGACGCGCTGTTCGCGGAGATCGACAAGTCGCTCAACCGCGGCGGGATCGAGGTCGACTCGGCCAAGGCCGCGGAGGGCGCTGAGTGGCTGCAGCGGATCGAGGACGAGAACGCCGACGAGCTGACGCCGGAGCGGATCGCTCAGATGGAAGCCGAGGCGGCGGACGAGGACGGCAAGGACATCACCGCCGAGCAGCCGTACCTGAAGCCGGTCAAGGCCGGAAAGCGGGTCGAGCTCGACGAGGACGCCTCGCCGGTGGCGGGGCGCCGGTTCAGCCGCACCTGACCTAGGCGCTGTCCGGCTGGCGCCCCAGCGTGTGGCCCGGGTCGCCGGGCGCTGACGTGTGCACGCGAACGTAGTCCGCGATCTCCATCGTCATCGCCTTCGGGTAGACGCGGCCAATCGTGGTCCGCTCGCCGTCGAACGCGCGCACGCTGATGTCGCTCGAGACGACGCTGACGTCGGCCTGGACCGACTCCACCTCGCGGTATGGAAGGTCCACCACCCGCCGGTGGGAGACCCCCTGCTCGAGGAACAGCAGCCTGCGGCCGGTGACGACGATCATCCCGGTTCCCTCGTCGAGACGCCCGTGGGCGAGCAGCTCGATCTCCTCGCCCTCCGGCAGCAGGCGCGGGAGCTGCTCGATCTCGCGGCGCAGCAGCCACCGCATCCCGGAGTCGAGCTTGTCGGCGACGGCGCGTTTGACCCGCTCATCGGCGTCGCTGGCCATCACGACGCCAGCCTATCGCCGCCACGGATGGATCATTAGGCTCAGCCGGGCGATGACCCGGCTGTCGACGCTGTTCCTCCCGACGCTGAAGGACTCGCCCGCGGACGCCGAGGCGATCTCGCACAAGCTGATGGTGCGCGCGGGCCTGATCCGCCAGCTCGGAGCCGGCTTGTGGACCTACCTGCCCGCCGGGTGGCGCGCGCACCGCAGGGTCGAGGCGATCGTCCGCGAGGAGATCGACGCGATCGGCGGCCAGGAGATGCTGATGCCGGTCCTCCAGCCGGCGGGGCCGTGGCGCGAGTCGGGGCGCTACGAGATCACCGAGCTGTTCAAGCTCCGCGACCGGAGGGAGGCGGATCTCGTGCTCGCGATGACGCACGAGGAGGCGGTCACCTACCACCTCGCGCGCGAGGTGCGCTCGTATCGCGAGCTGCCGATGATCCTCTACCACATCCAGATCAAGGAGCGAGACGAACCACGGCCGCGAGCGGGGGTGCTGCGGACCCGCGAGTTCACGATGAAGGACTCGTACAGCCTCGATCGCGACGTCGAGGGGCTCGACGCCAGCTACGAGCTCCACATCGGCGCCTACGACCGCATCCTCGACCGCTGTGGGCTGCGCTGGTACCGAGTCGAGTCCGACGTCGGGATGATGGGCGGCCTCGGCGCGCACGAGTACATGGCGCCGTGCCCGGCGGGGGAGAACGAGGTCGCGCTGGCGCGAGACTACGCCGCGAATGTCGAGATCGCGTCCGCCGAGCCCCAGCCCATCGAGTTGCCGCCGCCGCGCGACGAGCCGGAGCGCGTCGAGACCCCCGGGTTGACAACTGTCGAGCAGGTCTCGGCGGCGCTCGAGGCGCCGCCCGGGGCGGCCCTGAAGGCGATTCCGGTCGTCGTCGAGGGACGCGGCTTCGTGCTCACGCTCGTCCGCGGCGACCATCGGCTGAACGAGATCAAGCTCCGCAACGCGCTCGGCGCCGATTTCCGCCAGGCGCGGCCCGAGGAGATCGACGCCGAGCTCGGGCCGCCGGGCTTCATCGGCCCGGTCGGCGCGTCGGTCCCGGTGCTCAAGGACGCGGCGATCCGGGGCGAGGGGTACTTCGGCGGCGCGAACGAGCCCGACCTGCACCTGACCGGGATCGCGCCCGGGCGCGACTTCGCCTACGAGGAGGCGGACATCCGCGCGGTCGAGGCGGGCGACCGCACGCCCGCCGGCCACGAGATCGAGATCGAGCCCGCGATCGAGGTCGGGAACATCTTCAAGCTCGGCACCCGCTACTCCGAGCCGATGGGGGCGACGTACCTCGGCGAGGACGGCGCCGAGCGGGCGATCGTGATGGGCAGCTACGGGATCGGCCCGGCGCGAATCGTCGCCGCGTCGATCGAGCAGCGCGCCGACGACCGTGGGATCGTGTGGCCGCGGGCGATCGCGCCGTGGCAGGTCCACCTCGTCGCGCTCGGCAAGGCGGGGGACGACACCGTCGCCGCCGCCGAGCGGCTGTACGAGGAGCTGCGCTCGGCGGGCGTCGAGGTCGTCTACGACGATCGCGAGGCCGGGACCGGGGAGAAGCTCACCGACGCCGAGCTGCTCGGCTGCCCGCTGCGGCTGACCGTCGGCCCTCGGGCGCTCGCCGAGGGCGAGGTCGAGGCCCAGCTTCGCGCCGGCGGCGACGACGAGCGGCTCCAGCTCGACGCCGCCGCGAGCGCCGCCGCCGAGCTGCTTGATCGCGCCAGATAATGCGAACTGAACTGAAGCAATGAGCGGGCCGCCCGCGCCAACCGGCCACCGCCGCAGGCGCCTGACCAAGGGACGGCTGGTGGGCCTCGACCGGTCCGGGCCCGAGCCCCCCGCGACGCGCCGGGGCCAGCCGCTGCGGCCGCTGACGATCCCAAACCTGATCGGTTACGTGCGGCTGGCCGCGATCCCGGTCTTCCTCGTGCTGGCGTTGGACTCATCCGACGGCCGCACCGTCGCGACCGCGGCGCTGTACTTGGCGATCGCGGGCGGCGACTACGTCGACGGCCTGGTGGCCCGGGCAACCGGCCAATACAGCCGCATGGGCGCGATCCTCGACCCGGTCGTCGACCGGCTCACGATCCTCGCCGGCGTCGTCGTGTGCTGGCACTTCGAGCTGCTGCCCCGGTGGGCGCTCGCGGCGCTCGTCGCCCGCGAGCTCGTCACCGTGGTCCTGGCCCAGATCGGGCTGCGCCGGGGGATGGACGTCGAGGTCAACTGGCTCGGGAGGATCGGCGTGTGGCTGGCGATGACCGCGATCTTCATCGCGCTGGCGGTCGAGACGTGGATCGCGACCGCGATCCTGATCGCCGGCCTCACCGCCCTCGTTCTGGCGACCGTGCTGTACGCCCGAGCGGGGCGGAGCCGCGCCTGACGCAACCCCGCGCCCAACCTTCAACCCGTGGTTGACCCTTGGCGGGCCCGGCGTATAATCGCGCCGCAGCGGGCCCAGCGAGCGCCGATTGGACCATGGAGAACAGCTTCCCCGACATCGGCTCGATGAGCGACGAGGAGCGCAAGGCTCTGATCGCCGGCCTCACGGAGGAGGAGCGCGAGGTCTCGTACCGGCGCCGCATCCTCCATGGCAGGACCGACATCCTGCTGGGCAGGGCCCCTGACGCCGAAGAGGCGGCGTAGGCCGTGGCCCTGCATTGCCCCGAGTGCGGGTTCGTAAATCCCGAGGGCGCCAACTACTGCCAGAAGTGCGGCGCCTACCTCGCCCGCACCGAGGGAGAGGAGGAGCCCACGACGATGACGTACAAGGTCGACGAGGCCGGCGAGTACCAGCCGGTCGACATCGACGAGGTCGTCGAGCAGGCGGGCGCAGCGCTGGTGATCCGATCGGGCGGGGGGCGCTCGGGCGAGAGCTTCACCGTCGAGGGGGACCGGGTCGGGATCGGGCGCAGCCCCGACGCCGAGGTGTTCCTCGACGACGTCACCGTGTCGCGGAACCACGCCCTGATCGTGCGCCGTCAGGACGGCCTCTACATCGACGACCTCGGGTCGCTGAACGGCACGTACGTGAACCGCCGCCGGATCGAGTCCCACAAGCTCGACGACGGAGACGAGATCCAGATCGGCAAGTACAAGCTCAGCTACCTGGAGCGCTGACGTGGCGGTGGCTGCTCGCGACACCACCCAGGCGGCCGGCAAGGGCTCGCGCGAGCGCTCGAGCTCGCGGCCGCGCAAGGCGCTGACGATCGGCGCCGTGTGCAAGATCCTCAGCCAGGAGTTCGACGACATCTCGATCTCCAAGATCCGCTACCTCGAGGACCAGAAGCTGCTGTCGCCGCGGCGCACCCCGGGTGGCTACCGCCTGTACAGCCAGGCCGACGTCGAACGGCTGCGGACGATCCTGCGGATGCAGCGAGACGAATTCCTGCCGCTGCGGGTCATCCGCCAGGAGCTCGCGGCGGGCGGGGACGACGCGTCGAAGCGCCGCGCCACCCCTGGTCCCCACCGTCGCGCGGTGACGGTCGACACCCCCTCGGCGCACTACACCGCCGAGGAGGTCATGGACCAGACCGGCGCCTCCGGCCGGCTGCTGGGCGAGCTCGAGGAGTACGGGATCATCGAGGCCGCGCGGCGCAACGGCGAGCCGACCTATGACGAGACCAACCTCGAGATCGTCCGCGCGGCAGCCGAGCTGGCCCGGTACGGCGTCGCAGGTAGGAACCTGCGCGTGTTTCGCACCTCGGCCGATCGTGAGGCCGCGCTGCTGCAGCAGCTGCTCGGCCCGGCGCTGCGTTCCAACAGCCAGGCTCGCCGCAAGGAGGCGATCGAGAACCTCGAGAGCCTGGCCGCTGTGTGCACCCACCTTCAGCATCTGCTCCTGGTCAGAGACCTGCGCCGGATCGCGGGCTAGGCCCCCTAGTCGGGCCTCCGCATGCCGACGGTGTCGAGAAAGCGGGTGATCCAAGCCCCGGTGGACGCGGTGTGGTCGGTGGTCTCGGACCCCTACCACATGCCGCGGTGGTGGCCTCGGGTCAGCAGGGTCGAGAACGTGCAGGGGGAGGGCGGCGGCCGCGTGCGGTGGACCGCCGTTCTCGGCACCGAGACCGGCCGCGGCGTGCGCGCCGACTACCGCTGCGTCAGCGCCGCGGAGAACGAGCGCTACCTGTGGGAGCAGGAGGTCGCGGACACGCCATTCGAGCGCATCCTCAAGGCGGCCCGGACCGAGATCCGCCTGCGACCGTCGGACGGCGACACCGAGGTCGTGCTGCAGCTCACCCAGGCGCTGCGGGGCTTGTCCCGCCTCGGCTCGCCGTGGATGCGCAAGGCGACGGGACGGACGCTTTCCGAGGCGCTGGAGGGGCTCCAGCGGGCGCTCGGCGACCGCGGCGAGGGCGGCACGGCCGAGGCACTGACGTGACCGAGCCCGGTCCGTGGTGGGGGTGGGGCTCCGGAGGCGAGCGCGACCCGCTGTCGCCGGAGGCAATCGCGATGCTCGTCGAGCTGGTCGGGGAGGCGACGCCGTCGCCCGCGGTCGCGCTCGACGACGTTTCGCTCCCCGACCCGGCGCTGCTGCCCGACTCGATCGTTCGCGCCGTCGGCGCCGACAACGTGCTGACCGCGAAGCGGGATCGGGTCCGCCACGCCGCGGGGATGAGCTATCCCGACCTCGTGCGGCTGCGAAGCGGCCGGCTCGAGGACGCGCCCGACGCCGTCGTCGTCCCGCGCGATCGCGAGGCGGTCGTCGTCCTTCTGGACGCGTGCGCCCGCGAGGCGGTCGCCGTCGTTCCGTTCGGCGGCGGCACGAGCGTCGTCGGGGGAGTCGACCCCGCGCGCGAGCAGTTCCAGCGGCTCGTCAGCGTGGACCTGACGTCGCTGCGCGCGGCCTCGGTCGACCGCCGCTCGCTGACGGCGCGGCTCGGGCCCGGGCTGACCGGTCCCGAGGCGGAGCGCGAGCTCGCCGCGCACGGCGTAACGCTGGGGCACTTCCCGCAGTCGTTCGAGCGCGCGACGATCGGGGGGTTCGCGGCCGCGCGGTCGGCCGGCCAGGCGTCGAGCGGGTACGGTCGCTTCGACGCCCTCGTGACGAGCGCGCGCCTCGATGCCCCCGCCGGGGAGCTGCGCACGCGCGAGACGCCGCACACGGCGGCGGGGCCGTCGCTGCGCGAGGTGATTCTCGGCTCCGAGGGCACGCTCGGCGTTATCACCGAGGTCGACGTGCGGGTGCGCCGGGCGCCGGAGACGCGCCAGTACGAGGGCTGGATCGCGCCCGATTTCGAGTCGGGGGCCGAGATCGTGCGCCGGCTCGCGCACGACGACGCGCTTCCCGATGTCATCCGGGTCTCCGACCGGACCGAGACCAGGGTCTCGCTGGGACTCTCCGGGACGGGTGGCGTCGCGCGCCGCGCCCTCGACGCCTACCTCGGCCTGCGGGGGCGATCCGACGGGTGCGTCGTGATCGCGGGCTGGGAGGGCGAGCGCGAGGCGGTCGCGCGCCGCCGCACGCTCGGCCGTCGGGTGCTCAGGGAGGGCGGGGCGGTCGCGCTCGGCGCCCGCCCGGGCCGCGCGTGGTACGAGGGCCGGTACCGTGGCCCACGCCTGCGCGACGAGCTGCTCGACCTCGGGTACATGGTCGAGACGCTCGAGACCGCCCACACGTGGTCCCGGCTCCAGGAGCTGTACGGTGCCGTGCGCGACGCGATCGCGGGCGCGCTGGCGGGCGCGGGCTCGGCGGGGATCGTCTTCTGCCACCTGTCGCATGCGTACCGGGACGGCGCGTCGCTGTACTTCACCTGGCTCGCACCCGTCCCGCCCGGAGGGGAGATCGAGCGGTGGCGGGCCGTGAAGCGGCCGGCCTGCGACGTGATCGTCGCCGCCGGGGGCACGATCACGCACCACCACGGGGTCGGGCGCGACCACGTCCCCTACATGCGCGACGAGGTGACCGACCTCGGCGTCGAGGCGCTGCGCGCCGTCAAGGAGCGGCTCGACCCGTCCGGGATCATGAACCCGGGGAAGCTGCTCCCGGCCTAGGGCTGGCCGCCGCTCCCACCTCCACCGCCTCCCCGAGCGGCGACCGGTATCTCGCCCCGGAGCACGCTCTCGCCCTGGTAGCGGAGGATCGGCCGCACGTCGCGGACCGCCTTCTCGATCTCGGACAGCAGGGAGCGGTTCTGGCTCAAGGAGATGTCGACGAAGCGCGTCCGGGGGATCAGCGGGATCACGTTCTGCGGGATCGGGAAGCGGTCCGAGAAGCTTCCCTCGGGGCCGACCTGCAACGGCGACAGCGGGTAGCCCTGGTTGGCGCTGAGGAGCAGCCACACGACGTAGGTCTCGCCCTCGGCGGGCGCGTCGAGCCCTTGCAGGTCGAGCTCGACGAACGGCTGGTCCTGGGTGGCGAGACCGAACCGCGCTTCGCCGCTGCCCTGACCGCCGCGCTGCGGCCGCAGCGCGACCGTCTCCAGGACCTCCTCGCCGGCGGCCGTCGTCGTCTCGGTCGCCGGCTCCGAGTCGTCGCCTCCGCCGAACGCGCCGCTCAGGGCGAGCACGGCGGCGATCACGATCACCGCCGACGCGGCGAGCGCCACGATCGCCTGCTGCTGGCGGCGCGAGAGGGTGTCGCGCAGCCGCGAGCGACGAGGCGAGAGGGGAGGGGCGGCGCCATCGGCCGCCTCGGCGGCCTGCGGCTCTGGGGCTCGGCGGCGGCCGAGCACTCCCCGCCGCTCGCGGGGCACGGGAAGCTCCGGCAGCCTGGCGTCCGGGGCAAGCTCTCGGAGGCGGACGACGAGCTCGGTTGCGAGCCGTCGCGACTCGGGATCGCTCTGGAGCTCGCGGACCGCGTCGGCGCGGCCGATCGGGTCGGCCTGCCCGAGCAGGTAGTCGGTCAGGCCCACCTTCGCGTCCGGGTCCGCCCCGCCGAGCTCGGTCAACGCCGCCCGCGCCCTCGTGCGCACCTCGTCCACGCCCACGCCCAGAACCGAGGCGATGTCGTCGTAGCTCTGCCCTCGCTCGAGGACGAGCTGGAGCATCGCGCGCTGGTCGGCGCTCAATCGCATTCAGGAAGCCTACGAAGTCGGCATCGCGGCCGGCGCAGCGGGATAAGGTCGTGCGGATGCCCTCGACCGCGGCCGCGGGATGCTGACGGCGCTGACCGATGCGGCGCTGACGCGGCCGCGCGCGACGCTCGCGATCCTCGTCGGCGCGCTGGCGCCCGCGGCGATCCTCTCGGCGGGCACCGCCGGACGCGTCGGGCTCGCGCCCGCCGAGGCGGTCCGCTCCGAGAGCGAGAATGTGGCGGATCGCCTCGAGGGCCGGCTGGGGCACGAGCCCGCCCCCGCGGTCGTCGTCGCCGCCTCGAGCAGGGGGTCAATCGACTCCGCCGTCTCACGCGTCGCTCTCGACGTGCTGGCCAGCCGTCTGCAGGCGACGCCCGGGGTCGTCGCGGTCAAGCAGGCGCCGGTGTCCGCCGACGAGCGCACCACGGCGCTCGCGGCGTATTTCCGGGACGACGAGCCCGGCGCCCACCGGCGGGCGGTCGGCGAGTTGCGCGACGGCCTCGATCCAGGCGGCCTCGAGATCGCGGTCGGAGGCCAGGCGGGCGTGCTCGACGATGCGCAGGCGGGCCTGTGGAGCGAGCTGGGGCCGCTCGAGCTGCTTGCGCTGCCCGCGACCGTGCTCGTCCTGCTGCTCGCGTTCGGAGTGCGGCTTGCCGCCGCCCCGGCTCTCGCCGCCGCACTCGGGACGCTCGGGAGCGCCGGGGCCGTCGGCGTCATCAACGAGATGGCGCCGGTGTCGGCGGTCGCCTTCGGCATGGCAGCGGTCGTCGCAACGGCGATCGGGATCGAGGCGAGCTTCGCGATCGTCACCCGCTACCGCCGCGAGGCCGCTGCGATCGGCGGTAGCGCGGACGCGCTGCGGGCAGCAATGGGGTCGGCCGGCCGCACGGTCGTGCTGTCGACGCTCGCGGCCGTCGCGATCTCGGCATGCGCCGCCCTCGTCCCCGTGCTCGACGGCCGCTCGGTGGCCCTCGGCGGGGTGCTCTCGGCGCCGCTGGCGGCCGTCGCGGCCCTGGCGGCCACGTCGAGCGTCCTCGTGCTGGCCGAGAGGGCGCGGCCGACGTCGATCAGCCCGGCGCCGGACGGCCGCGCGAGCGTCTCCCAGCGGATCGAGGGAGCGGTGCTGCGGTGGCGGGCGACGGCAGCTGTCGCGGTCCTGGCCCCGGCGGCGGCGCTCGTCGCCCTCGCGTCCGCCGGCTGGGGCGCCGAGACCGTGCCGCTGGATGCCGCCGCGCTGCCCGAGGACGCCGGCGCCCGGCGAGCCGAGACGCGGGTCACCTCCGCGCTCGGATCGGAGGTGACCGCGCCCGTCGTCATCGACACCGGGGGGCGGCCGCGCTACCGCGGCACCGACGCGCGCCCGGGCTCGCTCGCCGCGCGCGCCGCGGTCGAGTCGCTTCGCGGCGGCGGCGACGAGGTCGGCGGAAGGGACGCGGAAGCCCTCGACGCCGACCGCGCCCTGTGGGATTGGCTGCCGATCGCGGCGGCGGCGTGCGCAATCGTTCTGGCGGCCGTCGCGGTGATCGCGCTCGGCACGGCCCTGCCCGGCCCGCGCAGGGCCGCGTGCGGCGCCCTGCTCGCCGTCGCGTCGCTGCTTCCCGCGGCCGCCGCGGGAGGGCTGCTGGCGGTGGTGTTCGGCGATGGCCGGCTGACAGGGCCGCTCGACTACGACCCGCAGGGAGGGCCGATCATCGGCGCGGTGATCGCCTCGCTCGCCGCGGTCGTCACGGTCTCCGCCCTGCGCACGGCCGCGTTCGCGGCCGCGATCGCCGAGCGTCGGCGCCCGGGTCTCGACCGATCGGCGGCGCCGGCGGCGACGAGCGCCGTCGCCCTCGACTCGGCGACCGCCGCGACGGTCGTCGTCGCGGTCGGGGCCGCGGTGCTGCTCGGGTCGGACCTGGTGGCCGCCCAGCAGCTCGGCCTCGGAGTCGCCGCAGGAGTGGTGCTCGACCTCGTCCTGGTGCGGGCGCTCGTCGCGCCGAGCCTGATGCGCCTTTTCTGGTGAACTTCGCGCCCCATGGGTGACGGCGAGACCGGCAGGGACGCGCTTGGCGAGCTGATCGGCATCGAGCACCTCGGCGCAGGCGATGGCGAGGCGCGGGCGCGGGTCGCGGTCGGCGAGCGGGTGATGCAGCCCTATGGGCTCGTGCACGGCGGCGTGTACCCGGTCGTCGTCGAGACGATCTGCTCGAAGGCGACGCACGAGGCGGTCGCGGGGGAGGGCAAGGTCGCGCTCGGCCAGTCGAACAGCGTCACCTTCCTGCGCCCGATCTCGGCCGGCCACGTCAACGCTCTCGCGCGCGCCCGCCACCGGGGACGGACGTCGTGGGTGTGGCAGGTCGAGTTCACCGACGA
>DATAFB010000012.1:0-24402 GCA_036257695.1 Solirubrobacterales bacterium | reverse complement strand
CCGATCACGCCCTGTCCGAACAGCGCGTCCTTGAGCCGCTGGTCGGACACGTAGCGATCGATCGTCTCCGCGATCGACTCCTCGAACACGACCGAGATCAGCTCGTCGTCGCCGAGCAGCTCCTCGATCTCGGCGCGGCTCGGCGACGGGACCTTCCAGGTGTCGCCGATCGGGCCGTCGCGAAGCAGGCTGCGGGCGCGCCCGAACACCTCCTCGTAGGCGATCGCCCCGCGGATGTCGGCCTCGGAGAACCCGTTCTCGCGCATGTGGGCGATCGTCCGGCCGGTGTCCAGGAACTGGGCAAACGACGTCCCGTCGGCGAACGGGCACCATGCGTTCGGGTCGGCGAGGATCACCTCGTACCCGTGGCGCCGCAAGTCGAGCTCTGAGATCACGACCTCGTCGAGCATCCCGACCACGTAAGCGCACGGGCTGACCAGGTACTCGAGCTCGGGGAACGGCTGCACGAGCGTGCACGCGCCACCGAGCTGCTCGCTGCGCTCGAGCACGAGGACGGAGCGCCCCGCGCGCGCCAGGTACGCGGCCGCGGTGAGCCCGTTGTGGCCGCCGCCGACGACGATCGCGTCCCAGTCCCGCGCCGCCATCTCGTCGATCGGCGCCGGCAGCCCGACCTTGCCAAGCGCGGCATTGACGTCCCCGGCCATCGGCCCGGCACGCTACCGGGCCGCCCGCCACCGGTAGGTTGCCGCCATGCTCCTCGGCGTCGACGTCGGCGGGACGTTCACCGACACCGTCCTGTACGACGGGCGGGCGCTGCACACGGCGAAGTCGCCGACCACCCCGGACGACCAGTCGGAGGGGGTGATCGCGGCGATCGAGGCCGTTCTCGAGCGCGCCGCGGCGGCCGCCGGGGACGTCGAGGTGTTCGCCCACGGGATGACGGTCGGCACCAACGCCCTGCTCGAAGAGCGCGGCGCGCGAACGGCCCTTCTCGCGACCGAGGGATTCGCCGACCTGCTCGAGATCGGGCGCCAGGACCGCCCCAGCCTCTATCACCTGTGCCGCTCCAAGCCGGCGCCGCTGGCGGCGCCCGAGCTCAGGCTCGGGATCCCTGAGCGGGTCGGACCCGAGGGCGTGGTCGACCCCCTCGACGAGGACGGGCTCGACGCCGCGATCGAGCGGCTGCGGGCCGCCGACGTCGAGGCGGTCGCGGTGTGCCTGCTGTTCTCGTTCCTGGACTCCGCAAACGAGGCGGCGGTCGCGGCGCGCGTGCGCGACGCGCTGTCGGGGGTGCACGTATCCGCGTCGCACGAGGTCCTGCCCCAGTTCCGCGAGTACGAGCGCTGCTCGACGACGGTGATCGACGCCTACCTCTCACCAATGCTCGACCGCTACCTCGGACGGCTGGCTGAGACCGCCTCCGCGCGCGGGCTCCCGGAGCCGCTGGTGATGCAGTCCTCGGGCGGCGTCGCCGCGGCCCACGAGGCGTCGAAGGCCGGCGCGTGGAGCGTGCTGTCCGGCCCCGCCGGCGGCGCGGTCGGCGCCGGGCTGCTGGCGCGGACGTCGGGCGACGGCAACGCGCTTGGGATCGACATGGGCGGGACCTCGTGCGACGTCTGCGTGGTCGAGGGCGGGCGCGTGCGGCGCACGGACTCACGCGAGATCGAGGGCCGCGTCCTGCAGCTGCCGATGGTCGACGTCCACACCGTCGGCGCCGGCGGCGGGTCGCTCGGGTGGCGGGACAGCGGCGGCGCGCTGCGCGTCGGGCCGCGGTCGGCCGGGGCCGAGCCAGGGCCGGCGTGCTACGGGCGAGGCGGGACCGAGCCGGCCGTCACCGACGCCAACCTGCTGCTCGGCTACCTCGCCGAGGACTCGACGCTGGCGGGGGGCGTGGCGCTCGACCCCGGCGCCGCGCACGACGCCGTCCGCCGCCTAGGCGCCGAGCTCGGCCTCGACGAGCTCGAGACCGCGGACGGCATCGTCCGGGTCGCGAACCAGGAGATGATCCGGGCGCTGCGCGTGGTCACCGTCGAGCGGGGCATCGACCCGCGCGAGTTCGCGCTGATGCCGTTCGGCGGCGCCGGGCCCATGCATGCCGCGGCGCTCGCCGACGAGCTCGAGATCGCGCGCATCCTGTGCCCGCGCGCGAGCGGCGTGCTCTCGGCGCTCGGCCTGACCGCGTCCGATCGCCGCCGCGACACCGCGCGCACCGTGATGCTGCGCAGGGACGAGCTGACCGCGGAGCGGATCGCGCGCGAGCTCGACGGGCTGCGCGCGTCGCTGGGCGAGGGGGTGAAGGGCGCGCGCGAGGAGGCCACGTTCGAGCTGCGCTACCGCGGCCAGGCGTTCGAGCTGCCGGTGCCGGGCTCGCTGCGGCCCGATCCGGCGGAGCTGGCGGAGAGCTTCGCGGCCGAGCACGAGCGGCGTTACGGCTACCGCGACCCGGACGCCGACATCGAGCTGGTGACGATCCGCCTCGCGGCGATCATCCCCGGCCCCCGCCCGAAGCCCGAGGCGGCGCCGGCCGGAGGGCTGGAGCGCAGCACCCGCCGCGCGCGCTTCGGCTCCGAGTGGGTCGAGAGCGAGATCCTCCGCGGGGAGCCGCCTGCCGGGCTCGAAGCGGACGGCCCGTGCATCTTCGAGCTGCCGGAGGCCACGCTGGTGCTCCCGCCCGGGTGGAGGGCCACCGTCGACGACGCAGGAACGGTCGTGGCGGATCGTTTGGAACGTCGTCCCGCCGGGAACCGCGCGAAGCGCTCGCGCTCCGCGCGGCGTAATGATTCGCTCGACCCCGTCACTCTCCAGGTCTTGGTCGGCGGGCTGCGCGCCGCGTGCGACGAGATGGGCGCCGTGCTGATCCACTCTGCGCATTCGCCGAACATCACCGAGCGACACGACTGCTCGACGGCGCTGTTCGACGCCGCGGGCGAGCTGGTGATGCAGGCCGAGCACATCCCGGTTCACCTCGGGTCGATGCCCGACGCGGTTGGCGCCGTGCTGGGCGAGCGCCACCGCCCCGGGGACGTGTGGATCCTCAACGACCCGTACCGGGGCGGGACGCACCTCCCGGACGTGACACTGATCTCGCCCCTGTTCGCCGCCGAGGAGCTCCTCGGGTTCGCCGCCAGCCGAGCCCACCATGCCGACATCGGCGGGCCGACGCCGGGCGGGATGCCCGCCGACTCCGCGACTCTCGAGGAGGAGGGCGTCGTGATCCCGCCCACCCGCGCGACCGACGAGCTCCTTGCCGCGCTTGCCGACAGGATGCGGAACCCGGCGCAACGGCTCGCCGACCTGCGCGCGCAGCGCGCCGCCAACCTCGTCGGCGCGCGACGCACGCAGGAGCTTCTCGATCGCTACGGGCTCGAGCGGCTGCGGGCCGGGCTCGCCGAGATCCTCGACTACGCGGAGCGCCGCACCCGCGCCGCCCTCGAGCGCCTGCCCGACGGCCGCTACGAGGCGGAGGACGTGCTCGAGGACGACGCCCGCCGCACGGACATTGTCCTCCGAGTGGCCGCCATGATCGAGGGCGATCGACTGAGGCTGGACTTCGCCGGCACCGACGCGCAGGTCCCGGGCAACCTCAACTGCCCGCTGTCGGTGACGAAGTCGGCGGTGTTCTTCGCCGTCCGCGTGCTGACCGACCCCGATGCGCCCCCGTCGGCGGGCGCGCACCGGCCCGTCGACGTGGTCGCGCCCGAGGGCTCCCTCCTGCACGCGCGGCCGCCCGCCGCGGTGGCTGGGGGGAACGTCGAGACCTCGAGCCGCGTCGCCGACCTCGTGCTCGAAGCGCTCGGCGGCGCCACCGCGACGCCCGCGCAGGGCCAGGGAACGATGAACAACCTGACCCTGGCCGGCGAGGGGTTCACCTACTACGAGACGATCGGTGGCGGCCAGGGCGGGTGCCCGGACGCCGACGGGCCCAGCGCGATCCACGTCGCGATGTCGAACACCCTCAACACGCCGGTCGAGGCGTTCGAGACCGAGTTCCCGTTCCGGGTCCGAGAGCTGTCGGTGCGCCGTGGAAGCGGCGGCGCGGGCCGCCACCCCGGCGGCGACGGAACGGTCCGCGAGCTCGAGGCGCTCGTCCCCGCGCGGCTCAACCTGATCACCGAACGGCGCCGCCACGCACCGCGGGGGAGGGGCGGCGGCGAGGACGGCGCGCCGGGCCGCAACCTCGTCAACCGCGAGCATGTGGCTTCGAAGGCGGGTCGCGACCTGCGGCCCGGGGACCGGGTCCGGGTCGAGACTCCCGGCGGCGGGGGCTACGGCACGCCGTCGCGCCGCAAACCGAGCGATGTGCTCGCAGATCGCGCGCCTGATTAAGTGTCCAGGCGTGGAGCGGCTCGACATCGGAGAGGTGACGCTCGCCTACGAGGACACGGGCGGCGACGGGCCTGCGGTGGTGTTCGTCCACGGGCTCGGCGGGTCGGCGTACGCGTGGTGGAGCCAGCTCGCCGCCTGCCGTGAGCGCGGCTACCGCGGGATCGCCGTCGACCAGCGGGGCTCGGGACTCAGCGGCAAGCCCCCGGGCCCTTACTCCGTCGAGGGCTGGGCCGACGACCTCGTGCGGCTGCTCGACGGGCTCGGGCTCGAGCGCGCGGCGCTCGTCGGCCACTCGGTCGGGTGCATGGTCGCCGAGCACGCCGCGGCGCGCGCGGACGATCGCGTGACCGCGCTCGCGCTGTGCGGAGGGGCGCTGCGGTGGCGCCCCGAGGCGGACGAGGTGTTCGAGCAGCGGGCGAGGCTGGCGCGCTCCGGCCGCATGGACGAGATCGCCCACACCGTGGTCGCGACCGGCCTCAGCGAGCGCGCGCGGGCCGGGGACCCGGGCCTGACCGGGCTGATGCTGGCGCTGATCGCGCTCAACGACCCGCGCGCGTACGCCGACTGCACCGAGGCGACCGCGGCGGGGTCGATGCGCGACGTCGAGCGCGTGTCGTGCCCGACGCTCGCACTGTGCGGCGCGGAGGACCCGGTCACGCCGCCGGCGTTCGCGTCCGCGATCGCGGACGCGGTCCCGAACGGCGAGTCGGCGGTGGTCGACGGCGCCGCGCACTGGTGCGCCCTCGAGCGCCCCGACGAAGTCAGCGCCCTCGTTCTGGATTTCATTGGTCGGGTTAGCACGCGCTAACCGGACCTAGCAACAACGCTCACAAGTTTGGCTTTCCAGCCAGGCTGCACTACAATCCTCGGCTCCAAGCGGGCTCAAGCGCCCCTCCGGAGCGGAATCGGCTCCCAAAGCGCTCATTTTCCCCACCCGACGACCTAGACGCCACTGGACCAATGCCGATCGCCTTCAAAGAGTGGGCAGTGACGGTGCGCGCCCTCGCCGAGGGCGAGCAGCTCGTCACGCTGCGCAAGGGCGGGATCCGCGAGGAGAACAGGCACTTCGAGCTCGAGCACGAGCAGTTCTTCCTCTACCCCACGTTCGACCACCAGCGCAACGACCTCGTCCGCGAGTCGCACCACCCCGAGCTGCGGCGGGCGCTCGAGGAGGGCGTGTGGGCCGATGAGGAGCCGCCGCCGCGGGCGCTTCTGCAGGACGGCGGCATCCCGCAGCCCGACCGCGTTCGGATCCGGTCCTGGGCCGAGGTCGCCGGCCACTACACGACCGAGGACCCGAGGGTCGTGGAGGCGCTGTCGCCGTTCCACGTCTGGACCGCCGACTACGCGACCGAGCGGCTGCGGTGGAAGCCGCGCCATCCCCTGCACGTGCTGCTGCTGCGGGTGCATCGCATCCCGCGGCCGGTCACCGTGCGGGTCAAGGACGAGTACCACGGCTGCCGCTCGTGGGTCGAGCTCGACCGCGACCTTCCGTTCGAGGGCACTCCGGTGATGGCGGACGAGGAGTTCGCGCGCGCCGCGGCCTCGATCCGGATGCTGGCCGGCGAGCCCGAGCCGGTACCCGCATAAATCGCGCGAAATGCTCCGCTTCGCGTCCGCTTTCGCGCGGTCGCTGGCAGGATGGGCTCCCTGATTGATCGCATCCGCGAAGCGCGACGCGTCCTGGTGCTGGGGATTGGGGGCGGCGGCGACGTCGTCGGCGCGCTCGCCGCGGCTCGCATGTGCGAGGCGTTCGGCGCCGAATGCATCCTCGGGGGCGTCGCCTGGGAGCGTTTCGCGATCGACCCGTCGCCCGGCCCGCGCCGGATGGACGAGATTCGCGGCGGGCGTCCCATCGGCGCCCACGCCGTGGTCGCGGACCCCGGCACCGCGACCTCGGACGGCGTCCGGTTCGCCGAGTCGGGAATGGCCGCGCACCTCGGCGCCGCGACCGTGCTGATCGACATCAACGGCGGGCCGCGGGGCGCGGCTGAGGGGATCGCCGCCGCGGCCGAGGAGCTCGCGTGCGACCTCGCCGTGTACGTCGACGTCGGCGGCGACGTCCTCGCCCGCGGCGACGAGCCCGGCCTCGCGAGCCCGCTGTGTGACGCGGTGATGCTCGCCGCGGCGGTGCGGGCGGGCGACCGGGTGCCGGGCGCCGGCGCCGTGTTCGGCGCCGGATGCGACGGCGAGCTGACCCCGGACGAGGTGGTGGAGCGGATCGCGGCGCTGGGGGCGGCCGGAGGCTGGATCGGGACCTGGGGGCTGACCGAGGCCGTCGCCGCGGAGATTGAGGCGGCCGCCCGCGAGGTTCCGACCGAGGCCAGCCTGCAGGCGGTGCGCTGCTTCCGCGGCGAGACCGGCAAGGCCGAGATCCGCGACGGGCGTCGGCGCGTCCGCCTCACTCCACTCGGCGCGTTGACGTTCTTCTACGACCTGCGCCTCGCGCTCGACGGGTCAGCGCCGCTGGCCCGCGCGGTCGCGAATGCGGACGACCTCGAGGCGGCACGGGACGCCCTCGCGGCGCTCGGCATCCGCACCGAGCTCGACTACGAGCGCGAGCGGGCCGGCGCGACCGGCACCGAGCGTCGCCGCTCCTCGTAGAGTCGGGTCGCAAACTCGAACAGCTCGACGTCCATCGCGTTGTCGTCGGCGATCCGAGCCCGGAACCCATCCGACACCTTTGCCCGGCCGGTCGGGTTCGCGCGCCGCGGCGGGCCGAGGTCCCAACCGAACCGCCGCGCCAGCTCGCCGCAGAACTCCTCGAAGCGCTCCTGCAGCCCGAACGCCGCCATCGACGCCAACGCCTCCTTGGCGCGCTCGAGCCGCTCGGGCGTGAATTCGACCTGGGCCATCACCGACGCGGCTGCAGCCTCCTCCGGCGTGAGCGAGAGCACCTTGACCATGAAGTTGTGGATCGCGGTATCGAAGTGCCAACGGTCCTCGTAGGTGTCCTCGAGGGAGGCTCCGCGCCCCTCGGGCTCCTCGCTCTGGTGGCGGAGGTAGGAGAGCGTCCGCTCGACGGGGTCCCGCAGCACCGTCAGGGTGGCGAAGTCGCCGTCGAGGAACTCGGTCGTGCAGAGGGGAAAGTGGCCGCTCACGAACCTGATCTCGTCCCCTCGCGCCCGAAACCGCTCCTGGAGGTGCGGGATCGACAGCACCGACTCGATGTTCTCGATCCCGTCCGAGGCGTCCGGATAGACCGCCCGGGCCCCAAAGTGATGCTGGACGCGCCTGCGCAGGCTCGTCCCCGCGGTTTTCTGCACGTGCAGGTGGAAGAATCGTTGTTGGCTGTCGCCCATCACCCACCGCCGGGCCGCAACATCGGCAGCATAGTCGCGACCTCTCGCCCTACGCCAAAGCCCGAGGAGGCCAGGTCCGCCCGGGCGCAAGGACACTAACCGCGGTGGGGGTCCGCAGAGCTCGACTACAAGCGCGATCGCGCGGGATCACCCACCGGTGCCGCTCGTGAGAGCGCCGAGCGCCGCTCCTCGTAGAGGCGGGTCGCGAACTCGTACAGCTCGATATCCATCGCGTTGTCTTCGGCGATGCGTGCCCGGAACCTGTCCGAGGCCTCGAACCGATCGCTCTCGTTGACGCGCTGAGATGGACCGAGGTTCCAGCCGAATCGACGCTCGAGCGCGTCGCAGAACTCGTCGAACCGCTCCTGCAGCCCGAGCGCGTCGATCGACGCGATCTTCAGCTTCGCGCGCTCAAGCCTCTCGGGCGTGAACTCGACACGCGTGAGCGCCGACCTCGTCATCTCCTCAGGCGTCAGCGAGAACATCTTCACCATGTGGTTGTGCGCCAAACCATGGAATCGGAGGGGATCAGAGTAGATCTCCTCAAGGCTCTTGTCATGGTCCTCGGGCGTCCAGTGGCGATGGTGGCTGAGATACGACAACGTCCGTTGGACCGGCTCGCGCACGAGCGTGAGGGTCGTGAACCGATCGCCGAGGATCTCCGCGGTGCAAAGCGGAAAGTGGCCGGTAATCACCCGGATCTCGTCACGGCGGATGCGATATCGCCGCTGTAGATACTCGACACCCAGCACGGCTGCGATCTCGTCGGCTCCGTCCGAGGCGTCGGGATAGACGGCTGCCTCACCGAACTGGTGCTGCAAGCGCCTCCGCAGGCTGCTCCCACCCGTCCTCTGGAGATGGACGAAGAGGAACCGTTCGCAATTGTCGCGCAGCCGCCACGCCGCTCGCCTCACAGCAGGGCCAGGATAGTCGGCCTCGATCGCGGAACCGGCTCACGCTCGATCGCCGCGGACTAGACTCGTGCGATTCCAGAGGCAACGGAGAGGCAATCGAGCCGAATCGGAGCCGAACTGTGGCTGGTTGCGGCCGCGATGATGCTGTTGCCGGCTGGCGGCGCCGCTGCTGCCCCGCCGGAGCCCCTCCCGTATCAGGCCCACGACGCGGGGGGTTTTCGCAACGTCATCCCGCCCGGCTCCAACGGGCTCGTCAACGCGACGCAGCTGATCGCGTTCCTGACCAGCGGCAACCGGCCGCCGCACAACAACGACCAGTACGCGATGTACGAGGACCTCGTGTACGCGACACCGGGGCTCGACGGGTCGCAGATCGGCCGCTTCTTCAAGGACGCCAGCTTCGGGGTCCGCCCGGGGGACGTCGCGCGCAGCTACACACCGCAGTGCTCGCTGCCCACGGCGCCCCAGTCCAACGCCTGCGAACAGGTGCGGATCGTGCGCGACCAGGGCTTCGGCGTCCCGCACATCTACGGCTCGACCCGCGCCGGAGCGATCTTTGGCACCGGCTACGCGGCGGCCGAGGATCGTTTGTTCCTGATCGACGCTCTGCGCCACGCGGGCCGTGCGCAGCTGTCGTCGTTCGCCGGCGGCGGGGAGGCGAACCGCGAGATGGACCACGACGTGTGGTCGAACCAGCCGTACACCGAGGCCGAGCTGCGGATGCAGTACCAGCGCGGCGACGACCTGTACGGAGCCCGCGGGGTCCAGATCCAGGAGGACGTCGGCGACTACGTCGACGGGATCAACCAGTACATCGCCGAGGCGCGCCTCAACCCGCTGAAGATGCCGGGCGAGTACGCGGCGATCGATCGTCCCCAGGGGCCCGACAACTGGAAGGTGACCGACGTGATCGCGACCGCGTCGCTGGTCGCTGGGATCTTCGGCCGTGGAGGCGGAAACGAGCTCGGCTCCGCCCAGGTCCTGGAGCAGGCGCGAAAGCGGTTCGGGCGCAAGAAGGGCAAGAAGGTGTGGGCCGACTTCCGCTCGGCGGAGGACCCCGAGGCCCCGACGACGGTCCACAAGCAGAAGTTCCCGTACGCGAAGACGCCCCGAAAGGTGCGCGGCAGCGCGCTCCCCGATCCCGGCAGCGTCCGCGTCGAGGAGGTCGCCCCCGACGCCGGCAGCGGGGGCGGAGGCCTGCTGCCGGGGCTGCGGGCGCTCGAGGGCGGCTCCAACGCGCTGCTCGTGTCGGGGCGCGAGTCGAAGTCCGGCCGGCCGCTGGCGGTGATGGGGTCCCAGGTCAGCTACTTCACGCCGCAGCTGCTGATGGAGCAGGACGTCCACGCTCCGGCGGGTCCCACCGGGCCCGCGATCGACGCGCGCGGGGCGGCGTTCCCGGGCGTCAACCTGTACGTGCAGCTCGGCCGCGGCCGCGACTACTCGTGGAGCGCGACGTCCGCCGGCCAGGACATCACCGACACCTTCGCCGTGCCGCTTTGCGAGCCCGACGGCTCGGCGCCGACGCTCGACTCCCAGCACTACGTGTACCGGGGTCAGTGCCTCCCGTTCGAGGTCCTGGAGCGCACCAACTCGTGGGTCCCGAACCTCGCCGACCCCACGCCCCCCGGCAGCGAGACGCTTCGGACCCTGCGAACCAAGCTCGGCCTCGTCACCCATCGGGCGACGATCAAGGGTGAGCCGTACGCGTACACGAAGCTCCGCGTCACCTATTTCCACGAGGCCGACTCGGCGTTCGGCTTCTCGCGGTTCAACGACCCCGACGCGATCCGCGGCCCGGAGGACTTCCAGCGCGCCGCGCACGACATCCAGTACACGTTCAACTGGTTCTACGCCGACGGCGAGCACATCGCGTACTTCAACTCCGGCAAGAACCCGGTCCGCGCCCCCAAGGTCGACCCCAACGTCCCGACGATGGGCACGCCGCGGTTCGAGTGGCGCGGCTTCGAGCCCGTTCCGAGCGTCGCCGCCGCCCAGACGCCGTTCGGGCAGCACCCGCAGGTC
This sequence comes from Solirubrobacterales bacterium, assembly GCA_036257695.1. Classification (GTDB taxonomy): domain Bacteria; phylum Actinomycetota; class Thermoleophilia; order Solirubrobacterales; family 70-9; genus DASPWW01. The sequence goes on along the minus strand of DATAFB010000012.1, from coordinate 13,877 downwards.
ATCGACCAGAACTACCTGACGAGCTGGAACAACAAGCAGGCGCGCGGATACAGGGCGGCCGACGACAACTACGGCTACCAGTCCCTGTACCGCGTGAAGCCGCTCGACGACCGAATCCGGCGCGCGACCAAGGGCAAGCGGAAGATGAGCCTCGCGCAGCTGATCGACGCGATGGAGGACGCGGGAACCGTCGACCTGCGCGGCGACGCCGTCCTCAAGTGGGCGCTCAAGGTGATCAAGACGCGCAAGGTCAAGGACGCCGAGCTGCGCGGGGCGATCGCGACGCTTGGGGCGTGGCGCCGCTCCGGCGCGCACCGCCGCGACCGCGACGGCAACGGCGTCTACGAGGACGCCGAGGCGGTGCGGATCATGGACGCGTGGTGGCCGCTGCTGCTCGAGGCGCAGTTCAAGCCGGCGCTCGGCGACGCTCTGTTCGAGCGCATCCAGACGATGATCGGCTTCGACGACGAGCCGCGAGCCCAGGGCTCGGCGTACCAGTCGGGCTGGTACGGGTACTCGCAGAAGGATCTCCGCAGCGTGCTGGGCACGCGGGTCAAGGGCGACTACTCGCGCGAGCACTGCGGCCGCGGCAAGCTGCGCAGGTGCCGTAAGGCGCTGATCGGGCCGCTGAAACAGGCGCTCGCGGTCCCGGCGGAGGAGCTGTACGGGACGGAGTCGTGCGAGGGCGGCGGCCCGCAGTGGTGCGACGACGCGGTCCAGTTCCGGGCGCTGGGGGCGGTCACCCAGCCGCCGATGCACTGGATCAACCGCCCGACTTTCCAGCAAGCCGTCGAGATCCCGTAGTACCCGCAACCTCGGCCCGGCACTACCCCGAGACGGCGGACGCGAAGCGGAGCACGTCGCGGGAGTGACTAATCTCGCGATCACGGATGGCGTGGGTCGAGACTCACTCGCTTAGCTTCCTCGCGCGGCACGAGCGCGACGACGAGGACTGCGCCCAGCGCACTCTCGACCGGCTCGAGGACCTTCGGCTCGGCCTCGAGGAGCGCTTCGAGCGCGCGCCCGGCGAGATCACCGTGATCGTCCACCCCACTCCTGGCTGGCTGTCGGCGGCGCACCCGTTCCTGCCCGCCGCCCGCTGGGCCGCGGCCCCGGCCGGGCGCCGCTACCTCGCGGGGTGGGCGATGGCGACCGAGCTCCACGTCCTCAACGACCACTACACCGACCGGCGCGCGGCCGGCGACGACTCCCGACGCGCGCTGAGGGGAACCGCGGAGCGGCTCTACGTCCAGATCGTGCTCGGCGCCAACAACGACCGGCTGCCGCCGCCGTGGGGCCCGCGGAGATTCGGCCGTTACCTCCGCTGGGCGTGGCTGATCGAGGGCGCCGCCCAGTACTTCTCCGGCCAGGTGCCGCTGTTCCGCCCGGCGGTGATCCGCCGCATGCGCGAGGGGCCCTCGCCCTCGTTCCCGCCCTCGCCGCGCGACGCGATCATCCTCGGCGGGACGGTATTCGACTTGCTCGAGCGCGAGGTCGGGCCGGAGGCGTGCGAGCTGCTCGTCTCGCGGCTGCGCAAGGACGGCGCCCAGGGCAACCTCGAGCTCGCGTTCGACGCCCGCCTGCGCGACATCGAGCGATCGTGGCGGCGGCACCTGCGCGAGGAGGCGGGGCCGCGGGCCTCGGCTTGACCGCGCTCCGCGACTCCCGGATGAAGCTGCGAGCGGGCGCGCGCCTGCTCGCCGGCCGACTCGCGGGCCGAACGCGGCGCGGTCGCGCGGCGCTCGCGCCCGCGGCGCGGTCGCCCGAGGACGAGTTGGGCGCCGAGGCGCGGCTCGAGGGCCGCCTCGTGTGGCTGATGGGCTCGCCGCGAGCCGGGACGACGTGGCTGCTTCGGCTCCTGATCCACCCGTGGATCCTCGCCTCGCGCCGCGCGTCGGGGATCGTGCGCCCGATCGCGGCCAGGCGAGCCGAGCTGCCGGACGTGGTCCCGATCAACGAAACGTTCCTCCCCCTGCACCTGCAGCCGCTGACGCCGGGATCGGAACGGCGCGACGGGAGCGGCGCGGGGGCCCCCTCGCTCGCGGAGACCAGGGCCGGCGAGCCCGCGTACTTCTTCTCGGACGAGTTCGCGGCCGCGTGGCGGCCCGAGCTGCGCCGGCTGGTGCTCGCTCGCCTGGGGGCCCAGGTGGAGCTCGCCGCCGAGGCCCACGCGCTCGCCGACCCGGTGGTGTTGATCAAGGAGCCCAACGGCTCGCACGGGGCGGAGCTGCTGATGTCGCTGCTGCCGGCCGCGCGGCTGCTGTTCGTGGTCCGCGACGGGCGCGACGTCGTCGACTCGCTGCTCGATGCCGAGCGGAACTGGGCGGCAGCCGGCGCGGGGCCGGCGCCCGACCGGATCGCGTCGGTGCGCCGCCACGCCTGGCACTGGCTCACGTTCACCTCCGCCGTGCAGCGTGCGTACGAGGCGCGGCCGCCCGAGCTGCGGCACATGGTCCGCTACGAGGACCTGCGCGCGGAGCCGGTCGAGTCCCTGCGGCCGATCCTCGGGTGGCTGGGCCTCCGGGACGACGAGGCCCGGGCCCGCGACGCCGTCGAGGCCAACGCCTTCGAGAGCCTTCCGGGCTTCATGAAGGGCGCCGGGACGCCGCGCCGTGCGGCGACGCCGGGGCTGTGGCGCACGAACCTGTCCTCGCGCGAGCAGGACGCGATGCGCGAGATCATCGGCGACAAGCTCGAGGAGCTCGGATACGAGCCATAGCCGCCCCCGGCTACGCGGTTGCCTGGTACAGCATCCACACGACCGCTACCGCGACCGCGACCGCGACGAGCACCCACGCCAGCAGCCGTCCCGGCGAGCCGATCCCCGGGAGCTCGTCGGGGGCGGCGCCGTCGGAGACCATCTCCGCCTCGAGCAGCATCTGGCGGGCGGGCTCGTAGGCAGCCGCCGGCACCATCACGTCCCGCGGGCCGGCGGCGAGGAAGTCGGGGACGTCGAAGCCGCGCGTGCGCCGCAGGATGCTGGGGATCCCCTCCTCGAGCAGCATTCCCTGGATCAGCTCGGCCTCGGGCTGGTTGCGGCCTCCGGCCACCCGCACCAGCTCCCCCTCGGTGAACTGGGGCTTGATCTTGCGCGCCCGCTCCTGCGCGTCGGTGATCGGCTCCTGCTCGCCGCGGCCCGAGTAGACCAGGGGCATCCCGCACTCGGGGCAGAACCGCTCTTCGAGCGAGTACTTCGCCGCGCAGCGCGGGCACGTGAGCGGTCCCTCAGCCACGCTCGATCTCGACCTCGTCGACGTCGCCGTCGCGGATCGCGTACGCGCGCACGTCGGGGTCGTCGGGGTCGGCGACCGAGCAGATCACGTACAGAGGGTCGGGCCAGTTCTCGGCCAGGTTGATGTCCGTCTGCGACGGGTACGCCGGACTGCCGGTGTGGGAGTGGTAGATCGCCGCGAGCTCCTCGCCGCGGTCGTCGATCTCCTCCATGATCCGAAGCTGGTCGGTGGGATGGACCGTGTAGCGCAGCGGGCTGGCCTCGGCGTTCCGGGCCCGGTACAGGCTGGTGGCGGTCGCGTCGCGGGCGCCGATCATCCCGCAGCACTCGTTCGGCGCCTCCGCGCGGGAGTGGGCAACGATCTCGTCGAGGATGTCGGGCGGGATCCGCACCGGGGCCGAGGCTACTCAGTGCTGGCCGTCGTAGGTACGGTCGTGGCTTGGCGAGCTAAAGCCGAGCCAGCCGAGGACGCAGGGAGCGTGGCGCACTGAAAGTGCGCGAGCGACCGAGGACGAAGTCTGGCGAAGGCTTGCAGCCGCCAAACGCGGCCGTATCTGCGACGGGTAGCACTAGTACCAGTGCGAGGCGGAATCGCGCAGCGGCTCGGCGAGCTCCCCCGCGTCGGAGCCGAGCAGGTCGGGATCGTCGCGGCCCAGCTCCCACAGCAGGTCGTCGAGCAGCGGCGGCGACACCCCGGCCTCGCAGGAGACCTCCTTCAACGCCGCGCGGGTCGCGGGCCGCACCTCGTCGAGCGGCCCCGGCGCCACCAGACCGGCGCGCAGCGCGAGCCGCATCAGCACATTGTCCGCGCACACCTCCCAGCCGTCGGGGTCGGCGACCTCGAGCCACCCTCGCCTGGCGGCGATCTTCGCGAACAGGTAGCCCTTCTTCGCCACCGGGTCCGAGAACGCCTCGAACTCCGCCAGCCGCGCGATCAGCCCGCCGTCGCCGCCGAGCCGCCCCGCGCAGGCCGCGATCAGCGCCCCGGCCTCGCCCCGGTAGCGGCGGCCGAGCCCCGCGGCGAGGTCACGCCACAGCGCCGCGCGCACGTCGGCGCCTGCGACGCGTTCGCCGTCGACCGCGAACATCTCCGTGACGGCGCCGGCGTCGACCCCCCTCAACCCGGCTGCGCTCAACAGGCCCGGGCGGCGGCGCTCGGCGCTCAACCCCAGCGCCCACAGCAGGGCGCTGCCGCTGTACGGGCCCTCGCCGTCGACCACGTGGAGCTCGCGGTAGCCGGTGCGGTGGTCGATCGCGCACAGGAACAGGGCCGCGTCGACCCCCGGAACCTCGGCATAGTCGGGCGGCGCGTAGCCGGCCGCGAGCTCGCGAACCCGCGCCGCGACGCGCGCCCGCGCCTCCGGCGCGGCTACCACCAAAAGGTCTTGTCGATCCCCTCCAGCTCCTCGACCGGCGTCGTGTAGATGCCCGAGGAGAGGTACTTCCAGCCGTCGTCGGGGATCAGGAAGACGACGTTGCCGCCGTCGAGCTCGCCGGCGATCCGCACCGCGACCGAAGCGATCGCACCCGAGGACACGCCCGCGAACACCCCCTCCTCGTGCAGCAGCCGCTGCGTCCACGAGATCGCCTCGCGGTTCGCGATCATGATCTTGCGGTCGAGCAGCGACACGTCGAGGATCGGTGGGATGAAGCCGTCGTCGAGCGATCGCAGGCCGAACACGTCCTCGCCCTGCATCGGCTCCGCGGCGATCAGCTGCGTGCCGGGGTCGTGCTCCTTGAGCCTGCGACCGACTCCCATCAGCGTCCCGCCGGTCCCGAGGCCGGCGACGAACGCGGCGACCTCGTCGAGCTCCTCGAGGATCTCGGGTGCCGTCCCGTCGTAGTGGGCCTTGGGGTTGGCCTCGTTGCCGTACTGGTACGGCATGTAGAAGGATGCGTCGCGCTCGGCCATCTCGAGTGCCAGCTCGACTGCCCCGTTCGAGCCCTTCGCCCCCTCCGAGTAGACGATCTCGGCGCCGTACATCCGCAGAAGCTGCACCCGCTCGTTCGTGACGTTGTCGGGCAACACGACCTTGAGCGGATAGCCCTTGCGACCGCACACCATCGCCAGCGCGATGCCGGTGTTGCCGGACGTCGGCTCGAGGATCGTCTGGCCGGGGGAGATCAGGCCGCGATCCTCGGCGTCCTCGAGCATCGCCTTCGCGATCCGGTCCTTGACCGACCCGGTGGGGTTGCGCCCCTCGAGCTTGGCGTAGATCCGCACCTCGGGCTTCGGCGACAGGCGCGGGAGCTCGACCAGCGGCGTGTACCCGATCGCCTCGAGGAGGTTGGAGAAGCGGCCCCCGCAGGGACGGTTGAGGAGCGAGTCCTCGAGCATCGCTTCGAAAAGTGTAGTGACGCCCCGTCCTCGCAGGGTGCACGGCGGCGCGCGGAGGGATATCGTGCCGCCCGTACGGGGGTCGCCTTAGTGAGAGGAAGGTGGCAGACAGGATGAGCAGGACGAGGCTGTGGTTGGTCCTTGGTTTCCTTGTGCTCGCGGCAGGGCTGATCGCCGTCGGGTGCGGCGGAGACGATGACGATGGCGGTGGTGGAGGCGAGGACCTCGCCCTGATCGAAGACGGCACGCTCACGGTCGGGACCGACACCCCGTTCCCCCCGTTCGAGATCGGTCAGCCGCCGGACATCTCCGGCTACGACATCGAGGTCATGAACGCGATCGCGGAGCAGCTCGATCTGACGCCGACGTACGAGGACACGTCGTTCGACACGATCTTCCGTGATGTCGCGAACGGCCAGTTCGACATCGCCGCGGCGGCGTCAACGATCACCCCGGCGCGCGAGAAGACCGTCGACTTCTCGGAGCCGTACTACGAGGCGCAGCAGGCCCTGCTCGTTCCGGAGGGATCGGACATCGCCTCGGTCGACGACCTCGGCGGTCAGGTCGTGGGGGCGCAGGACGCCACCACCGGCGAGGCCTACGCCAACGACGAGACGGACGCGAGCGAGGTTCGCGGCTTCCCCGAGGGCCCGGACGCGGTGGCCGCGCTGGAGACCGGACAGGTCGACGCGGCGATCATCGACCAGCCCGTGGCCGCGGATGCGGTCGAGAAGCAGGGCGGAGTCGAGATCGTCGAGGAGATCCAGACCAACGAGCTGTACGGGTACGCGATGCCGCCCGACGCTCCGCTGGTCGGCGCGGTCAACGACGCCCTCAACACGCTCAAGGAGGACGGAACGATCGAGGACCTGTACCAGAAGTACTTCAAGACCGACCCGCCGGAGTCGGTGCTGAAGCCGAGCTGAGGCGGCCACACGGCCCGAGCCGCCAGGTCTCGGGGAGGAGAGTCGCGAAGGGCGCCGACCGGCGCCCTTTCGCTGTTCTGGGATGAGGAATAGCCTCACCGCTACCACGAGGAAGGAGAGGCAATGGATTTCATCATCGAGTACTACTTCGACTTCGGCCTGATGTTCGACGAGTTCGACCGGATCCTCGACGGCTTCTGGTACACGATCAAGCTGTCGATGCTTGGCGGGATCCTGTCCCTGATCTGGGGGCTCGTGCTCGCCGTCCTGCGGCAGCTCCCGGGCAAAGCACTGGCCCCGGTCCGCGCCCTGGTGATCGGGTACATCGACGTCTTCCGGGGGATCCCCCTCCTCCTCGTGCTGTTCATAGTGTCGGGCGCCCTGAGCGCGTTTGCCGCGCCGGCCCAGCAGATCATCCCGCGCGAGATCGGAATCCCCGAGTGGTTCGGCCAGCCGTCGCCGTTCTGGTACGGGATCATCTCGCTGACGATCACCTACGGCGCCTACATGGCCGAGGTGTACAGGGCGGGGATCGAGGCGATCCCCCACGGCCAGATGGAGGCGGCGCGATCGCTGGGGATGTCCCACGGGCAGGCGATGCGCTACGTGATCGTGCCGCAGGCGGTACGGACCGTGATCCCGCCGCTGCTCAACGACTTCATCGCCCTGATGAAGGACACCTCGCTGGTCAGCGTGCTGGGCTTGATCGAGGTGGTCCAGGCCGGGCGCGACGTGCAGTCGGAGTTCTTCAACGGGTCGGCGCTGGTGCTCGGCGCGTTGATGTTCCTCGCGGTCACAATCCCGCTTGCCCGCCTCGTCGACCGCATGATCGCCGGCCAGCAGGCGCGCTTCCAGCGCGGACAACCGTCGGCGGCGTAGACGGCTACCCGGGGACGGGTCGGGCCGGGACCCCCAACACGCGGGTTCCCGGCTCGACGTCCCTGGTCACGGCGTCCCCCTCGTCGCGGCACGCGGTAGCCTGCGGCGGCAGATGGAGACCGCAGGATCGATGCTCGAGGTCCAGGGCGTGCACAAGCGCTTCGGCGAGCTGCACGTGCTGCGCGGCGTCGACCTCGACGTCCCGCGCGGGTCGGTGTGCTGCGTGATCGGGCCCAGCGGGTCGGGCAAGAGCACGCTGCTGCGGTGCATCAACCTGCTCGAGCCGCCTGATGACGGCCGGATCCTGCTCGAGGGGCAGGAGATAACCGGTGAGGGGTCCAAGAACGGCATCGACTTCGTCCGCCGGCGGGTGGGCATGGTGTTCCAGCAGTTCAACCTGTTCCCGCACAAGACGGCGCTCGAGAACGTGAGCCTGGCGCAGGAGACGGTGCTCGGCCGGTCCGCCGACGAGGCGCGGGCGAAGACCGAGCCGCTGCTCGCCCGGGTGGGGCTGGCGGACAAGGTGAACGAGTACCCGGAGCGGCTCTCGGGAGGTCAGCAGCAGCGCGTCGCGATCGCGCGGGCGCTGGCGATGGACCCGCACGTGATGCTGTTCGACGAGGTGACGAGCGCACTCGACCCGGAGCTCGTCAAGGAGGTGCTCGACGTCATGCGCCAGCTCGCCGACGAGGGGATGACGATGGTGGTCGTGACCCACGAGATGGGCTTCGCCCGCGACGTCGGCGACCGTGTCGCGTTCATGGACGAGGGAATGGTCATCGAGCAGGGCCAGCCGTTGGAGGTGCTCGACAACCCCGAGAACGACCGCACGAAGCGCTTCCTGGGGCTGGTGCTCGAGCGCTGAGCGCGCATCTGGCCCGGGTGCTGTCCGCCGCCGCGCTCGGCTTACTGCCGCTCGTCCAGCCAGCGCCCGCCGGCGCGGACACCCCGCCCACGCCACTCGGAGTCGTCAGCCAGACTGATCCCGGCGACGCCGAATTCGCGGTAATGGGGGCCGGAGGGGTGCGCGCGTACCGGTGGCTGATCTCGTGGCCCGCCCTGCAGCCGAGAGCCGGCGTCGAACCGGACTGGACCGAGACCGATCGGATCGTCGCAAGCCTGGCGGAGCACCGGATCACCGCGCTTCCATTCGTCTCCGGCTCGCCGTGCTTCGCGGTCGACTGCGCCCGCGAGCCGCCTTCGCGAGTGCATCGACAGCCGCCGGTCGGCTCGGCCCGTGGGAAGCTCGAATGGGCGCGATTCCTCTCCCAGCTCGTCGACCGCTACGGCTCCGACGGCAGCTTCTGGTCCGCGAACCCGTCACTGCCTCGAACGCCGATCACCGCGTGGCAGATCTGGAACGAGCAGAACGCGCTCCGCAACTTCGCCCCCCTCCCCTCCGTCACCCGCTACGCGGAGCTGCTCGCGATCGCGGCACAGACGATCCGCTCGCGCGACCCGAAGGCCAGCATCGTGCTCGGGGGGATGTTCGGTGATCCTCGGGGGCGGGGCGCAATCGATGCTTCGCGCTTCCTCTCCCGCCTCTACGCGGTCCCCGGCGCCGAGCGGTCGTTCGATGTCGTGGCAGTCCACCCCTACGCCCCGACCGCCGCCGAGGTGGGGCGGCTGGTAGAGGGGGTGCGTCGGGTGATGGACACGCACGGCGACTCCCGCACCGCCCTGTGGGTGACGGAGCTCGGATGGGGGGCGAGCGCGAGTGACGAAGGCCGGCTGGTGAAGACCGTCCATGGCCAGGCGCGAATGCTGCGGGGGGCCTTCCGCCTGCTGCTCGCCGAGCGGGTCGAGCTCCGGCTGGCTGGCTTGCTGTGGTTCGCGTGGCGGGACACTCCGCCGGGTGAGTCGGTGTGCGGCTGGTGCGGCACAGCCGGCCTCTTCGACGCCGCGGGAACGGCCCGCCCCGCGTGGAGGGCCTTCACCAAGCTCAGCGGCGGCACCTCGTCGCCGCTCACAAGCGGCGATGACCAAGGGGCGGCCGGCTCTGTGCCGTGGCTGTTGCTCGCCATCCCGGTGGCGCTGGCGCTCACCGGACTGTGGATGCTGTATCGCCGGCGACGCTAGGCTCCGCGCGGAGGGATGGAAGCAGAGGCCGTCGAGCGGGAGGGTGTGGGCGCGACGCGCGACCCGCGCCGTGGGCTCGCCCTCGACGTCGTAGTCGTCTCCTATCGCTGTGAGGGGATGCTGCGAGAGTGCCTGCGCTCGTTGCGCGCGCACCCCCCCGACCGGGTGCCGATGGACGTATACGTCGTCGACAACGCATCAAACGACGGGACGGCCGAGATGGTCGAGCGCGAGTTCGGGGAGGTGAAGCTGCGGGTCAACGACCGCAACCTCGGCTTCGGCGCGGCCAACAACCTCGTGCTCCGCGACACGCGCTCGCCTTACGTGCTGGTGCTGAACCCCGACACACGCCTCACCGACGGAGCGCTCAATCGGCTGCTGGAGCTGATGCAGGCGCGGCCTGAGGTCGGGATGTGCGGTCCGCGCCTCGAGCTCGAGGACGGCACCCTCGACCACGCCTCGAAGCGCTCCTTTCCCACACCGCTGAGCGCGCTCGGGCATCTCACCGGGGTCGGCCGACGGCGCCGCTCGGGCGTGCTCGCCGCGTACCGCGCACCCGAGGTCGATTCCGGCCCCGTTGACGCCGTCAACGGGGCGTTCATGCTGATCCGCCGGGCCGCCCTCGACCAGGTCGGCCTCTTCGACGAAGGGTTCTGGATGTACATGGAGGACCTCGACCTCAGCTACCGGTTCGCGCGCGCGGGGTGGACGAGCTGGTACGAGCCGGCGGCCACGGTGATCCATGTCAAGGCCGGAACGACGGGGGCCGAGCGCACGCTGCGGCTTCAGGCCGCTTTCCACTACGGCATGTACCGCTTCTATCGCAAGCACTACGCGCCACACCGCAGCCCGGTCGTCAACGGGGCCGTCTACGTCGGCATCGCCGTGACCATGTCGGCGACCGTGCTGCGTGCGGCTGTTCGCCGCACCACACGTCGGCTGGGCGGCGGCTGAGCGCCCGCGGCTATCGTGTCGCGCCTTGGCGAGCGCACCGTACACGGTGGGGGAGCAGCGGGCGAGCGCGCCGCGGATCGTGCTTCCGATAACCAGCCGCGGGCTCGAGATCACAGATCGGGTGTGCTGGATCGTCCTCGCCGCCGCGATGGGGGTCGCAGCCGCATTGATCCTGTACCTCAACCGCGGCACCGTTTTCTTCCTCGACGAACTTCTGTGGCTCTACGAAAGCCCGGGACTCGCCAGTCCGGGCGAGGTCCTGAAGCCACACGAGGGGCACCTGATCGCGACGACGCGACTCGTCTTCAAGGCGGTTCTGGAGACGGTCGGCTTGGAGTACGCGGTTTTTCGCGTCATCGCGGTCGCGGCCGTGTTGCTCTCCGCGGGCCTCTTCTACGTCCTCGCGAAGCGAAGGATCGGGGGCCTGCCGGCGCTTGCGCCGACGCTCGTGCTGCTGTTCCTCGGCTCGGCGGCGCAGCACGTGGTGATCCCGGTCGGATTCACGATCGTGTTCAGCGTCGCCGCGGGCCTTGGCAGCCTGTTGTTGCTCGAGCGTCACGACCGCCGCGGCGACATCGGCGCCTGCCTCCTATTGGTCGTCTCGGTCGCCACCTATACGACCGGGCTGGCCTTCCTGGTCGGCGTCGCGGTACTCGTGCTGCTCGGGCCCGATCGACGACGCAGGCTATGGGTCTTTCTCGTCCCGCTCGCCCTCTACGCGGCGTGGTGGCTGTGGTCGCTGTCCAGCGATGCCTCGGCCGAAAGCGAGGTGACGGCCTCGAACATCCTCCTGATCCCGAACTGGGTCGCCGACTCGCTGGCTTCGGTAATCGCGGCGCTTTCCGGCCTCGGTTACGACTTCACGGGCGAGATGCCGGACGTGATCCACTCCGGATGGGGTCTCGTCCTCGCCGCGCCCGCGACCGTCGCGTTCGCATTGCGGGTCAGGCGAGGCGCAGTTTCGCCCTCCCTCTGGGCTTTCGTGGCGATCGCGCTGACCTACTGGGCCCTCGGCGCCCTCGCGAGCGGTCCTTATCGGTCTCCCGACTCGATCCGCTACGTCTACATGGGATCGATGGCGGTCCTGCTCATCGGGGTTGCCGCGGTGCCGCCGCTGCGGCTGTCCAGGCGTGGACTCGCGATCCTGTTCGCCGTCGCCGCCCTGTGCCTCGGGGGGAACCTCGCTCTCCTGCGAGACGGCGGGAACCGGTTCAGGGACTACTCGGCCGGCGTGCGGTCGCAGCTCGCCGTGCTCGAGCTCGCGCGCGATCGCGTCGATCCCGACTTCGACCCGCCCGAGGCCAGCCTCGTAACCGCGCCCGCCTCTGCCTACTTCGCCGTTCTGGACCGTTACGGCTCGGCCGCGTACTCGCTCGCCGAGCTGCAGCGACAGGACGAGGTCGTGCGCGAAGCGGCCGATCGCGGGCTGGTCGATGAGCTCGCGCTCCGCCTCGAGGCTTCGTCATCGCGACCGAACGGAGGCTGCCGGCAACTGAGCGCGGTGCAGGCCGAAGCGCCGGCCGGCTTCGAGCTTCCACCTGGCGGCGCGCGCCTGCGCGTGCGGGCTCCCGGCCCCGCCGCGCTGACGCTGGGCCGCTTCGGTGACCTTCCCTCCGCCGAGCTCGGGAGCCTTTCGCCCCGCCAGCCCGCGACGCTGAGGATCCCGCCCGACGCCTCGCCGACGCCGTGGCGCGCCGCGGTCGCCGGGGCGAGCTCGGTCGAGGTCTGCGAGCTGCGGTGATGGCGGGCGTCCCGCGCAGCGTCGATGACGAGCGCCCCGCCGCCCCGCGGATCGTGCTCCCGATCACCAGCCGGCGCCTCGAGCTGACCGACCGGGTTTGCTGGGTGATCCTCGGCATCGCGATGGCGGTCGCCGCGGGGCTGATCCTGTACCTGAACCGGGGGACAACGTTCTCTCCGGACCAGACGTTCTTCTTCCTCGACACGCCCGGTCTCGGCGCGGGCGACGTCTTCGAGCCGCGCACGGGACACCTGGTTGCGACAACCCGCCTCGCCTACAAGGCGATCCTCGAGACCGTCGGAGCGGAGTACGTGGCGTTCCGGCTGATCGCCGTGGCGACGCTGCTTCTGTGCGCCGCGTTGTTCTACGCCGTGGCCAAGAGGAGGATCGGCGCGCTCCCGGCCCTCGCGCCGAGTCTGGTTCTGCTCTTCCTCGGCTCGGCGTGGCAGCACGTCGTCGTCCCGAACGGCTTCACGGTGATGCTGAGCGTCGCGGCGGGCCTCGCCGCGCTGCTGGCTCTCGAGCGCGTCGACGCGCGCGGGAACATCGCCACGTGTGCGCTGCTCACCGTCTCGGTCGCCAGCTACAGCACCGGCTTGGCGTTCCTTGTCGGGGTGGCGATCTCCGTGCTTTGGCGACCCGACCGCCGCCGGCGAGCCTGGATCTTCCTCGTTCCACTCGCCCTCTATGCAGCGTGGTGGCTGGTGGAGATGCCGTCGCAGGCGTACGGCGGGCAGGAGCCTCCGACGTCAAACGTGCTCCTGATCGTGAACTTCACCGCCGAGGCTTTCGCCACCGTGATGGCCGCGCTCACGGGGCTCGGGTACGACTTCGGGGGGGCGCTCGACCCCTTCGGCGAATCACCCCCGCCGGCACTCGAGCTCGGCTGGGGGCGCATACTCGCGGCGCTCGCGCTCATCGCCCTCGTCGTGCGGATCATGCGCGGCCGGCTTCCGGCCTCGCTGTGGGCATCGCTGGGGATTCTCGTCACCTTCTGGGCGCTGGCGGCGCTCGTCACCGGTGTCGGGACTCGCGCTCCCACCGCCATCCGGTACATCTTTCCCGGGTCGGTGGCGGTCCTTCTCGTCGCCACCGATGCGGCGCGAGCGAGTCGTTTCTCGCGGTCGGCGCTGGCCGCGCTGTTCATCGCCGTGCTGCTCAGCGTCGCGACCAACCTGGCCCTGCTCCGCGACGGAGCAAACTGGTTCAGGGACGTTCAGTCAGGGCGAACAGGGGCGGAGTTCGCGATGCTGGAGCTCGCCCGCGACCGCGTGGACCCTGGCTTCGACCCGGTCGGGATCGTACCCGAGCTCGTCAGCGTGAAGGCCGCGGAGTACTTCGCGACGATCGACATGTACGGCTCGCCGGCGCCCTCCCTCGCCGAGCTGGAACGACAGGGGGAGGACGCCCGGGAGAGCGCCGATCAGATTCTCGCCCGTGCCCTCGCGCTCCGCCTCGAGGCTTCGTCATCGCGACCGAACGGAGGCTGCCGGCAACTGAGCGCGGTGCAGGCCGAAGCGCCGGCCGGCTTCGAGCTCCCACCTGGCGGCGCGCGCCTGCGCGTGCGGGCTCCCGGCCCCGCGGCGCTGACGCTGGGTCGCTTCGGCGACCTTCCGGCCGTCGAGCTCGGGAGCCTTTCGCCCCGCCAACCCGCGACGCTGAGGATCCCACCCGACGCCTCGCCGCGGCCGTGGCGCGCCGCGGTCGCGGGAGCGAGCTCGGTCGAGG
>DATAFB010000010.1:0-11402 GCA_036257695.1 Solirubrobacterales bacterium | reverse complement strand
TATCCCGAGGTCCCACCGCGCGTCGAGTACGCGCTGACCGAGAAGGGCAAGGCGCTCGTGCCGCTGATCGAGGACATGCGCGCCTACGGCCGCGAGTGGCTGCTCGACGGCTCGCGCGAGAACGTCCCCGCGGCCGCGTAGCCGGCTACAACTTCGCGGATACGACGTCGGCGCCCCGGGTCTCGGGGAGGCGGCGCAGCAGCAGGATCACTGGCGTCGCGAGCAGCCCGCCGACGACTAGCTGCAGCGAGGTGTCGACGGCGCCGGCGAGAGCGCCGATCACCAGCAGCCCCAGCGATCCGCCCGCGATCTGGGCAGCGATCACGACCGACGTGAGCGTCGCGCGCAGCTCGGTCGGGAACAGCTCCGACAGGTACGCGAAGCCGACCGCGAGGATCGCCGCGTTCGCGCACGCGGCGAGCCAGAAGCCGGGCAGGAACAGGACCCGGACCTCGGTGAAGATGAGGACGTTCGCCGCCGCGCCTAGCAGCAGCGCAGCGGCGAGCACCGGGCGGCGGCCGATCCGGTCGCTCCCCGGGCCCCCGAGCAGGAACCCCGCGAGCGCGAATGGGCCCGCGGTCAGGATCGTCACCGTGTACAGCGCCTCCCACCCGTACTCGTCCTGGGCGAGCGCGGCGGAGTAGAAGAAGGCGCCGGTCTGGATCGCGCCCGCGACCCCGAACACGGTCGAGATCCGCCGCAGCCGCGCCGCGAACGGCGGCGGGACGCGCGGGATCAGCGCGCGATGCAGGCGCTCGTCGGTGCGGGCGACCGAGAACGCCGTCGTCTCTCCAAGGTTGCGCCGCAGGTACGCGATCACGAGCAGCGGCGGCAGCGCGACGACGTAGAAGATCCGCCAGTCGAGCGGCGTCAGCGGCACGGCGAGGAGCGCAAGCGCCGTCAGCCCCGGCCCGAGGAAGCTGATCACCCCGACGAGCGACAGGGCGGCGCCGCGACGCTTCGGTCGGACCTCCTCCGCGATCACCACGGCGCCGAGCGAGCTCTCGGTGGCAAGGAACGCGCGCGCAACGATCTGGATCGCGACGAACGCCGCCAGCGTCCACGCGAGCGCGGTGAGCCCGGTCGCCGCGGTGAACGCCGCGATCGACAGCAGCAGCATCGTCCGGCGGCCGATGCGGTCGGCCGCGCGCAGGATCGGGACGCTTCCCAGCGCCGCGAGCCTGATCACCGCCACCCCGACCCCGAAAAGGCCGATCGAGACCCCGAGCCCGTCGGCGATCTTCGGCGCCCCCATCGTCAGCACGGTGAGGTCGTAGACCTCGAAGAAACCGACGAACATCAGCGGCGCGAGCACGCGCCACTCGTGCGGCTCGAAGTCGCGCAGGGCACGGAGCCCGCCGCGGACCCATCCGGTCCCGGCGGCGGCGAGGTCGCGCAGCCCGAGCGACGGCTCCATCGCCTCCACGCGTCCGGGATCTGGTTGGCGATCGGCCACCGGACGGCACGCTATCCGCGTCACCGTTCTCGGTGCCGCTGCAAGCCCGCCTGCAGGCGCAGGAGGACGCCGCGGGCGCGAGAACTCGCTGAAGGTGCGCGACGTGGTCCTGACACGCAGGCTCGAGGCCCTCGCCGACGCCGGGGGAGAGCTGCTGCGCGGCCTGGTCGCATCGGGAGAGGAGGTCCCGTTCGAGCTCACGGGGCCCGGGGAGGGATCGCCGTTCGCTCAGTACACGCCGATGAGCGGCCGCTTCGTGCGCGAGCACTGGGCGCAGCTCGCCGAGCTCGAGCCGTTCGCCGAAGCCTGCGCCGAGCTCGAGCGAGCGGGCGTGGCCGCCTCCTACCTCGCGCGGCTCGACGAGCCCGTGCCTCCCGACGAAGGGCGTCGCGCCGAGGCTGCAGCGATCAATTTCCTCGCCGGGCTGTGGGAGGGCTCGGCCGATTTCCCGCTCGACTCCGACCGGCTCGCCGCCGCGGTCGCCGAGCTTGAGGGATGTGTGAGCGAGGCGGACGAAGGCGAGGCCGAGCTCGTAGTCCCGCTGCTCGGCTTCCACATGCCGACCGTGCGGCTGGAGCTGGGCGACGCGACGATCGTCCGCGCCGATCTCGTCGAGGTCCCGGACGAGGCGCGGCGGCCGGGCGGCACGCGGCGCACCGCGTGGGAGCCGCTGTTCCTGGCGGTCGTCAAGAACGCGCTCCCGTTCGACGACCCCGACGGGGCGGGCGCGTCTCCGGGCACGGCGCTGCGCGACGTTGTTCGAACGCTGCGGCTGTTCAAGGCCGGCGGCGTGGGCCTGGGGCCGTACGCCTGGGCGCGAACACCCGGCGACCGCTGGCGCCTCCTCCCGACCGGTGCCGCCCGCCCGCGCGCCGGCGGCTACAGGCTGGCCGACTCCGAGCTCGCCGATCTCGCCGCGTTCGCGCGCGCGCTGTCCGCCAGCCCGATCTCGGGGCCGGTCGCAAGGGCGATGTCTCGCTTCGAGGCCGGGCTCGAGCGCGCGGCGCTTCTGGAGGCGCTGAGCGACTACGTGCTGAGCCTGCGCCACCTGCTCGAGGGAGGAGGGCCCGCCGACGTCGGGCTCGGGATGCGGGCGGCGGCGCT
The DNA here is from genome assembly GCA_036257695.1 of Solirubrobacterales bacterium. Classification (GTDB taxonomy): domain Bacteria; phylum Actinomycetota; class Thermoleophilia; order Solirubrobacterales; family 70-9; genus DASPWW01. Next base: position 8,842 of record DATAFB010000010.1, on the reverse strand, counting down.
GCTCGCCGACCCGGACGAGCGACCGGCGGTCAAGGCCCGGGTCGAGCGCGCCGTCGCGCTCGAGGGCGAGCTCGTGCGCGGAGAGGTTCCCGGCCCCCACGACGGCCCCGGCCCGCTCGAGCTCGCGGCCGAGGTCGAGGACCTGACCCGGACGCTGCTGCGCGATGCCGTCGCCGGGGGGCTGGGGGCGGACCTGCGCGCAGCGGCGGACGAGGCGCTGCTCGCGGACGGGCTGGCCGCCGGGGAGGGCGCGGTCGAGGTCCGCGGCGCCACCGCCGAGTGGGGTGCGATCGAGGTGGAGGAGGAACAGCCCGCCGCCGACCTGGTCGCGCTCGAACGCGAAGCGGAGGACGCGACCGTCCCTGATTTGCAGGAGATCGAGGCGGAACGGCCAACCACGGAGCACATGGACACCAAGAAGCCAGATTGGCTCAGCGAGGTCGACGAGTCGCACGGGGACACGCTCGATTGGCCCGAGCGGCCCGAGGCGCTCAAGATCCTCGACCGCCGGCCCCAGGAGCGCGAGCGGGCCCGCCGCCGCGTACGGCACCTGTTCCCGCGCCCCGAGACGACGGACTGGCGCGTCGCCGAGCTCCAGTACGAGCGCCGCAAGCGCGCCCGCGTCTAGCGGGAGGCGGCTCTAGCGGGACGCCGCGAGCGCTTCGCGCTCGGGCTCGGTCGCGAACAGGTAGCGGTTGATCTCCATCAGCCCGGCGAGGTCGTGGACGTCCTCGTCGAGGTACGGCACCTGGATCACTCGCCTCGCGCGCATCTCGGCGGTGAGGCGCTCGATATTGCGCCGGTCGCGCGCCGCGAGCGCGCGATAGTCGTCGAGGGTCGCGACGGCGCGCTCGGCAAGGTCGCGGTCCCCGACCGCCTCCGCCAGCTCGGCGGCCGGGTCCTCGCCCTCCTGCACGGCGAACTCGCTGTCGAAGTGGACCTTGTTCACGATCACGCCGCCGAACGGCAAGCTCGCCTCGACGAGCTGGCGGTGGAAGTAGACCGCCTCCTCGATCGGCTCCCCCTGTGGGCCGCAGACGACGACGAACGAGGTCCGCCGGTCGGCGAGCAGCTCGTTGACCCGCTTCGCGCGCTCCTGGAACCCGCCGACCATGCCGCTGAACGCCTGGAAGAACTCCGAGATGTCCTCGAGCAGGTCGACTCCGGTCAGCCGCCGCAGGACGGAGAACATCATCGAGGTGCCGCGACCGAAAAGCTTCATCCCGAGCCCGGTCGGGCGCATGAACACCTGCAGCGAGCGGCCCTCGATGAACTGGGTCAGCCGCCGGGGCGCGTCGAGGAAGTCGAGCGCGTTGCGGCTCGGCGGCGTGTCGAGCACGAGCAGGTCGTAGCGGCTCTCCTGGTGGAGCTCGAACAGCTTCTCCATCGCCATGTACTCCTGGGAGCCGGCGAGCGCGTTCGAAATCTGGCGGTAGATCCGGTTGTCGAGGATCCGGTCGCGGGTCTCGGCGTCGGGGGCGTGCTTGGCGATCAGGTCGTCGAAGGTCGCCTTCGCGTCGAGCATCATCGCCCACAGCTCTCCGCCCTCGGTCTCGATCCCCTCGGCCTCGAACAGGCTCGGGTCGACGCGGCGCTCGACGTTGCCGAGCTCGGGCAGCCCGAGCGAGTCAGCGAGCCGCTTCGCCGGGTCGATCGTCAGCACCGCGACCCTGTGGCCGCGGGCGGCCATACCGGCCGCGATCGCCGCCGAGGTCGTCGTCTTGCCGACCCCGCCGGACCCGGCGCAGATGCACACGTCCTTGCCCCGCAGCAGCTCGGCGACGCCGGTCATCGGGCGACCTCGGCCGCGAGCAGCTCGATCCCCTCGACCCCGAGCTCGGGCTCGAAGATGAACGGCAGCGTCGCCACGTCCGCCGCGACCAGGCTGCGCAGGCGCTCGATCTGATGCCGGTGGGCGCGCGCCCGGCGGTGCTCGCTGAGCGCCGCCCGCACCGCGGCGCGGGCGCCGCCGTCGACCGAGCCGGCGACGGCCTCGAGCCGGTCCGCGTCGCCGTCCGAGAACCGCTCGGGGTAGATCCCGTTCATGTACACGCGGTCGACCGCGACGCCGAGCTCCTCGGTCAGCTCCGTCTCAAGCAGCTCCGACTCGTTCACCGGCATCTCCTCGGGCAGCGCGACGATGACGGCGCCGGTCAGCCCGTGGTCGGTGATGTACGCGTCGAGCGCCTCCGCCTGGGAGCGGATCGGGCCGACGCGGGCGATCGTGGCGAACGTGCGCGGCGTCTGCAGCAACCCGATCCCGTGGCCGGTGGCGGGCGCGTCGACGATCACGAGGTCGTACTTGCGCCCCCGCCTGACCTTGCGGTCGAGCTGCGCCAGCTCCCAGATCTTGCCGATCGTCACCAGCTCCTTGAGCCCCGGGGTGGCGGCGGTGAGATAGGTGAAGACGCGGCTGCGCGACAGCATCTCGCCCATCGCCCGCACCGGCGCCTGGATCGTCAGGTACTCGCGCAGCGAGTGATCCGGGTCGATCGAGATCGTCCACAGCCCGTCGCGCATCTCGACCTCGTGGAAGCCGACCTCGGCGCGCCGGAAGACGCGCGAGGCATGCTCCTGGGACGCGACCTCGCACACGATCACGCGCTTGCCGCGCTCAGCCGCCGCCATCCCGATCGCGAGCGACAACGTCGACTTGCCGACGCCGCCCTTGCCGGTCACGAAAAGAAGCCGTTTCTCGAACGGATCGGCCATCGCGTCATTGTTCCCTAATCAATTCCGCTCGAATCCTCCGCTCCCGCTCGGCCGCACCAAGACCACCGGCAAGTTCGCTAGCGAACTTGCCGCATTCTGTTGGGATGCGGCCTCGCTCCCGCGTCCGGTTCGAGCGGGTTTGCTGCGGGATTTCTCGTCCGGCGGGACTGCAAAGCTGCGCGGGCGGGAGGAAACCGCGGGCGGCCTGCGAATAGGCCCCATCAAATGGGCATTTTCGGGCGTGGATCGAGGTCCGCCGTTGACAGCGGCGAGGCACCCCCTACGGCGCAGGCCGACGGCACCGCCGTCGAGGAGGCCGGGCGCATGAACCCGGACGACGTGATCGCGCCCGTCCCGGACCGCGACCGGGAGAAGCGCCCCGGGACCCGCGGTTCGGGCAACGACGGCAAGTCGCGCGAGACGCGCCGGGCGACCGTGATCTCGTTCGCGAACCAGAAGGGCGGGGTGGCGAAGACGACGACGACGCTCAACCTCGCGGTCGCGTTCAAGGAGTCGGGCCACGACGTGCTCGCCGTCGACCTCGACCCGCAGGGCAACCTGACGATGAGCCAGGGCGTCGACCCCGACAAGGTCGAGAAGAGCATGTACGACGTGCTCGTCGAGCGGATGTCGATCAGCGAGGTGATCCAGACCCGCGAGGTCGATCTCGCGGTCGCGTCGATCGACCTCGCCGGCGCCGAGATCGCGATGAGCGCCCAGATTGGCCGCGAGCGGGCGCTGGAGAAGGCGCTCGACGAGGTGCTCGACGACTACGACTTCATCTGCATCGACACGCCCCCCAGCCTCGGGCTGCTGACGATCAACGCGCTGACGGCCTCGGACAAGGTAATCGTCCCCGTGCAGTGCGAGTACCTGTCGATGCGCGGCCTGGTGCAGCTTCAGAACACGCTGCAGATGATCCGCGAGAACCTCAACCCCGACGTGAAGCTCGAGGGCATCCTGCCGACGATGCTCGACTCGCGCACGGTCCATGCCAAGGAGGCGGTCGAGCTGCTCGAGGAGAATTTCGGCGATCTGGTGTTCAAGTCCCGGATTCGCAAGGCGATCAAGTTCGCCGAGGCGCCGGTCCGTGGTACGTCGGTGCTGAAATACGATCCCAAGGGCAATGCGGCGAAGTACTACCGAGACCTGGCGGAGGAGGTCCTGAAGCATGGCGCGTCGTAAGCGCGCCAGCATGCGGGAGGGTCCGCTCGCGGACCTGTTCCGCTCCACCGTCGACGAGCCCTCCGAGGCCGAGACGAAGACGGAGAAGATCGACCCCGCCGACACCCTCGGCGAGGCGCCCACCCGTCCTCAGGGGCGGCAGCCTCGCAAGCCGAAGCCTGCGCCCGAGCCGCACACGCCGCCCGAGCCCGAGGACGTGACCGTGTACAAGGTCGAGGACGAGAGCGGCGAGCCCGAGCCGGCGCCGCGGGGCAAGGAGCGCCTGCGCGACATCCTGATCGACGACGAGCCCGGCAACGCCGCTTACGGCCGCGACGACCCGCATCCATCCGGTGTGACCGCGCCCGGCGGCGTCCCGATCCCCGTGATTCGAGTGATCGGGGTCGGCGGCGCTGGTGTCAACGCCGTCAACCGGATGGTCGAGGCGGGCGTCTCCGGAGTCGAGTTCATCGCCATCAACACCGACCTCCAGTCTTTGCAGCAAAGCATGGCCGACGTCACCGTCCACATCGGCGGCGAGGTGACCCGCGGGCTCGGGTCCGGCTCCGACCCCGAGCTCGGCTACAAGGCCGCGTTCGAGGAGCAGGACAAGATCAAGCGGCTTCTGAAGGGCTCCGACATGGTGTTCGTGACGGCCGGGGTGGGAGGCGGCACCGGCACCGGCGCCGCTCCGGTCGTCGCGCGCCTCGCGAAGACCGTCGGCGCGCTGACCGTCGGGATCGTGACGAAGCCGTTCGGCTTCGAGGGCAGCCGCCGCAAGACCCAGGCCGAGGAGGGAGTCGACGCGCTCAGCGACGAGGTCGACACTTTGATCGTCGTCCCCAACGAGCGCCTGCTGTCGATCCTGTCGCGCAACACCTCGATGGTCGAGGCGTTCCGGGTCGCGGACGACGTCCTGCGCCAGGGCGTGCAGGGGATCGCCGACCTCGTCACGCTTCCCTCGGTCATCAACCTCGACTTCGCCGACGTGCGCACGACCATGCGCGACGCGGGGCCGGCGATCCTCGGGATCGGCATGGGGACCGGCGACAGCCGCGCCACGTTCGCCGCCGAGCGGGCGATCTCGTCCCCGATCCTCGACTCGTCGATCGACGGCGCGCGGTCGATCCTGCTGTCGATCACCGGGGGCGACGACATGTCGCTGGTCGAGGTCAGCGAGGCCGCCCGCGTCATCCAGGAGGCGGCGCATCCGGACGCCCACATCATCTTCGGGGCGAACATCGACGACGAGCTCACCGAGCAGGTGTGGGTGACGGTGATCGCGACCCGCTTCGACAGCCGGGGCCGCCGCGCGGACGGCAGCTCCCGCGGGGAGCTGCGCCAGCCGCGCTCGAGGGCCTCGCGATCCTCCTCGCGGCCCGAGCGCGAGGTCGGGAGCCCGGGCGAGACGAGGCCGCGGGACCTCGGGATCGAAGCGCCCGAGTTCGAGCCCTCCCGATAGCGCCCAGGGGAGCGATAGCGGCCGGCCACCGCCTCACGGCGGAGGCTGGGGCGCGGGTCCTGCGCGAGGGAGGCAACGCCGTCGACACCGCCGTGTGCGCGGTCCTGACCTCGTTCGCGGCCGAGAGCCCGCTGACCGGGCTCGGCGCCGGGGGGTTCATGCTCGTGCACACCTCCGACGAGGACGTGGTGCTCGACTTCTTCGTCGAGGTGCCCGGCCAGGAGGGCGACGGCCGGCGCGCCGAGCTGGTGCCGGTGTCGGTCGTCTTCGACGAGACGCCGCAGGTGTTCAACATCGGCGCCGCCTCGTGCGGGGTCCCCGGCACGCCGGCGGGGCTCGACGCCGCGCTGAGCCGGTTCGGGTCGATGCCGATGGCGGATCTCGTCGGCCCCGCGGTCGCCTTCGCGCGCGACGGGGTCGAGGTGACCGCCGAGCAGGCCTACCTGTTCAAGATCCTCGCCCCGATCCTGACCGAGTACCCGGAGACGCGGGCGATCTACGCGCCCGAGGGCGAGATCCTGGGGGAGGGCGACACGTTCCGCTTTCCCGACCTCGCCGAGGCGCTCGAGCGCTACGGCGCCGAGGGGCCGGAGCCCTTCTACCGCGGCGAGGTCGCCGGCGCGATCGCCGCCTGGGTCACCGATCGCGGCGGGACGCTGGGGGGCGCCAACCTCGCCTCGTACGAGGCCGTGGCGCGCGAGCCCGTGCACGCGGCGTTCTCCGGCCGCGACGTGCTGACCAATCCGCCGCCGTCGTCGGGCGGGATCCTGATCGCCTTCTGCCTAGCGCTGCTCGAACGGCTGGGCGCCGCCGACGTCGCGTCCGTCGTCGCGACGATGGCCGAGGCGAACCGCGCCAGAACCGAGGAGTTCCACGCGGGCCTGTACGCGGGGGACTACGCCGATCGCTTCCTCGATCCGGCGCGGCTCGACGCCCTCGCCGGTGCGATCGCGGCGGGCGAGCGCCCGGTCGGTGACGAGCCGACCGGCGGCTCGCTCGGGTCGACCACCCACATCACCGTGGTCGACGGCGAGGGCCGCTGCGCCGCGGTCACGTGCTCGAACGGGACCGGCTCGGGGATGCTGCCCCCGGGGACCGGGGTTCACGTCAACAACATGCTCGGCGAGGAGGACCTGAACCCGCTCGGCTTCCACGCCCTTCCCGCCGGTCGCCGGATGACGTCGATGATGGCGCCGACCGTCGTGCTGCGCGACGGCGAGCTCGAGGCGGGGCTGGGGAGCGGAGGCTCGAACCGGATCCGTTCCGCGATCCTGCAGGTGATCCTGCGGCTCGTCGCCGACGGGATGGACGCGCCCGACGCCGTCGAGGCCGGCCGCGTCCACTACGAGGAGGGGGTCGTCCAGGCCGAGCCGGGCGTCGACGTCGGCGCGCTCGAGCGCCAGGGCCTGCGGGTCGCGCGGTGGAAGCGGCGCAACCTGTTCTTCGGCGGGGTCCACGCGGTCGCCCGCGACCCTGACTCGGGCGAGCTGCGCGGTGGCGGCGACCCGCGTCGCGGCGGCGCCGTCGTCGTGCCCTAGCCCGTCGGGTAGCCGCCGTTGCCCCGCGCCGCCTCGGCGATGCGCTGGGCGCGGCGCACGGCCTCGGCGGCCGTGACGAGGGCCCGGCGCAGGAGCCGCATGCGCTCGTCCTCGGAGCGAAGCTCGAGCAGCCGCTGCTTCGTGTCCGCCGGGAGCTCGATCCTGGCGGCGAGCTCGTACGAGCCGTCTCCCGCGAGCTCTGTGGCTGGCTGCGGCTCATCCGAGACCTGCGCCAGCAGCTCGGCGAACGCACTTCGCGCTGCGTCGCCGGCCTCGGCGTCGTCCGGCTCTGGCTCGTCGGAGAGGTCGATCAGCTCGACCTCGCCGACGGGGTATTCGGGCGCGTCGGCGCGATCGAGGACCCGGAACGGGAGCTCGCCGGCGACGACGATGTTCATGCGCCCGTCGTCGAAGCGCTCGATGACGTCGGCGACTTGCGCCGTGCAACCGACCCGCCGCGCCGCGCCATCCTCGTCGCGGAGCACGATCCCGAACGGCTCGCCGCCGTCGACCGAGCGGCCGATCATCCGCTTGTAGCGCTCCTCGAAGATGTGCAGCGGCAGCAGCTCGCCGGGCAGCAGCACGACGGGCAGCTCGAAGATCGGAAGTTCGGTCGTCTCGCCGCCGGCCACGAACCCGATTGTAGGTACGGCTCGCGGCTACTCGGACGCGCTCGACCCGACGTCGCGGGCGAGCGGCGAGACGAACCACAGCCATCCCACCCCGACGACGACGGCGCCCGTGGCGACGATCGCCACGAGCTCGCTGAACAGGAAGTCGCTGATCAGCAAAACGGCCCCGGCCATCCCCAGCCCGAGGAATGCGAGGCCGGCGATCGCGAGCCGGTTGGCCGTGAACACGACGTACGCCTTGTCGTCCTTGCGAAACCGGATCCGGTGCCGCGCGGAGGGCGCGATGAGGAGAATCGACGCCGCCGCCGTGCACAGCAGGGTCCCGAAGTAGACCCTCTCCTGGAACGGAGTGACGTCGGGGAACCGGCTCTGGAACGGGAGCACAAGCAAGAACGCGAACAGGACCTGCACTCCCGGGAGCGCGACCCGGAGGCCTCCGAGGAGCTCTTCGAGGTTGCGGTCGAGGCGCTCCTTCGCGCTCTCGGCGCGTCCGTAGTCGCCGGCGCTCAGCCGCTCACCGCCCGGACGGCGTCGTCGGCGCTCGAGAACACCGGGATCTCACGGTCGAGCTGCGTGGTCTCGATCACCTGCAGCGGCTGACCGTCGGCGACGATCGCGAACCGCGACCGCGAGGTGCTGTTGAGCCGCTTGCGCAGGTCAACGAACAGCGCCAGCACCGACGAGTCGATGAACTCGCAGTCCGTGAGGTCGATCACGAGCTGGCCCGCGTCGCCGCCTATCGCTCGCTCGGTCTCTCCGCGCAGCCGGTCGATGCTGGCCAGGTCGATCTCGCCCTCGATCGCGACCGCGATCGTGGCGGCGTCCAGCTCGCGCTGGGTCACCTGCGGGGGCTTGGGGTCGCTCACCTGCACCTCCTCCAGTTATCGAGGTGGTTCACCGATCGAAGCCCCGGCCGACCTGGATGTGTCGGCTAGCTCTTCGTTCTCACGCCAGGCACGCTGGAGCTTACTCTCGCTCGCTCCACTCGCCCCCCCGAAGAATACCTCCACCCGGGTGCGGCTGGCGCAGGGTGGTCGCGTACATGAGCCAGATCGACCTAGCCCGACCCGCCGGCGCGGCGCTCGACCGACACCGAGTAGGCGAGAGGGCGGGTGGCGAGGATCTCGTCGTCCGACAGCTCGATCCCGTCGGTGACCCGCGTGGGGTCGAAGACGACGACCTCGCCGTCGCTCTCGGCGTCGGAGTCGAGCGCGATCAGCTCCAGCCTTCCCAGCGTCACGGTCGCGCGATCGTTCGGCCACGCGACGGTCGGGTCGTCGAGCGGATCGTCTTCCTCGGCCAGCTTCGCGGTCAGCGTGAACGCGACCGGCGAC
>DATAFB010000161.1:0-2767 GCA_036257695.1 Solirubrobacterales bacterium | reverse complement strand
GGTGATGTCGGCGCTGTACTGCTGACGCTTCTCGGCGGGCGCGGCCTTGAACCCGGGGATGATCAAGCCGACGGTGAGGCCGAGGAAGCGGTGGATCGCGCCCATCCACTCGGCGTCGCGGCGGGCGAGGTAGTCGTTGACGGTGACCAGATGAACGCTGTTGCCGGCGAGCGAGTTGAGGAAGACGGGCAGCGTCGCGGTCAGCGTCTTTCCCTCGCCCGTATTCATCTCAGCGATCGAGCCGCCGTGTAGGACCATTCCGCCGATCAGCTGGACGTCGAAGTGGCGCTGGCCGATCGCCCGCCGCGCCGCCTCGCGCACGAGCGCGAACGACTCTGGCAGGAGGTCGTCGAGTGACTCGCCGTTGCGGGCCCGCTCGCGGAGCTTGTCGGCCTCCTCGCACAGCTCGGAGTCGTCGAGCAACTCCATCTCCGGCTCGATTCGGTTGATCGACTCGACGCGCTTCTCGTGCTCGCGGAACTGGCGCGATTCGCCCATCCGCAGGGCGCGGTCTATGAGGCCCCTCGCCATCGAAAGTCAGCGTAGCAACGGGATCGCGGCGCGCCGGGCGGGCGCAAAGCTCAACAGCGCTGGAAGCTGACGGCCGACTTCAGTTTGGATCCGCGCTCGCGCTTCGCGCTCAGCTTGAGCTCGTGGAAGCCCGGCTCGAGGTCGGAAGCCGGCCCGTCGACCTTGACGCGCTTCGCCTTCACCACCTCGAGCTTGTCGCCCTCGAGCGCCGCGACCATCTTCTTGACGCCGCCCACCTTCGCCCGCGCCTTGAGCTTGAAGTCGTCCGTGACGCAGCCGTCCGGCAGCCCCTTTGACGCGGATCTTCGGCGACCCGCTGACCGTGGCGGGCGTGCTGACAGTGGTCGTCTCGAAGACCGGGAAGTTGTACTCGGCGCCGCCGTACAGGACGTCGAGCCAGTGGTCCATCGACTCGTTCATCTCGACGACCGCCTTGATCGTGCCGGTCCTCCTGGCCGCTTGTCAGATCCCCATCAGGCGGCGCGGCCGCGGATGCGGGCGACGAGGCGCCGCGTCTGAGTGCGCTTGCGCCGCTTCTCGCGGTGGCGCTTGACCTGGCGGCGCATGTCCTCGGCGAGCTCCTTGATCGAGTGCAGCATGTCGGGCGAGCTCTCGTGCGCATGCAGCGTCACGCCCTTCAGGTGCAGGGTCGCCTCGGCGACCTCGCGATCGGCGATCGAGGGGTTGCGCTCCTGCGACAGCTCGACCTCGAGCGTCGCGACGTCGGAGACCTGCTGGCCGACGCGGGCGAAGCGCTTCTCGATGTGGTGGCGGAGCTCCTCGGTGACCTCGACGTTCCTGCCCCTGATCTCGATTCGCACCGTGACCTCCTCTCTGCAAACGCCAATTCGCGAGCGAAATTGGCGGTGGTCAACAATCCTACGCGCGGGTAAAGGCGACCGCAACGACCCGCGCCGCGCCGGCCGCGCGAAGCGCCCGCGCGCAGGCGCCGAGGGTGGCGCCGGTGGTGACCACGTCGTCGACGAGGACGGCTCGGGGCGGCACCCGGCCGCGCGCCCTCACCGCGGGCGGATCGGCGAGCCGGTCGGACCGGCGCCGGCCCACCTGTCGCGGGCCGCTGCTCCGCGCCAGCACGGGCCGAAACGGCACCCGCGCGCGGGTGGCGAGGGCGAAGCCGATCTCCTCGGCGGGGTCGTGGCCGCGGACGCGCAGCCGCCACGGCGCCGCCGGAACCGGGACGACCGCGCCAGCGAGCAACTCCGGCGGAGCCCCCGCCGCGATCGCCTCCGCCGCGCGCCGCGCGAGCGGGATCCGGCCGCGGAACTTCAGCGCCGCGACCAGCTCGCGGGCGACGCCCTCGTACCGGGTCGCGGCCCAGGCGGCATCGAGGCCCGGGACGGTGACCGGGCCACCGCGCGCGCGCGCAAGCGCCAGCTCGCAGCCACGGCACAGCACCGCTCGCCACTCGCAGCGGGAGCCGCACGCCCCGCACCGGGGCGGCGCGACGAGGCTCGCGATGAAGCGGGGGTCAGCGTGGATCGACCAACCGTTCCATGCCGCACCTCACCCGTGGCGCGCGCGGGTGACGGATCAGTCGAAGATCGCTCGCTCGACCTCGGCGAGGTCGGCGTCGCACCCGATCACGCCCGGGGCCTTGCCGAGCGCGGTGTCGGGGTCCTTGAGCCCGTGGCCGGTCAGCACGCAGACGACGGTCGTCGGCGCAGGCCCGCCCTCCGGCGCCGGCACCCCGTGCGCGAGCAAGCCGGCGACCGCGGCGGCCGACGCCGGCTCGCAGAACACGCCCTCGCGCTCGGCGAGCATGCGGTAGGCGCCGAGGATCTGCTCGTCCGAGACCGCCGCGATCCGTCCCCGCGACCCGGTCACCGCCGCCATCGCCTCCTCCCACCGCGCCGGGTTGCCGATCCGGATCGCCGACGCGACGGTCTCCGGGTTCTCCACCGGGTGGCCGGTGACGAGCGGCGCGGCGCCCTCGGCCTGGAACCCGTACAGGACCGGCGCCTGCCCGAACTCCTGGAACCCTCGCCACCACGCGGTGATGTTCCCGGCGTTGCCGACCGGGATCGCGAGCGCGCCGGGCGCCGCCCCGAGCTCGTCGCAGACCTCGAACGCGGCCGTCTTCTGGCCCTCGATCCGGTACGGGTTGACCGAGTTGACGAGCTCGACCGGGTGGGTGCCCGCGAGCGCGCGGACGATCTCCAGCGCCTGGTCGAAGTTGCCGCGCAGCGCGATCACGCGCGCGCCGTGCATCAGCGCC
>DATAFB010000149.1:0-4574 GCA_036257695.1 Solirubrobacterales bacterium | reverse complement strand
GTGCTCGAGGTCAAGCCGTCGGGCTCGAAGCCCGACCGCGGCGTCGTCCGCGTCCACACGCGGGTCTTCAAGCAGGACGGATCGCTGGTGGCGGAGTTCAAGCGCGCCGTGCTCGTCCCACGCAAGCCGGACGGCGAGGGGGAGTAGGCGTCGCGCGCTGAGCTAGTGCGCTTCGTCCGAGGCGTGCGCCGGCGGGCGCGACTCCTCCGCGAGCGAGGTGATCTCGAGCGTGCCGCGCGCGGCGGCTTCGAGCTCCTCGGTCGCCTCCTCACCGGAGCGGGCGTAGAGCTCGACGAGCAGGTGGATGACGATCCGCTCCTCCTCGTGCTTGTGGAAGCGGACGTGGGTGAAGAACTCGCGCGTGCCGGAGTCTCCGAAGGCGCCGAACGTGAGGCTGTCGGCCGCCTCGGGGCCGGAGCAGGTCTCGACCAGGTCCTGGTCGACGGCCACCGTGCACGAGGCGACCCACGGCGTGCCGGCGACCATGCGCTCCCAGCGGTCCGCGACCGGGACCACGCGGCCGTCCTCGACCGTCAGGTGCGGCTGGTCGTGCATGCAGTCGACGCACTGGACGACGGCTTCCTGGACCTCGTCGACCCGCTCCGACGACTCGCCCGTCTCGGGGTCGATGCGGATGATCGCGTCGTAGTGGACCTGGGCCTCGAGCCGCTGCGACCAGCACCGGTAGCAGCGCAGCCACGCGCCGCGGTCGGTGCTCAGCTCGCCGGGCCGGCGCGGCTCGCTCATGCGTTCAGCGTACTCGGGTCCGCGCGGGCCAACTGCTACGCCGGTTGCGGCTGGGAAACGCCGTTTCGCTCCGCGACGAGCTCGACGATGTCGCCCATGATCCGGTTGAGGTCGAAGTCCTTCGGCGTGTACACGCGCGCGACGCCGGCCTCCCGCAGCGCCTCGGCGTCGGGCGGCGGGATGATCCCGCCGACGACGACCGGCGCGTCGATTCCCTTGTCGCGCAGGCGGCGCACGATCTCGGGCACGAGCTGCGCGTGCGACCCCGACAGGATCGAGAGCCCGACCACATCGACGTCCTCCTCGAGCGCCGACCCGACGATCTGCTCGGGCGTGAGGCGAATCCCCTGGTACACGACCTCCATCCCGACGTCTCGAGCCCGCACGGCGATCTGCTCGGCGCCGTTCGAGTGGCCGTCGAGCCCCGGCTTGCCGACGAGGATCTTGACCCGCTTGCCGAGCGCCTCCGAGACCGCGTCCACCCGCTTGCGCGCCTCGCCGAGCAGCTCGCCGTCGACCGCGGCCGCCGCGCCGACCCCGGTCGGCGCGCGGTAGTCGCCGAACACCTCACGCAGCGTGGCGGCCCACTCTCCCGTCGTCACGCCCGCCCGCGCCGCCTCGATCGTCGCCGGCATGATGTTGCGCGACTCGTCCGCGGCCGCCTCGGCCAGCGCCTCGAGGGCGCGGTCGACCGCGGCCTGGTCGCGCTCGCCGCGCCACCGCTCGAGCGCGTCGATGCACTCGCGCTCGACCTCGGGGTCCGGCGTCAGGATGCCTCGGTCCTCGCCCGTCGTCAGGGGGGAGTCCTCGGTCTCGGTGAAGCAGTTCTGGCCGATCATCTTCAGCTCCCCGGCCTCGATCCGCGCTACGCGCTCGCGGTGCGACTCGACGAGGCCGGCCTTCATGTACGAGACGGCCTCGACGGCGCCGCCGTGGCGCTCCACGGTCGCCATCTCCTCGCGGGCGCCGTCCGCGAGCTCGTCGACCAGCGACTCCATCACCTTCGACCCCTCGAAGATGTCCGGGTAGTCGAGCAGGTCGGTCTCGTACGCGAGCACCTGCTGGATCCGCAGGCTCCACTGCTGGTCCCACGGCCGCGGCAGCCCCAGCGCCTCGTTCCAGGCTGGGAGCTGGATCGCCCGCGCGCGGGCCGACCGGCCCAGCGTCACCGCGAGCGCCTCGAGCGTGATCCGCTGGATGTTGTTCTCCGGCTGCTGCTCGGTGAGGCCGAGCGAGTTGACCTGGACGCCGTACCGCAGCCGCAGATACTTCGGCTCCGTGACCCCGTACCGGTCGCGCCCGATCTGCTCCCACAAGCGGGCCATCGCGCGCAGCTTCGCGTGCTCCTCGATGAACCGGATCCCGGCGTTGACGAAGAACGAGATCCGCCCGAACACGCGCGGGAAGTCCTCGTCGGCTACCTGGCCGCGCTCACGCACCTCGTCGAGGACCGCGATCGCGTTGGACAGCGTGTAGGCGATCTCCTGAACCGGCGTCGCGCCCGCCTCCTGGAGGTGGTAGCTGCAGACGTTGATCGGGTTCCACCTCGGGATCTCGTTGGCGGCGAACGCGACCGTGTCGGCGATCAGGCGCATCGAGGGGCCGGGGGGGAACGCGTACGTGCCGCGCGACAGGTACTCCTTGAGGATGTCGTTCTGGGTCGTGCCCGAGAGCTGGGCGCGCTCGACCCCGTTCTCCTCGCCGACCGCGACGTACAGCGCCAGCAGCCACGCGGCGGTCGCATTGATCGTCATCGACGTGTTCATCTGCTCGAGCGGGATCCCGTCGAGAAGCGTGTGCATGTCGCCATTGTGCGCGATCGACACCCCGACCTTGCCGACCTCGCCGCGCGCCAGCACGTGGTCGGGGTCGTAGCCGGTCTGGGTGGGGAGGTCGAACGCGACCGAAAGCCCGGTCTGCCCCTTGGCGAGGTTGCGCCGGTAGAGCTCGTTCGAGCGCCGGGCATCCGAGTGCCCCGCATAGGTGCGCATCACCCAGGGCCGATCCGGCTCCGGGAGGCGGTGCTCGGTCATGAAGCACAATTCTAGGCGTGACCGACGCGATAGATCTCATGCACCTCGGCCGCGATCGCGTCATCGCCGCCTACGAGCCGCGGCCGGGCGTGATCATCGATCCCGGCCCGGCGTCGTGCGTCGAGGCGCTGCTCGCCGGCCTGCGCGGAGAGCCGCGGGCGCTGCTGCTGACCCACATCCACCTCGATCACGCCGGCGCCGCCGGGGTCCTCGCGCGCCGGTTCCCGGGTCTGCGGGTGTACGTGCACGAGGTCGGAGCACCGCATCTCGTCGACCCGTCGAAGCTGCTCGCGTCGGCGCGGCGGCTGTACGGCGACGACATGGACCGGTTGTGGGGCGAGGTCGCACCCGTGCCGGCGGACGGCATCGAGCCGCTGGCCGGCGGCGAGAGCGTCGAGGGCATGCTGGTCGAGTACGCGCCCGGGCACGCGTCGCACCACGTCGCCTACCTCGACCCCGACGGCAGCGCTTACGTCGGCGACGTGGCCGGGGTCAGGATCCCGCCGAGCGAGTTCACGCTGATGCCGACCCCCCCGCCGGACATCGACCTCGAGGCGTGGTGGCGCTCGATCGAGGCAGTCGAGAAGTGGGGGCCGCGGCGCCTATGCCTGACCCACTTCGGCCCCGTCGAGGACGCGCGGGCGCAGCTCGACGCCGCCGCGAGCCGCCTGCGCGAGGCGGGCGAGCGCGCTCGCCCGGGCGACCTGAAGCGGTTCATCGACGACCTCGCCGCCGAGCTCGACGCCGAGACCGACGAGGCGACAGCGCGGCGCCTGCGCCAGGCTGCGCCGCCCGAGCAGCTGTACGCGGGCCTGCACCGCTACTGGCGCAAGCGCGCCACGACCGCTCCGTTGCAGCGGACCCAGTGTTTACGCTGAGACCCACGATGCGACTCAGGATCACCACAGCCGCGGTTGCGCTCGCCGTGTTCGCGAGCGCGGGCATCGCGACGGCGACCGTCGTCGTCTACAACAGCTCGTTCAAGAAGCGCACCGAGTTCAGGGCGGTGCAGAAGTTCGAGGGCGGGAAGCCGTGCCGCAAGTTCTGGCGCGACCGCAAGACGTTCGGCATCGAGGTCAAAAAAAGCCCCCTCCAGTGCGACTTCCGCACCCCGGTGACCGGAGACGCGAAGGAACCCGACCACGAGATCGAGGGCAAGGCCGCGGTCCTGAAGTCGACCGCGAAGCGCGTCCGCGCGGACGCGTACGTGGGCGTGGCGGTGCGCGCGGACGAGTCGAGCCGCTACGAGCTGCGGGTGTTCCCGCAGCGCCAGGAGTGGGAGCTGCGACGGAGGCCCGGCGGGCAGGGCTTCCCGCTCGAGGGCACCGAGCAGAGCATCGGCGGCATCGGGGAGCTGAACAAGCTCAAGCTGCGGGCGTTCGGAGACCGCGTCACGGCGATCGTCAACAAGGCGACCGTCGTCGACCAGGTGCGGGATCCGAACCCGGGAGAGCTGAACGGCCGCAAGACGCTGCTCGTCGGCGGCAGCGCCGCGAGCTCCGGCAAGGAGGCGCAGGCCTACTTCCGCAACGTTCGCATCCGCGTTCCCTAGCGCCCACGCGGGCGGCCGGTCCGCCTATCCTTGGCGCGCTGATGGCGCGGGGGGCTACCACGGTCGAAAAGCCGAGAGTCTCCGGCCCGGGGACGGGGCTGGGGGGCAACTGGCTCGTGATCGTCCGCAACGACGACCACAACACCTTCGATCACGTCGCGACCACGCTCGCCCGCGTGATCCCGGGAATCAGCGTAGATCGCGGCTACCGGATCGCGGACGAGATCCACAATACCGGTCAG
>DATAFB010000140.1:0-7556 GCA_036257695.1 Solirubrobacterales bacterium | reverse complement strand
CGTCGACGTGGAGGTCGGCGATCGCCGCCTGCACCACGTACGGCCCCCGCCCTCCGAGCGCGAGCGCGCGGCGCAGCACCGAGCGTCCCTCGGCGATCTCGTCGCGGTTCCACAGCGAGCGGTCCTGGTCGCGAAGCGGGACGACCGCGTCGTCCGCGAAGCGCGCGTCGCGGCGGGCGTCGTTGATCAGCATCAGCGCGACGAGCCCGTGAACCTCGGGCTCGTCCGGCATCAGCTCGGCGAGCGCGCGGGCGAGGCGGATCGCCTCGGAGGCGAGCTGCCCGCGCCCGGCGTAGCCCTCGTTGAAGATCAGGTAGACGACCGCCAGCACCGCGGCGAGGCGATCGGGTAGCAGATGGTCGGGCGGGACGCGGAAGGGGATCCCGGCGGCCCTGATCTTCTTCTTCGCCCTCCCAAGCCGCTTCGCCATCGTCTGGGTGGGCACGAGGAAGGCGCGGGCGATCTCGTCCGTCGTCAGGCCGCCCAACGTCCGCAGGGTGAGCGCGACCTGGGCGTCGGTCGCCAGCGCCGGGTGACAGCACGTGAACACGAGCTCGAGCCGCTCGTCCGGAATCGTCGTCTCGTCCATCTCGTCCTCCGTGGCCTGCGGCCGGTCGAGCAGGCGGAGCTTCTCTGCTTGGGTCCGATCGCGGCGGATGCGATCGATGGCGCGGTTGCAGGCCGTGGTCATCAGCCACGCCCGCGGGTTGGTGGGCGTGCCCTCGCGCGGCCAGCGCTCGGCGGCCGCCGCAAACGCCTCCTGGGCGGCCTCCTCGGCGAGGTCGAAGTCGCCGAGGAAGCCGATCAGGCCCGCGAGGACACGCCCCCACTCGTCGCGGAAGACCCGATCGAGGGACTGGCTCACCGCTCGACGATCGGGCGGACCTCCACCGCACCGCCGAGCCGCGCGGCCGGAACCCTCGACGCGAGCGCGATCGCGGCGTCGAGGTCGTCGGCCTCGAGCACCAGGAAGCCGCCAAGCGCCTCCTTGGTGGACACGAACGGGCCGTCGGTGGTCAGGGTCTCGCCGTCCTTCACCCGCACCGTCGTCGCCGCCTCAGGGTCCTCGAGCTCGAGGCCCGGGATGACACCGGCGGTCTGGTTGATCGCCTGGTAGTCGGCGTAGACGGCGTTCTGCTCCTCCTCCGACAGGCGGCTCCACGCCTCGGGGTCACGCGGGGTGGGCGCGTCGGCCTGGTGGATCAGCAGCATGTACTTCATGGCTTCCTCCTTTCGAGTGATCGCCCCGTAGACGAACGGAGGACGCGGAAATGGACACGACTCACCACACGGCGTCGTGGCGCTCCATCACCCCGAGGCCCTCTCGGAGCTCGATCCCGCCGGGGAGGGTGCCCGTGAAGCGGCCCATCGGCTGGCGGTAGGTGTAGCGGACGAACGGCCGGCGCTCCTCGCGGGCCCGCTCGCAGTCGGGCTCGAACACGAGCCGTTCGCCGCCCTCGAACGCGATCGCGTCGAGGTCCTCGAACCGCACCGGGCCGGGCTCCGACGGCGCGCCGTCGACCCAGATCGCGCGCTCGCTGTTGCGGGGCGGGTCGTTGATCCCGGTGACGAGGTTCCACCCCACGGAGCGGCCGTCCTTGCTCTCGCCCACCCCCGCCGACCAGCTCCACACCGTGTGCCGCGGGTGGTAGCCGGCGGACTCGTCGCGCACGCCGCGCGCCTCGACCTGCCACCGCTTGCCGTCGATCCGCACGTCGCACTCGAGCGGCAGGTCGGCGGTCTTGCGCGTCCACGTGTAGCCGCCCTCGGACGTCTCGCACACCGACTCGACGGCGCGCGCCTCTCCGGGGGCGATGTTGGCCCGCACCTCGCCGCCGACGATGATCCGGATCCGGTCCTCCTCGCTGAAGACCTCACCCCGGGCGCCGGGAAGCCGCAATCGCGTGTGCTCGTGCATCTCGCCGGCTTCGCGGTCGTAGATCGCCCAGAAGGTCTGCCCCAGCGGGCCGATCTGAATCCGCGCCCCGCACAGCAGGAACTCGTCCGCGAACGCCGCCACGTACATCCACTGCTTCAGCAGCCTCCCCTTGCGGCGTAACCGCATCCGGTCGGGCGGCAGGGGGAGGTCGGGACGGTCGGGGCCGGGTCCGCGCCAGGGCAGCTCGGCGTCGCTCACTCGATCACGGCGATCACGTCGCCGCTCGCGACCGAGCCGCCCTCCTGCACGTTGAGCATCGACACCCTGCCCGAGCGGTGCGCGGTGATCTCGTTCTCCATCTTCATCGCCTCGACGACGCAGATCAGCGCCCCCTCGGCGACCTCGTCGCCCTTGCCGACCGAGACCTTGAGCACGGTCCCCTGGATCGGGGAGACGAGGCTCTCGGTGGCGCCGCCGCCGCCCGCCGCGTCGGCGCGCTCGCGGCGCGGCGGCCGCCTGAGCCCCGCCGGGTTGCCGGCCGTGGCGGCGACCGCCGCGTCGCCGATCACCTTGACGCCGAACAGGCGCCCGTCGACCTCGACCTGGTAGGTCCGCTCGGCCGGCCCGGCGCCGTCCGCCTCGGCGTCGCCGTCAGGGCTCTCGGGAGGCTGCTCGGGCGCGAGCGACTTCAGCCACTTGCGGTCGGAGATCAGATCGCGGCCGGTTTCGCCGTTGGCCCACTGCTCGGTCGCCAGCATCGCGCGGTGAAACGGGATCAGTGTCGTGATCCCCCCGACCTCGTACTCGTCGAGGGCGCGGAGCATGCGGCGGGTGGCGTGGTCGCGGTCGACGTCCCACACGATCAGCTTCGCGATCATCGGGTCGTACATCGGCGTCACCTCGGAGCCCGGCTCGACCCCCGAGTCGACGCGCACCCCCGGCCCGGCCGGCTCCCGGTACGTCGTGATCGTTCCCGGCGCCGGGGCGAAGTTCTTGTGCGCCGCCTCGACGTTGATGCGGCACTCGATCGCGTGACCGCGTAGCTCTACCTCGTCCTGCGCGACCGACAGCTCGTCGCCGGCGGCGATCAGCAGCTGCTCGCGCACGATGTCGATCCCGGTGACCATCTCGGTCACGCAGTGCTCCACCTGCACGCGCGTGTTCATCTCGAGGAAGAAGTAGTCGTCGCCGACCTGGAGGCCCTCGACGGTGCCCGCCGAGCGGTAGTCGACCGCGGCGGCCGCGTCGACGGCGATCTTGCCGATCCGCTTCCGCATCTCGGCGTCGACGTGCGGGCCCGGCGCCTCCTCGATCAGCTTCTGGTGGCGCCGCTGGATCGAGCAGTCGCGCTCGCCGAGGTGGATGACGTTGCCCTGCGAGTCGGCCAGCACCTGCACCTCGACGTGGCGCGGGTCCTCGAGGTAGCGCTCGATGTACACGGTCGGGTCGGAGAAGAACTTCTCACCCTCGCGCGAGGCGCCCTCGAACGCGTCGGGGAGCTCGTCCTCCGACGTCGCGACCCGGAAGCCCTTCCCACCGCCCCCGCCGGCCGCCTTGCACGCGACCGGGTACCCGATCTCCGCGGCCTCCTTCCTCGCGGCCTCGAGGTCGTCGACCGGGGAGGTCGTCCCGGGGACGATCGGGACTCCGGCGTCGGCCATCAGCTCGCGGGCGCGGGTCTTGGACCCCATCGCCTCGATCGCTTTCGCGGGCGGGCCGATGAACGTGAGGCCCGCCGCCTCGCACTCGGTGGCGAACTCGGCGTTCTCGGCCAGGAAGCCGTACCCGGGATGGACCGCCTCCGCGCCCGCGCGCTGGGCGGTGTCGATGAGCTTCGGGATCGCGAGGTAGCTCTCGGCGGGGAGCGCTGGGCCCAGCAGGTGGGCCTCGTCGGCCTCGCGCGCGTGCGGGGCACCGCGGTCGATCTCCGAGTAGACGCCGACCGACGCGATTCCCATCTCCTTCAGGGTCCGCATCACGCGGACGGCGATCTCGCCCCGGTTGGCGACCACAACCTTCTCGAACATGGCGGCGAGGATAGCCCTCGCTACGCGGCCCGGAGCCTCGCCTCGGGCTCCTCCCCGAGCCACACGACCTGGTCGCGGCCCGGGCCCACGCCGACGAGCCGGACGGGGGCGCCCGCGTACTCGGAGACCAGCTCGAGGTAGTCGCGCGCCTCCCGCGGAAGGTCGGTCTCGCGCCGTGCCGCTCCGATGTCGCGCTCGAACCCCGGCAGCTCCTCGTACTCGGCCTCGGCCATGTGGAGGATCGACTGGTGGTAGGGGAACTCGTCGAACACGGCGCCCTCGGGATGGCGGTAGCGGACCGCCACCCGCAGCGGGTCGATCCCGGCCAGCACGTCGAGCTTGGTGACCGCGAGCGCGGTCATCCGGTTGAGGCGCACGGCGTAGCGGAGCGCGACCGCGTCGAGCCATCCGGTGCGGCGCTGGCGGCCCGTCGTCGTGCCGAACTCGTGCCCGCGCTCGAGCAGCGTGCGGCCGATCTCGTCGTCGAGCTCGGACGGGAACGGCCCGGCGCCGACCCGGGTCGCGTACGCCTTCGCCACGCCCCACACCTCGTCGATGTCGGCGGGCCCGATCCCGGCGCCGACGCATGCGGCGCCGGCGACGGGGTTCGACGAGGTGACGAACGGATACGTGCCGTGGTCGAGGTCGAGCAGCGTCCCCTGGGCGCCCTCGAAGATCACCGTCGCGCCGCCGTCGAGCGCCTCCCAGCACAGCCGCGAGGTGTCGGCGATGTGGTGCTCGAGCTGGTGGCCGTAGGTGACGTACTTCTCGGTCATCGCGTGCAGGTCCAGCTCCGGGTCCTTGGCGAACGGCCGCAGCGAGTGCTGCTTGGGCTCGAGCGCGGCCATGATCTTCTTGCGCAGGATCTTCTCGTCGAGCAGGTCCTGCATCCGGATCCCAAGCCGCGCCGCCTTGTCCGCGTAGCACGGGCCGATCCCGCGCCGCGTCGTCCCGATCGAAAGCTTGCCGAGCTTCAGCTCACCCGCGGTGTCGAGCAGCACGTGGTAGGGCATGACCAGATGGGCGTTGGCCGACAGGCGCAGCCCGCCGACGTCGACGCCGCGGCGCTTGAGCTCGTCGAGCTCGCCGATAATCACCTTGGGGTCGATGACGACGCCGTTCCCGATCACGCACGTCTTGCCCGGGTACAGGATCCCGGACGGGATCAGGTGGAACTTGAACTCCTCGCCGTCGCGGACGATCGTGTGGCCGGCGTTGTTGCCGCCCTGAAACCGCACGACCATCTCCGCCCGCTCGGCGAGCAGGTCGGTGACCTTTCCCTTTCCCTCGTCGCCCCACTGGGCGCCGACGATCACTATCCCGGGCATGGCGAAGTGATTATGACCACGGCGGACGGCGCACTCAGGCCTGAGCACGCATGTCGGGCCCGTACAGGGGAAGCACGTTGTGCCCGCAAATCTCCATCAAACGGGAGACCGTTCGCTCGCCGATCTGCTGTCGAAGGTCGGGCTCGTCGAGGTTCGTCGTGACGACCATCGCGCGCTGGGACTCGTAGCGCTCGTCGACGAGCGCGTAGAGCTGCTCGAGGACCCAGTCCGTTCGCTTCTCGACGCCGAGGTCGTCGAGGTGCAGCAGGTCGACCGCCGTCAGCCGCTCGAAGAACTCGAGGTAGGACTGCTCGCCCGCGTCGGCGTCGTAGGTCCGCCGGATGCGGGCGAGAAGGCGGGGCAGCGAGTAGATCGCGACCGAGTAGCCGCCCTCCAGCGCCGCCTTGGAGACCAGCATCGCGAGCGTGGTCTTGCCGGTGCCCACGTCCCCCGTCAGCCACAGGCCCCGCCCGGCCTCGAGGTTGGCGTCGATATCCTCGATGTAGCCCCTGATGTCGTCGACGACCGTCGCGTCCATGTCGGTGACCGGCGGGCGATCGAAGCTCGCGCCGCGGTACTTGGCCGGGATCACCGACGCGACGCCGCGCGAGCGGGCGCGGGAGCGCCGCCGCTCGCGGCACTCACACGGGCGCGCGACGTCCTCGGGCCCGAGGATCCACCCCGACCCGTCGCAGGCGCCGAACGGGCACGCGCGCTCGGTCGCGTCGGCGGAGGCAAGCCGCGGCGCCCGGGCTGCCGCACGATCGGAAGTCAAAACATCCGCCTGCCTGTCGCGTCGCCGACGCGTACACGCCCGCTCGCACCGTTACCGTGCCGGCTCCGGCTCCGCGCCAATATCACGCCTACCCCTCCTCGGCGGCGTCGAGCACCGGCGGGCCCTCGCCTGGCTTCTGCTCCACGGGGCGTTCCTGCCGCGACAGGTTGGCGAAGCTCGGGTAGTGGTCGAGGAACGCGAGCTTGACCTTGCCGGTGGGCCCGTTGCGGTGCTTGGCGATGATCAGCTCAGCCACCCCGGGGTCGTCCGAGTCCTCGCCGTTGTAGTACTCGTCGCGATAGATGAAGCCGACGAGGTCGGAGTCCTGCTCGATCTGGCCGGACTCGCGCAGGTCGGACAGGATCGGGCGCTTGTCGGGGCGCTGCTCGGGGGCGCGCGAGAGCTGCGAGATGCCGAGCACCGGAACCTGGAGCTCGCGGGCGAGGATCTTCAACCCGCGGCTGATCTGCGCCACCTGCTCGACGCGGTTCTGGCGCGGGTCCTCCGGCCGCATCAGCTGCAGGTAGTCGACGATCACGAGCCCCAGCCCGCCCTCGGACGCGTGCAGGCGGCGCGCCTTGGCGCGCAGGTCGAGCATCCCGACGTCGGAGGAGTCGTCGATCCACAGCGGCGCCTGCTCGAGCTCGTTGCACGCCCGGACCACCCCGGGCCAGTCCTTCGCCGCAACCTTCCCGCGCCGCAGCCGGTCGCTCGCGATCCGCGCGCGCACGGCGATGAACCGGTGCGCGAGCTCGGTCTCCGACATCTCAAGCGAGAAGAACGCGACGGGCTGCTTCTCCTTCACCGCGACGTGCTCGGCGATGTTGGCGACCAGGGCGCTGTTGTGGACGATCAGGTCGTCGGCGACGAAGTTGTGGTGATCGGGCACGGTGAGGTCGTACGTTTCTTCGTCGCCGATCGGCTCGATCGTTGTGATCTCGTCCCACCACACGTCCGAGCTCGCGAGGTTCTTGAGCTCCGCAGTGACTCCCGGTGTGCGGCCGGAGTGCCGAAGCTCGAGTCCAAACGCCTCCACGGCGCACTCGACCTCCGAGACGATCGGCGACCTCTCGCCGAAGCAGAATCGTGGAGTCCGATTCGTCAGGTTGCCGTCGGCGATAAGCGCCGCGAGGAGGACCACGTCCTCATCCTTCATGTGCTCCGCACCTCCGACCCGAGGCAGGTTGCGCGGAACGGCGATGCGATCGCCCGGCTTGAGCTCGTCGACCCGCTTCCAACCCTCGAGAGTCAGCAAGGGGTGGTTCGCGGTGGCGTCGGTCCGCCGACCGAGGCGGGTGGCAACCCGATACAGGGGCTTGACGCCGTTCCGATACGCGGCGGAGACCGTCGCCCGGCGGAGCTTGAAATCTGCTCCGAGCGAGGCGACCCACACTTCGTCTCCACGCTCGATCGCCCGGACCACCTCGTCCAGCCGACGGCGGGTGCCAGTGGTCGGGTCGTAAACGAGTGTCGAGCCGCTGAGGCATTTTCCCATCGCCGGCCTCGCGGCGATCACGACGAGGTTGCCGGGCTGGAAGCCGCCGGTC
>DATAFB010000127.1:0-3085 GCA_036257695.1 Solirubrobacterales bacterium | reverse complement strand
CGAGCGGGGATGGGGAATCGAGGGCGACAGCTCGATCGCCTTCGAGCGACTGGTTCGACTCGGCGCGCCCGACTGGTTCCGGCTCACCGACCGCGACCTCGCGACCTGCCTGCGCCGCCGGCAGATGCTCGACGAGGGGCTTCGCCCCACCCAGGCCCAGGCCCGGATCGCGGCCGGCCTCGGAGTCGCGGCCAGCGTGCTCCCGATGTCGGACGACCCCGTGCGCACCCGAGTCCGAACGACGGCCGGATGGCGCGGGTTCCAGGAGTACCTGATCCTCGACCGCGCCGAGCCCCCGATCGAGGAGATCGAGTTCGCGGGGGTCCACGAGGCCGCCCCCACGCCCGAGGTTCTGGCGGCGATCCAGGCGGCCGACGCGATCGTGATCGGACCGTCGAACCCGGTGATCAGCATCGGCCCGATCCTCGCGGTCCCCGGAATGCGCGGCGCGATCGCGGCGAGCGCCGCGCCCGTCGTCGCCGTCAGCCCCTTCGTCGCGGGACGCGCGATCAAGGGGCCGACGGAGCGGTTCATGGCCGCTGTGGGACGGGATCCGTCCGCGGCCGGGGTCGCGGCCACCTACGGCGAGCTGCTCGACGGGATCGTGGTCGACGCCTCGGATCCGGGGCCGCCGCCGGACCGGCCGGCGTCGGTCGCGGTGCCGACGCTGATGGATGACGCCGCCGCCCGGCGGCGGGTCGCCGAGCGCACACTCGAGTTCGCCGCTTCGCTGCGTGGCGGGTGAGCGGTGCGCGCCGCGGCGGTCATACCGGTGAAGCGCTTCGGCGCCGCGAAGCAGCGGCTGGCGGCGGAGCTGGAGCCGGGCGCGCGGATGCGCCTCGCCGGCGCGATGCTCGAGGACGTGCTCGCCGCCGTCGACGCGACCCCAGCCGTCGAGCGGGTGATCGTCGTCACCGGCGAGCCGGCCGCCACCCGGGCGGCGCGCGCGCACGGCACCGAGGTGATCGACGACCCCAGCGACCGCGGCCACTCCCGGGCGGCGCGGCTCGGCGTCGAACGGGCACTCGCGCTCGGCGCGGACGTGGCCGCGCTGGTCCCCGGTGACTGCCCCCTGCTCGACTCGGCCGAGCTCGATGCGGCGGTGGCGCGGCTGTCGCCGCCCGAGGTCGCGGTCGTTCCCGATCGCCACGGCACCGGCACGAACGCACTCCTGCTGGCTCCGCCGGACGCGATCGCCCCCGCGTTCGGCGAAGGCAGTCGGGCAAGGCACGAGGGGCTCGCGCGCACCGCGGGCGTCGTCGTCCGGGTCGAGCCGCTCGCGTCGCTGGCGCCCGATGTCGACACCGCCGACGACCTCGCGACGGTCGCCGCGCTGCTGCGCGAGCGACCCGCTCGAGCTCTGCGGACCGCGGCGGCGATTCGTGCCCTCGGCGTGGACGATCGAGCGTGAGCATCGAGGTCACTCCGATCCGCGGGCTTTCCGAGATCCGCGAGGGCGATCCGATCGGCGACCTGATCGCTCGGGCAGCCGCGATCCAGCCGGGGGACGTGGTCGTCGCCTCGCAGAAGGCGGTGTCGAAGGCGGAGGGCCGCACGCGGCGCCTCGCCGACGTCCAACCCGCCGAGCGGGCTCGCGACCTCGCCGCCCGGCTCGGCAAGGATCCCGCACTCGTCCAGGCGATCCTCGACGAGAGCCGGTCCGTGGTCAGGGCCGAGGGCGGGGTGCTGATCACCGAGACGCACAGCGGGTGGATCTGCGCCAACGCGGGCATCGACGCCTCGAACGTCCCCGATGAGGGCTGGGTGACGCTGCTCCCGGCGGACCCCGATGCCTCGGCGCGGGCGATCCGCGCCGAGATCCGGGCCGTGTCCGGACACGCCCCCGGAGTCGTGATCTCGGACAGCTTCGGGCGCCCATGGCGGCTGGGACAGGCGGACGTCGCGATCGGCTGCGCCGGACTGGCGCCGCTCGACGACTGGCGCGGGCGACCGGACCGGTCCGGTCGCGAGCTCGCCGCGACGGTGATCGCCACAGCCGACGAGGTCGCGGCAGCAGCGAGCCTCGTCCGCGACAAGGACGCCGGCGTACCGGCCGCGCTCGTCCGCGGGCTCGCCGACCGGGTCGCGGAGTCCGACGGGCCCGGCGCCGCCGCGCTTCAGCGCCCGGCGGACGACGACCTGTTCCGGTAGCGCGCGGGTAGCGCTAGCTCGACTTCGTCGCCATCGGGGGAGGCGTCGCCCCCTCCTCGGTGAACTCGGGCGGCTCGTAGACCCTCCCCGGCATGCCGCCGATCGCGAGGATCCGCACTCCTTCGTCGCCGGTGACGAACTTCCGCTTCTCACCCGGCCCGATTCGAACCAACACCTCCGGCTGGAGTGCGTGCTCCTCGCCTCCGACCTGGAGCGTCGCGCGTCCCTCGAGGACGACGTACATCTCCTCCTGCTCGTCGTGGGTGTGGTCGTGCTGCGGGTAGTGGCTGAAGCCCGGCGGCAGCTCGATCACCTGGACTCCGAACGCGGTCAACCCCAGCCCCGCACGCACGCGTCGCAGCCCACCTCCGAACACGGCCTCGAACTCGTCCAGCCGCTTCACGGTGACGTCAGCCATGCCCCAACCCTACGCCACCAGGACCGCCGCGCCGCGAAAGCGGCCCGCTCGGAGGTCGGCGAGCGCCCGGTTCGCGTCGGCGAGCGCGTACTCGGTCACCTCGGTCCTGACCGGCACCTGGGGCGCGATCGCCATGAACTCGGCGCCGTCGCGACGGGTGAGGTTGGCCACCGAGCGCACCGAGCGCTCGCCCCACAGGATCTCGTACGGGAACGCGGGGATGTCGCTCATGTGGATCCCGGCGCAGACGACCGTGGCCCCCTTGGAGGTCGCGCGCAGCGCCTCGGGCACGAGGCCGCCCACCGGGGCGAAGACGATCGCCCCGTCGAGCTCCTCCGGAGGATGCTCCCCGGAGTCGCCGGCCCACTCGGCGCCGAGCTCGCGGGCGAAGGCCTGCGTCTCGGCGTCGCCGGGACGGGTGAACGCGAACACCCGGCGGCCCTGGTGGAGCGCGACCTGGCACACGATGTGAGCCGAGGCGCCGAAGCCGTACAGCCCGAGGCGCTCCGCGTCGCC
>DATAFB010000119.1:0-3531 GCA_036257695.1 Solirubrobacterales bacterium | reverse complement strand
CTCAGGGTGGCTATAGCGGCCCCAAGGGAGCACTCGGTGGTTTGGCTGCAACGCGGCTTGCAGCCCAGCCCGCCGTACCCAGCCTGTTTCGGTTCGCCGCCACAGGCCGCATCCCGCTCTACAAAGCCGAATGCGCCCGATTGCGGCCCCCGGGTAGCAGTTCCGTCCGACGGATCGTCTGCAATCCGCCGTCGGGAATGTGTTGATAAGTGGGGCGTTGTGGGTTACCGTGGACCCCGTTTCCATCACCAAGGGCCGGGGTGGTGAGGCTCC
This sequence comes from Solirubrobacterales bacterium, assembly GCA_036257695.1. Taxonomy (GTDB): domain Bacteria; phylum Actinomycetota; class Thermoleophilia; order Solirubrobacterales; family 70-9; genus DASPWW01. The sequence continues at coordinate 3,258 of DATAFB010000119.1, read as the reverse complement.
TCCCACCTCACCACCTCGGCCCACTCTCATCTTTCGATTGGAACACGGACCACCCACGAGGACCCGGCTTTGGCGTTTCACGGTCAGCATGAGCACAGCCTCGACTCGAAGGACCGGCTGACGATCCCGGCGCGGTTCCGGGCCGCGCTCGCTGACGGAGTGATTCTGTTGAAAGGCCTCGACCCCTGCGTCGAGGCGTATCCCGTGCAGGAGTTCGCGCGCTTCGAGCAGCGCGAGGTCGAGGGCTTCAGCGCGTTCAGCCGCGACCAGCGGCGGATGCGGCGCCGCATCTACGCCCACTCGGTCGACGAGAGCCTCGACTCGGCCGGTCGCATCCGGCTTCCGAAGAACCTGATCGATCACGCCGAGCTCGACGGCCCGTGCGTGGTCGTCGGCTCGGGCCCGTGCCTGGAGATCTGGAACCCGCGGACGTGGGCGTCGGAGGACGCCGAGGTCGACGCGCACGCGAACGAGATCGCCGAGGGCCTCGGCGAGGGCGAGCGCCGCGGGAAATGACCACACTCACCTACATGCCGACCGAGCACGTCCCAGTTCTCGCCGCCGAGCTCGTCGCGGTGCTCGACCCTCAGCCGGGCGAGCTCGCCGTCGATTGCACGTTCGGAGGCGGCGGCCACGCGGCGCTCGTCGCTGAGCGGCTCGGCGGCGACGGCACCCTGATCTGCGCCGATCGGGATCCCGCGGCCGCCGAGCGCTTCGAGGCCTTCGCCGCCGAGGTGCCGTGCGAGACCCGTTTCGTGCGCGGCGATTTCGCGGACGCGCTCGAGGAGCTCTTCGCCGAGGGGACCCGGGCCGACGTCGTGTACATGGACCTCGGCATCTCGTCGCTCCAGCTCGACGCCTGGGAGCGCGGGTTTTCGTACGCCTACGACGCGCCGCTCGACATGAGGATGGACCCCGACCAGCCACTGTCCGCCCGTGAGGCGGTCAACGAGTGGTCCGACCGCCGCCTCGCCGACGTAATCCGCCGCTTCGGGGAGGAGCGCCATGCGGGCCGGATCGCGCGCGAGATCGTGCGCCGGCGGCCGCTGACCACCACGTCGGAGCTGGCCGAGGCGGTGCGCGCGGCGCTGCCTCCCGCCGCCCGCTTCGGCCGCGGACACCCCGCGAAGCGGACCTTCCAGGCGATCCGGATCGCGGTCAACGCCGAGCTCGACTCGCTCGACCGCGGGCTTCCCGCCGCGTGGAGGCTGCTTCGGGACGGCGGGAGGTTCGCGGCGATTTCGTTCCACTCGCTCGAGGACCGGCGCGTGAAGCGTTTCCTCGTCGATCGCGCGCGCGGCTGCGTCTGCCCGCCCGAGCTGCCGGTGTGCCGCTGCGGGCGCACGCCCGAGGCCGAGCTCCTCACGAGGCGAGCCGTCGCGCCGAGCCCCGACGAGATCGAGCGGAACCCGCGCTCCGCGTCCGCCCATCTGCGCGCCGCCGCCAAGCTCCGAAGCGAGGAGGAGGCGGGATGACCCCGGCCACGGCCACCGCTCGCCGCGCGCAGACCCGCCGCGCGCAGACCGGCCGCGCGCAGACCGGCCGCGCGCAGACCCGCCGCGCGCAGACCCGCCGCGCTCCCGCCGCTCACCTGATCCCGTCCGCCGCGGCGCGCACCGCCGGCGCGGTCGGCGACATCGCCGACTCGGGGCTGATGGTGCGGTTGACGCGGGGCCGGCTGTGGATCGCGGTGCTGGCGGCACTCCTCGCCGGGATCGTCGCCCTGAACGTCGTCAGCCTCAGCTTCAGCAGCTCGGCCAGCCGCGTCGCCGCGCGCAGCGAGCGGCTCAAGCAGGCGAACTCGGTTCTCGAGGCGCAGCTCGCGGAGAAGCTCTCGAGCCAGCGCGTCAAGTCGATCGCCGCCGGGCTCGGGTTCGAGATCCCCGATCCCGAGGAGGTCGTCTACCTGCGGCCCGACGGCCGCGATCCCCAGGTCGCCGCCCGCCGGCTCCAGGCGGGCGAGCTGGGCGGCCCGGCCGACCTCGCCGCGGCGCCCGTTCCGCCAACCGACCCGCTCGCCGCGCCCTAGCGGCGGGCGAAGAGGGCGGCCGTGAGGCTGATCGAGAGGCGCATCGGGCTCCTGTTCGCCGGCTTCCTGCTGCTGTTCGCGCTGATCCTCGCCCGCGCGGTGTGGCTGCAGGGGGTGCGGGGGTCGGAGCTGCGCGCCGACGCGCAGAGCCAGCAGACCGATACGGTCACCGTGCCCGGGTACCGGGGCCGGATCCTCGATCGCAACGGCGAGGCCCTCGCCGTGTCCGAGGAGGCCGCGACCGTGTTCGCGACGCCGTACCAGGTGCGCGACCCCGCCGACGCCGCGCGGCGGCTTTCCCCGCTGCTCGAGGTGCCGGAGAAGACCCTGCTCGAGACGCTCTCGGATCGCGACTCCGGGTTCGAGTATCTGCGCCGCGAGGTCGACCTCGTGGTCGCGGAGCGCGTCAAGCGTCTGCGGATCCGCGGCGTCGGGATCCTCCCGGATAGTCGCCGCGTCTACCCGCAGGGCGAGCTCGCGTCGCAGGTGATCGGCGCGGTGGGGACCGAGAACGAGGGCCTGACCGGGCTCGAGAGCGGCTACGAGGACCTCGTCGGCGGCACCGACGGGGAGGTGAAGATCACCCGCGACGCGCTCGGCGACACGATCGAGCGCGAGACGATCCAGGGCCAGACGACCGGCGAGGAGTTGAAGCTGACCCTCGACGCCGAGCTCCAGGCCCGGACCGAGGAGGTGCTTGCGCAGGTCGGCCACACGTATGACCCGACGAGCGCCGCGGCGGTCGTGATGGACCCGCAATCGGCGGACGTGCTCGCGCTCGCGAACCTGCCCGCCGTCGACCCGAGCGACGTCGCCGACGCCTCGCCCGAGGAGCTGATGAACCACGCCACCGGGTTCACGTACGAGCCGGGGTCGACGTTTAAGGCATTCACTGTCGCCGCGGCGCTCGAGGAGGACGCCGTCGACGGGGACACGGTGTTCACGCTCCCGCCCTCGATCCGGGTCGCCGACCGCACGATCGAGGAGTCGCACCCGCGCGAGACGGTGAGCCTCAGCGTCGCCGACATCCTCGCCCAGTCGTCCAACGTAGGCGCGGTCAAGATAGGGCTCGAGGTCGGGGCGACCAAGTTCGACGGCTGGGTGCGCCGGCTCGGCTTCGCGGAGCCGACCGGGATCCAGTTCCCCGGCGAGGAGCAGGGCATCGTCCCCGCCCTCGACGAGTACTCCGGCTCCACGCTCGGCAACATGGCGATCGGGCAGGGGCTGTC
>DATAFB010000115.1:0-22943 GCA_036257695.1 Solirubrobacterales bacterium | reverse complement strand
CGGATCCCGGCGTCGCGGGCCGCCTCGAGCAGCACGAAGGAGCCGAAGACGTCGGTGGTGATGAACTGGCCCGGGGACTCGATCGAGCGATCGACGTGTGACTCGGCGGCGAAGTTGACGACCGCGTCGCAGCCCTCGATCGCGGCTCGCACCGTATCGCGGTCAGCTATGTCCCCTTCGACGAACTCGAGCTGCTGCTCGGGGACGTCGCGGAGGTTCTCGCGCCGGCCGGCGTAGGTCAGCTTGTCCAGCACCACCACGGTGTCGTCCGGATGCGTCGCGAGCCGGCGGCGGACGTAGTTCGACCCGATGAACCCGGCGCCGCCGGTGACCAGGAGCCTCACGCGGCCCCCCCAAGGCGCGACACGTCCTCCGCTTCGCGTCCGGGCGTGTCGCGGTCGCTGGCAGCTCGCGCGCGCAGATATTCGGTCAGCCCCTCGCGCCAGCTCGGCAGCGGCACCGCGTCGGGGCGCTCACTCCCCAGCACCGAGTACCGCGGTCGCGGCGCCGGCCGCGCGATCATCTCGGTGGTCGCCGCCATCACCCGGCAGTCCATCCCCGACTGGTCGAAGATCTCCTGTGCGAACTCGTACCACGAGCACGACCCGCTCGCCGCGATGTGGTGGATTCCGTACGCCTCGCCCTCGGTCAGGCGCGCGATCCCGGCCGCGAGGTGCGCCGTGTAGGTCGGCGAGCCGACCTGGTCGCTGACGACGAGAACCTCGGGCTGCTGGGAGCCGAGCTGCAGCATCGTGTCGACGAAGTTGCGGCCGGCGAGCCCGAACAGCCACGAGGACCGGACGATCCAGTGGCGCGGGTTGGCGACCGCGACCGACGTCTCCCCGGCGAGCTTCGAGCGCCCGTACGCCGACAGGGCGCCGGTGTGGTCCGACTCGACGTACGGCGAGCGCTTGGCGCCGTCGAAGACGTAGTCGCTCGACGGGTGCAGGACGCTCGCGTCGACCTCGGCGGCGGCTGCGGCGACGACGCCGGCGGACTCGCTGTTGAGGCGGGTCGCCTCGGCCTCGTTCTGCTCGGCGCCGTCGACGTCGGTCCATGCGGCGCAGTTGACGACGACGTCCGGGCGATGGCCACGGATCGCGTCGTCGACGGCCGGGCCGTCGGCGATGTCGAGGTCCTCCCGCGCCAGCGGCACGACCTCGTCGCCCCGCGAGGCGCACACGGCGACGACGTCGGTGCCGAGCATCCCCGTCGCGCCTGTGACCAGGACCCTCACGGGATCGCGATCTCCGAGTTGTCGCCGACGATCAGGCGCAGGGTCTTCGGGAGGCCGTCGCCTCGGGCAAGCGTCGCGTTGCGGCCGAGCAGGCTCGCCTCCATCCGCGCCCCGAGATCACTGACCGTCGAGCCCGACAGCAGGATCGAGTGCTCGACCTCGGAGCCGGTGACCGTGACCTCGGGCGCGATAGACGTGTTGGGTCCGATGTAGGAGTCACTGATCCTGCTCCCGGCGCCGATCACGGCCGGGCCTCGAACCAGCGAGCGCTCCAGCCGGGCGCCCGCCTCGACAACGACCCGCCCCTCGACACGCGAGTCGAGCAACTCGCCGTCGATCCGGCGCTCGATGTCCTCGAGCACCAGCCGGTTGGCCTCGAGCATGTCCTCGAGGTGGCCGGTGTCCTTCCACCATCCCCGCACGAGGCGGGATTCGACCCGCTTGCCGCCGTCGATCAGCCACTGGATCGCGTCGGTGATCTCGAGCTCGTCCCGCCACGACGGCTCGATCGCCCTCGCCGCATCGAACACCGCGGGGCCGAACATGTACACGCCGACCAGCGCCAGGTCGCTGGGGGGGTCCTTGGGCTTCTCCACCAGGCGCACCACCCGCTCGCCGTCGAGCTCGGCGACGCCGAACTCGGACGGGTCCGGCACCTGGGTGAGCAGGATCAGCGCGTCCGGCTCGGACTCCCTGAACGCGTCGACGAGGTCCGCGATCCCGTCGCGCAGCAGGTTGTCCCCCAGGTACATCACGAACGCCGACTCGCCGAGGAACTCCTCGGCGGTCAGCACCGCGTGGGCGATCCCGCGGGGCTCGTCCTGAGTGATGTAGTCGACGCGCGCCCCGAACTCCGAGCCGTCGCCGACCGCGTCGCGGATCTCGTCGCCCGTGTCGGGCGCGATGACGATCCCGATCTCGGTCACGCCGGCGCGCACCAGCGCCTCGATCCCGTAGAAGAGCACGGGCTTGTTGGCGACGGGCACGAGCTGCTTCGCCGAGGTGTGTGTAATCGGGCGCAGGCGCGTCCCCGCGCCCCCCGACAGGATCAGCCCCTTGAGAGCCTCCATGGTGCGGCGCAGAGGCTAGCGCGGGTCGGAATCAGTAGCGGCCGCCGAGCTTGCGGTGGTCCCAGGTGGCCGTGCGGCGCGGATGGAACTCGAGCGCGACCCGCTTCGCCGCCTGGGCCTCGAGTGCCGCGGCGGCGTCCCCCTCGACCGACTCGATCCCCTCCGAGTAGCGAACCGTGAGCTGCTTGCCGAACTCGGACACGGTCTCGAGGTCGCGGTGGATCTCGGCCTCGGCCTCGATCATCACCCCGCGCAGCTCGGTGTACTCGCGCCCCGTCTCGACCAGCAGCGTCGCCCGCGGGTCGCGCTCGAGGTTGCGGACCTTCTGCGACTTCGCGTACGTCCACACCCAGATCAGCCCCTCGCGCGGCACGTACCACATCGGCATCGAGTGCGGCCACCCGCGCAGCCCGAGGCTGGAGACGACAACGACCCGCGCGCCTTCGATCAGCTCGCGCTGCTCGGCATCGGTGAGCTTGATCTCGGCACGCCGGCTCACGGCTCGAGGACGAGCTCGCGCCACGGACCGTCGCCGACCATCGGCTGGGTGCGGCCCTCTAGCCAGTCGACCTGGAGGTCGTCGTAGTGAGGGCTGCCGGGATGGCCCGACTGGCCGGTGAACGCCTGCCAGCGCGAGATTCCGGGCTCCGCGGGGTCGGCGAGCATGCGCCAGCACGGCGCCCAGACCGCCTCGAAGGCCTTGTTCGGGTCGTAGGCGATCTGGCTCACGGTCTCCTGCCCGCCGCCGGCCTCGAGCCGGCGGTTGAAGATCTGCGCGAGGACGGGGTTGGCGGCGCCGATCGCGTGCGGGAACTCGAGCCTGTGCACACGGCCCCACCGCCACGTCTCCTGGTCGGGGCCGAAGCGGTCCTCGAGGTCGTCGAGCGCGCCGCGCAGCGCGTCGAGCGCGAGCGCCTCCCACGAGCGCCCGACCAGCTCCTCGTCGCCCTCCTCCCACAGCGCCAGCAGGTGCGAGTGCCACCGCCACGGCGAGGTGACGTGATTGGTGAACCCGCTGTCGGAGCGGTCGAGCCACCGCTCGGCGAGGTCGCGGTCGCGGATCGCGGCGCGGGCGACCTCGCGTGCGAGCCGCATCGTGAACGCCTGGTAGATCGACCCGGCGACCGTGCCGGGGCGCAGGCGCCCGTCCCAGCTCTTCAGCCGCTCGATCGCGGCGACCTCGCGCTGGTCGCGAGGACGCAGCCGTGCCAGCCGATGCACGGTCTCGACGCCGGGGATCGAGTAATCGTCGAACTGCATCGCCTCGAAGCTGTCGTGGTCGTGGTCTGACCTCGCCAGCAGGAGCTGCTCGATCCGCCGCGCCCGGTACCCGTCGAGGTAGTCGCTCGTGACGTGGTGCGGATAGTCGTCGGGGACGATGCGGTTGTTGGCCGTGATCAGGTAGCCGCACTCGGGATCGCGCGCCGCGGGCATCTCTGCGTAGGGGACGTAGCCGTCCCACTCGAACTCGCCGCTCCAGCCGGGCTTCGGGAGGTCGGGGCAGCCGCCGCGGCGGACCGGGATCCGCCCGATCGTCTTGTAGCCGATGCTCCCCTCGCGGTCGGCCCACACCATGTTCGACACCGGCGCCGTGTGGGCGGCGAGCAGGTCGACGAGCTCGGGGCCGCTGGTCGGTTCCATGACCCGCAAGTTCGCCTCGCTGAACGTCGGCGCGTCGAGCACGCTCCAGCGCAGCGCAAGCGGCTCGTCCTCGTCGGCCCCGAGCGCAGCGTTGACGATCGGGCCGTGGTGGGTGCTGCGGACCTCGAGCCGCTCCGGGTCCGAACGGCCCCTGACCCCGATCTCCTCGACCTCGGTGTCGAGTGGCCGCCACTCGCCTTCGAACTCGTACAGATCGCCGTCGACCCGCTCGACGAACAGGTCCATCACGTCGGCCATCGCGTTCGTGAACGCGAACGCGACGTCGTTGGTTTGCCCCATCGACACGCCGGGAACGCCGGGCAGCGACGCCCCGCGGGCGAAGCGATCGCCGAGGGCGAGGTCGACCTCGTAGAAGATCCCCGGCATGCTGGGCGGCAGGTGGGGGTCGCCGGCGAGCAGCGGCCGGCCGCTCGCGGTGCGCGACCCGTCGACGACCCAGTTGTTCGAACCGCTTGCCTCGACGGCGAGCCCGAGCGTGTCCCGCACCCGGTCGATCTGCTCGGCGATGCCGATCCCGTCGCCCGCGTACGCGCCGCCGGGAGAGGTGATCACCGGGTGGCCCGTCGGGTAGACGGGGTCGAGGCGAGCCGCGAGCTCGGGGCCGAGCTCGCGCGCCATGTCGGCCCGCAGCAGTTCGCGCTCCCAGTTCGTCGACAGGCCGAAGGCGAGCAGCGTCAGCGCCGCGAGCATGTCGGCCGGCCGCCACGGCTCGAAGTCGAGGCGAAGGATCTGGAACTCGGCCGGCAGCGCGGCCGCGGCCTCGACCGCCGTGTTGACGCCCGCACAGTAGGCGTCGAGTTCGCTTCGAACCGCCGGGTCGAGCTCGGCGGCCTCGCGCTCGGCGAGGCGACGCAGGCCCAGGGTCCGCATGAGGCGATCTGCGGGCAACGTCTCCCCCCCGCCGATCTCGGACAGCCGCCCGCTCGCCATGCGCCGGTAGAGGTCGAGCTGCCACAGCCGGTCCTGACCGTGGCAGAAGCCCTCGGCGAACCACAGGTCGCGTCTGCCCGACGCACGGATGTGCGGCACCCCCCATCGGTCGCGGCGGATCTCGACCGGGGCGGACAGGCCGACCGCGCGGATCCGGCCACGCGTCTTGGGCAACGGGCGACGGAAGAGCCGGTACCAGACCCCCGCGGCGGTCGCGCCCGCCAGCGCCGCGGCGGCCCCGGCGCCGATCGCTCCCTGCTTCAGTGCGGCTCGCCGAGCCCGCGCGACTCGTCGTGAGCCGGAGAACGGTGTCCAGCGCCTGGGCACGCTGTGATGCTAGTCGCGGAGGTCGTCCGGCAGGCGGCCCTCGGCCTCGAGCTTCTCGAGATGTGACTGCATCGCCTCCGCCGCCGCCCACCGCAGCTCCCCCGGGACGTCGTCCCACGCCGCGTCGAGGAGCCGGGCGCGCGAGCGCTCGCCCGCGTCGAGCGCCGCGACGAGCTTGCGCTCGCGCTCGAGCCGATGCTCCAGGTACTCGGAGACCTTTGCCGCCGGGTCGGTGACGAACGGGCCGTGGCCGGGGCACAGCAGGTCGAGGTCGAGGTCGCCGACCCTGCGCAGCGAGTCCAGGTAGGCGATCAGCGAGCCGCCTCCCGGCGGGACGATCGTCGAGCCTTCACCGAGGATCAGGTCGCCGGTGAAGCACGCGCGATCGAGGACGAAGCAGACGTGGTCCTCGGCGTGTCCCGGCGTCGGGACGACCGTGAACGGGCCGGGGTCGGTGCCGCCGTCGCCCCACAACACGGGAGCGCCGAGCCGCTCGGCGCCGGCGGAGTGGTCCGCGTGCGAATGGGTGAGCAGGGTTCCCCTCAACCCGCCGCGGCGCTCGGCCTCGGCGCGGACCGCCTCGATGTGACCGGGGTCGTCGGGGCCGGGGTCGATGACGAGCGCGGTGCCGTCGCCGACGACGTAGGTGTTGGTGCCCTCGAGCGTCATCGGCCCCGGGTTCGGGGCCACGAGGCGCGCGATCTCGGGCCGGCCCGGCGCCGTGTCCACATCCGCCTCTACTCGGCGAGGGCGCTCGAGACCGCCTCGCGCGCGTCGTCGGGCTCGAGCACGACGAGGTCGCCGGCCCCCTTCAGGACCTCGCGCACGAGCCACGCCGAGCCCGCGAACGGGAGCTCGACCGTGACTGCGCCGTCCGACAGCTCCTCGATCACCGTGCGCTCCTCGCGGATCCAGCGTGCGCGCTCCGGCGACACCCAAACACGGGCAACCTTCGCGTCCTCGACCTCGCCCTCGGTGAGCCACGACTCCAGGCCGGGCATCTCCTCGACCTGCGCCCGCGGCTCGAACCCGCGCCGGGTCTGCTTCGCCTCCTTGATCCGGTCGAGGCGGAAGTGCCGGATGTCGTCGCGACCCAGGTCCCAGCAGCCGACGTACCAGCCCTCGGGCCCGTTGGCGAGCCGGTACGGCTCGACCTCGCGCTTGGTGAACTGATCCTCGTTCTCCTTGTAGTACTGGAGCTCCAGCACGCGCCGCTTCGCGATCGCGTCGTTGACCGTCCGCACGATCGCCGAGTCGTCCCCGAGCCGGGCGATCTCGAGCCCCTCTTCCGACGGGTCGTGGCCGAGCGCCTCGGTGATCTTGCGCCGCGCGCTCTCCAGCCCCGCCTGCGGGAGGTGGTCGCCGAACAGGTCGATCGCGGCCACCAGCGCCTTCGCCTCGAGTGGCAGCAGGCGGGCGGGGCGCGCGAAGCTGTCCCCGTACGCGTCCGCGTCGACCTCGATCTCGCCGTCGACGATCTCGGCGAACAGGACGTACGTCCCGCCGCCGAAGTTGACGACGTTGAGCACCGAGATGTCCTCGCGCAGCTCGTCGACGGTCAGCTTGAGGTCCTCGCACACCCGCTGCACCTCCAGCCGGCGCTCGTTGCGGGCGGCGTCGATCAGCAGGCCCGCGAGCGTGACGAGGCGGGCGAAGCGCTCGGGACGGATCGGCGATTCGGAGTGCCCGTTCGACCTCGGGCGCACGTCGCCCTCGGCGGCGGGCCGCTTGACTGCCTTGGCCGGCTCGAACTCGTCCCCGTGGCGGCGACGGAGCAGCTCCAGGCGCTCGGCCGCCTCGGTGGCGAGGTCGTCGGGCTCCAGCACGGTCGCGTTGTGGCGCCAGCTCAGAACCCAGGCGACGAGCTGGCGGCTCGACGCGTAGTCGGTCTCGAAGATCATCCCCCGGCCGGGCGCGCCGTCCGCCTTGCGGGCGGGGCGGAGCTCGCCGTAGCGGCCGAAGTCGCGCTCGACCAGCCACGCGATCCGCTCCCGCACGAAGATCTTCGCGGTCGCGTCGATCTCGCCCATCTGCCAGTCGGCGCGGCTGCCGTAGTCGCGGCGGTCGAAGTCCTCGGGGGGCGTGAAGTCGTGCTCGGCCTTGGTCGCGTAGGAGACCTTGCCCCGGATCCGCGACAGGCGGAACACCCGCACCGCGTCGCGCTCGTGGGAGTGGCCGATGAGGTAGAACTGGCCGCTGCGGTAAACGAGGTGGTAGGGGTCGACCTTGCGGGCAGCGGTCTCGTCGCGCTCCATCGTGTAGTACTCGAACTCGATCGTCTTGCGGCGCGAGATCGCCGTCTCGATCTTCGCCAGCCGCTGCGACAGCTCGCGGCCGCCGGCCGACGCGGTGACCGAGACGTCGACCGGGGTCGACTCCCCGTTCGAGAGCGGGTTCGGGCGCCCCCACGAGACCTGCTGCAGCGCAAGGCGCAGCGGCTCGGCGTACGCAAAGCGACCGTCGAGCAGGGTCAGGGCCGTGCGCAGCGCGGCGAGCTCGTCGTCGGAGAACTCGATCGACGGCAGGTAGTAGTTGCCGGGCGGCAGCGCGTACAGCTCGGCCTCGAAGAACCCTTCTCCGGGCTTCTCCACCGACAGCGTGATCCCCAGCGACTCGAGCTCGGCGCGATCGGCATAGAAGCGCCGCGCGAACGCGTCGTCGTTCATCGAGCTGTAGCCCTCGACCTCCTGCTTGATCTCAAGCGCCGACACGGGACGCCGGTTGGCCATCAGGAACGAGATCAGGGAGAGCTGGCGGATCAGCTTCTCGGTGTCCTTGGCCATCAGTTACTCAGGCGCCGAGCATCGGGCGCGAAGCGCCCGACTGCGAGGCGAGTAGCAGGTGGGTGTTCTGACTCAGGCGCCGAGCATCGGGCGCGAAGCGCCCGACTGCGAGGTGAGAGGCTGGTGCAGTTCAAGTGATCCAGAATAGTCGCGGCGGCCACGCGCAAGGCGCGGTCGATGCCTCGTTCTCCGCGCAAATTGCGCCCCGATGATCGGGACGCCGCTACGCGGTCAGGCGGCGCGAGAGCCGAAGTAGGCGGCCGCTTCGATCCCCGGGTCGAAGCGCGACCACGCCTCGCCGTCGCGCAGCGCGCGCTCGATGCGATCGAAGCTGCCGAGCCGTCCGCCGAGGTTGTCGAGCATGTGGACCAGGGTCGCCTCGCGGGTCGCGGGGACGACGGGGGAGCCGTTCTCGAGCGCTCCGTGATGGGAGAGGATGATGTGGAGGATCGCCTGGCCGAGCTCGGGGTCGAAGCCCTCGATGCGCTCGATCTCGCGCCGCACGGCGTAGTAGCCGAGCGGGATCTCGCCCTGGAGCCGGCCGGCGTCCGTGAGCTCGATCGCGAGCACGTCGTCGTTGTACGCCTCGGTCTTGCCGATGTCGTGCAGCAGGGCGCCGGTGACCGCGACGTCGCGATCGATCCCCGGGAACAGGGCCGCGGCGGCGCCGACCGCCTGGGCGACGGACAGCGTGTGGTCGAGAAGGCCGTGGCGATACGCCTGGTGGTAGTACTTCGCGGCCGGCGCGTCGCGGAACCGCGGCCAGGTCGGCGAGCGGCGGTCGAAGAAGGAGTCGAGCAGCCGTCGCAGGTGCGGGTTGTGCACCGTCGCGATCAGCTCGCGCAGGTCGGCCTCGAGCCGCTCGGCGGAAACGGGCGGGCCGTCGACGAGCGCCCCCGGGTCGTACTCGCCGTCGCGGGCGGGCCGGATCGCGTCGATCGTGACCTTGGGGCCGTAGCGCTGATGGACCGCGAAGCGGCCGCGGATCATGACGACGCTGCCCGGGCTTGCGGACTCGAAGCACTGGGCGACGTCGTCCCACGCCACCGCCTCCATCGATCCCGTGCGGTCGGCGAGGACGAGCCGGAGCCAGTCGCCGCCGTCGCGCCGCTGGCGCAGCTCGCGCTCGCGGACCGCGAACGCGCCCGCCACGGCGTCGCCGTCGGCGAGGTCGCGCACGCTGCGGTGGCCGTTCCCGTTCGCCTGCGGGACCTCGAGCGAGGGCTGGTGCGCCTGGTTTGCTTGCCGATTGCTCACAGTTCCAAGGTAGACACGGAGGCGGACACATCACTCGGCAATTCCGCGAGCGGATTGCCGGTCGCCGCCGGGATAGGCTCTCGTTATGAAGCGGGTCCGCCGAATTGCTCTCCCCCTGACGCGATGACTCGGCTCGAGGGCACCGTGCTGGTCACCGGCGGGACCGGGGCGCTCGGAACCGCCGTCGTCGGCGAGCTGCTGACCGCGGGCGCCCGCGTCGTGTCGACGTGGATCGTCCCCGAGCAGCGTGACCGCGTCGAGGAGGAGCTCGGGTCGCACGAGGGGCTGGAGCTGTGCGAGGCGGACTGCTCGACCGAGGAGGGCGCGGCAACCGCCGTCGCCGCGGCCACGACCGCGCCGCCGCTCGCCGCGGCGGTCAACCTGATCGGTGGGTATGCGAGCGGGGGGAGGCTCCACGAGGCCCCCGCGGATGAGCTGCAGCGGATGCTGGAGCTCAACCTGATGACCGCCTACTGGACCACCCGCGCCGCGCTGTCCCCGATGCTCGAACAGGGGGGCGGCTCGATCGTGTGCGTCGGCGCCAAGGGGACGGTGCAGCCGTTCAAGGGCTCGCCGGCGTACAACGTCGCCAAGACCGCGGTGGTCGGCCTCGTGCGGGCTGTGGCGGTCGACTACCGCGACGACGGGATCCGCGCCAACGCCGTGCTGCCCAGCGTCATCGACACACCCGCCAACCGCGAGCAGATGCCGAACGCCGATCACTCGAAGTGGGTCCCGCCGGTGCAGATCGCGCGCGTGATCCGCTTCCTGTGCGGCCCCGACTCGGCCCCGACCTCGGGCGCGGCGATCCCCGTCTACGGCCGTTCGGGCTGAACCCGCGCACGGGCCCAGGCCCCGCTGTTAGGCTCGTAGCCGGTGCGGGATCGACGGCCGACTGCGGGCACTTTCCTGCCCGAGGAGCGGCCCGACGAAGTCGCCGCCGAGCTTCTGGGCTTCCTTCGCTAGCCCGGCTTCGTCGCCCGGATGATCGCCGAGCCCGCGTGCTCGTGGACGCGGTGGGTCTCGCGGATTTCGACTTCATCGAGGCCCGCGTCGCGGAGCCCGCGCTCGAAGTCGGCCCGTGTCAACGCCCCGGCGATGCAGCCGGTCCACTGCTGCATGTCGCGCCTCGTCGCCTCATCCATGTCGGGGTCGGCGACGATGTCGGTGACCGCGAAGCGCCCGCCGGCGCGAAGCACCCGCGCCGCCTCGCCGAACACCTCGTGCTTGTCGGGCGACAGGTTGATGACGCAGTTGCTGATGATCACGTCGACCGAGCCGTCGGGCAGCGGGATGTCCTCGATCGTCCCCTTGAGGAACTCGACGTTCTCGATTCCGGCGTCGCGCTGGGCGCGGCGCGCGAGCTCGAGCATCTCGTCGGTCATGTCGAGCCCGTAGGCCTTGCCAGTCCGCCCGACGCGGGTGGCCGACAGCAGCACGTCGACGCCCCCGCCGGAGCCGAGGTCGAGGACGGTCTCACCCTCGTGCAGATCCGCGACCGCGGTCGGGTTGCCGCAGCCCAGGGGCGTGCTGCTAGGGCCGCAGTCACAGCCACAGCCGGTCGCGGTAACGGCGGCCTCCGCATACCGCTCGCGCACGGTGTCGCGAATCCGGTCCTTGTCTTCGACGTCGCTGCTCATGCCTTCTCCCTTCGCGCGGTGACGATCTCGGTCGGAAAGGATATTTGGGCGAGGTATTCGCGCCGAACGTCGACGAAGCCGAGCTCGTCGAGAACCGGGGCGGCCAGGACGCCCCGGCAGTTGGCGGTCAGCACAACGCCGTGCGCGTACGCCCAGTCCCACACCCGGTGCCGCCGCCGTTCGCCGACCGTCATGTTCGAGAGCACCAAGCGCCCGGCGGGACGCAGCACGCGCTTGAACTCCGACAGCGCCGACGGGATGTCGTCCCGCGGCAGCAGATCGAGCATGTAGCCGTTGACCACGAGGTCGAAGCTCTCGTCGGAGAGAGGCAGATGCAGCGCCGACGCCGCGAGCGTCTCGACACGATCGAGGCCGGCATGCTCGAGCCGGCGGCGAGTCTGCCGCAGCATGCCCTCCGACGGCTCGACCCCGACCACGCGCCCGTCCGGAGCCGCCTGCGCCAGGCGCGCGAGCTGGACCCCGGTCCCCGTGGCCACCTCGAGCACGTCGTCGTCGCGGCGCGGCGCGGCGAGCTCGAGAACGCGGCGACGGGCGGCGGACTCCGTCAGCCGCGCCCACACCTCGTACACCGGGGCGAGCCGCGAGTAGGTCCGCGGCACCTCGTCGGGCGGCGCCTTGACCTCGAGGATCAGGTCGCGCCACGGGCGTGTGGGTGCGTCTAGCGCGGCAGCCATCCGCTCAGCTCCTCGAGCGCCGCCGGCTCGACGTAGTAGTACGCCCACAGGCCGCGGCGCTCCGAGCCGACGATCCTGGCCTCGCGCAGCACCTTGAGGTGATGGGAGACGGTCGGCTGTGAGAGGTCGAACAGCGGCACCAGCTCGCACACGCACACCTTGCCGGCGTGCTTTCGGAGCACGTCTACGAGCTGCATCCGGATCGGGTCGCCGAGCGCCTTCGCGACGCGGCTCATCCGCTCCGCCTGTTCGCGCTCAATGTCGGGGTAGACGACCGGCTCGCAGCACGGCTCCCCGACGGGCCGCTTCTGCTTCGGCGCCAGCTCCAGATCGACGGTCATCTATATATGTATATCAATTGAAGTGATGAATATCAATGCAATACGATCCCGGGCGTGAGCACGCTCGTGCCGGAGGTGCTGTTCGTGTGCGTCCACAACGCGGGCCGCAGCCAGATGGCCACGGGGCTGATGGACAAGCTCGGCGGGAG
Organism: Solirubrobacterales bacterium; assembly: GCA_036257695.1. GTDB lineage: Bacteria > Actinomycetota > Thermoleophilia > Solirubrobacterales > 70-9 > DASPWW01. The sequence goes on along the minus strand of DATAFB010000115.1, from coordinate 10,852 downwards.
TCGCGTCCGCGTCCGCTCGGCAGGGAGCGAGCCCGCCGACCAGATCAACCCCGCGGTGCGCGACGCGATGGCCGAAGTCGGCGTCGACCTCGAGCGGGAGTTCCCGAAGCCGCTCACCGACGAGGCAGTACGGGCCGCGGACGCGGTGATCACGATGGGCTGCGGAGACGCGTGCCCGGTCTATCCCGGCAAGCGGTACGAGGACTGGGAGCTCGACGACCCCGCCGAGCTGGACGTCGAAGGTGTCCGGCGCGTTCGCGATGAGATCCAGGCGCGCGTCGAGGCGCTGCTCGCCGAGGTGGCGCCGGCGCAAGAAGAGTGACGATCGACCGGCCCGAGCGGATGAACGCGATCGGTCCCGACGTCCATCGCGAGCTGGTTGTGGCGTGGGATCGGCTCCGAAGCAGTGCTTCAACCCGCTCCTGAGCGAGCCCGAGACGCTCGACGGGCTGCGGCGCTTCGCCGAGCGCGACCACCCTGACCGGCGCCGCGCGAAGCGGGCGAAGACCCCCGGGCCCGTGCGGCTCGTCGGCGGCTGATCCCGCCGCGCCCTCAGCGGAGCCGGGTGGCGTCGAGCATCGTCGCAGGGGTAGGCGCGCGCTCGAGCGGAACGGTGTTCCAGTGGGCGATCACGGGGCGGCCGTGCTCGGTCGCCATCACCGACAGCGACGCCGTCCCGAGCGTCAACGCTCTCCCCGCCATCGCGCCGAGCTCAAGCCAGCTCCCGGCGAGGACGCGGAAGCAGTGCGCGTGGCCGAACAGCGCCACGCGGCGGTCGGGGTCGGCGCTCAGCTCATCGAGCAGCGGCTCGAGCCGTCGCGCGACGTCCTCGGCCTGCTCGCCGCCGGGACAACCGTCCCTCCACAGGTCCCACCCCGGCCGCTCGCGCTGGATGTCCGCGGTCGTTCGCCCCTCGTACTCGCCGTAGTTCCACTCCATCAACCGCTCGTCCGGTACGGGCTCGAGGCCGACGAGGCGCGCCGTCTCCTCGGCGCGCTGCATCGGGCTCGACAGCACGAGTTCGAACTCGATCCCCTCGAAGCTGGGCTCGAGGGCGCGCGCCTGGGCGCGGCCCCGGTCGGTCAGCGGGATGTCGGTCGTCCCGGTGTGCTGGCGGGTCTTGGTCCACTCGGTCTCCCCGTGGCGGGCGAGCCACACCTCGGGGAAGCCGCGTGCGTCAGCCGCCACCGGGCACTCGGGCCGGGAGGTCGTCCTGCCTCTCCCAGCCGGCGTTCTCCTCCGCCCACGGCTTGCGCCAGTCCGGGGCCGGGGAGGGCTCGGCGAAGTAGATCGTCTCCCGCTGCACGAGGTCGTCGCGGAGCTCGGCGATCCACACGAAGTGGACCGGCTCGCCGCCGTCGTACAGCACCCGGCCCTCGGCGAACCAGACGTCCCCGCTTCCCCGGATCTCGCGGGGCTCGAACGTGACCTCGGCCGGGTACTGCTCGCGGAAGCCCTGCATGTTGGCCTTGCCGCGGAACCGCTCCCCCGACTGCGGGAACTCGAGCACCGCGTCGTCGTGGTAGATCTCGTGCGCCTTGTCGCCGTCGACGGCCGAATACGTCAGGTGCTGCAGGAGCTTGTCACGGACCTCCTCGCGTCTCACCGCCATGGAAACTACCGACTGGGTGAGGCGTGGTTCCGCGCCCTCACCCGGCGAGAGGAGCGAACGTGGCCGAGCGGATGATCGCGGCGAACGGCGTCGAGCTCTGTACGGAGTCCTTCGGCGACGAGGCCGATCCGCCGATCCTGCTCGTCATGGGCATCGGCGGCTCGATGCTGTGGTGGGAGGATGGCTTCTGCCGGATGCTCGCCGACGCGGGGCGGTTCGTGGTTCGCTACGACCATCGCGACACCGGTCGGTCGGTCACATACGAGCCGGGGCGCCCCGGATACACCGGCGCGGACCTCATCGCCGACGCGGCCGGCGTGCTCGACGCCTACGCCATCCCCGCCGCGCACGTGGTCGGTGTCTCGGCGGGCGGGGCGTTCGCCCAGATCCTCGCCCTCGAGCACGCAAGCCACGTCCTCTCGCTGGTGCTCATCAGCACCTCTCCCGCGACGCCCGGGGACCGCGGCCTGCGACCGCCAAGCGAGGACTTCGGGCGCTTCGTGGTCGCGGCGGAGGTGGACTGGTCCGATGGGCGATCGGTGGTCGAGTACCTGGTCGGCTACTCCCGCGTGCTCGCCGGAGACCGGCGTCCATTCGACGAGGCGGCCGCCCGCGATCTCGCCGAGCGCGAGGTCGAGCGCGCGCGCGACATCGCCGCGGCGCAGAACCACGACGCCATTCCCGACGACGGGCCGGCGCGCGAGCCGCTGTCCTCGATCACCGCTCCCACGCTGGTGATCCACGGCACGGCGGACCCGATGTTCCCGGTCGACCACGGCGAGGCGGTTGCGGACGAGATCCCCTCGGCACGGCTGCTGACGCTGGACGGCGCCGGCCACGGCGTCTATCGAGCCGATTGGAAGATCCTCGTCGACGCGATCGTCGAGCACACCTCCAGCACCGATCGGGGCTGACGATGCGCTGCTGGCCCGTTCGCGCCGATCTTTCGACGCGCCAGGGACCGGCGCAGACCTTTGAACCGAAGACCAGCAGCGCGAGTTGGCGCTCCTGCTTCTCGCGCGCACAACAGGAGCGAGAAGTGATCTCGGCATTCTCCTCCGACATTGCCTCTAGGGGTGCTGGCGCCGCTCACGCGCAATCTGGTCGCGAAAGGCGGCGTCTGCAGCCTCGACCTTGCGTGCTTCCGCCAGCACCTCCTCGACCTGGCGGTCCGGGATCACTACGGCGCCGGACGAGTCGGCGAACACGTACGACCCGGGCAGCACGCCTACGCCATCGAGTACCACCGGCACGTTTGCCTGAAACGGCGTCACACGGTCCCCTCCCCAATGCGTCGCCTCGCCCGAGCAGTAGGCGGCGAAGTCGTAGCGCGCAAGCTCATCGAAGTCGCGCAGACGGCCATCCGTGAGCACCCCGGCACACCCCCACTCATGGAGCCGCATCAGCTTGGTGCCCCCGCCCATCGAGGTGTCGGTGTAACCGTTGGACGCCAACACGAGCACCTTGCCGGCCGGCTCGTCGCCAACCGCCTCGTAGGAGAGGTTGGCGAGGTTGTAGCGCTCGGGGTCGAGCGTGGCGGAGCAGCTCGGAAAGTAGGAGATCGTCGCTGCCGGGCCGAACAGCGTCCGCCCGGGCGTCGGGCTCACCAGGTCGAGGATGTGGCAGCGGTGGCGATGCAGGCGGCCCATCGCATCGACGAGGTCTGCGCACTTCAAGCCGGTGACGTCCATCAGCTGATCGGGGGCGGATTACCCTCGGTGCCCCGCGCCAGTACCCGGTCCCAGTCGCATACGGCGCACGCGTGCTGGAACGCGGAGCGGGCGAGCTCGAGGGCTAGTTCATGCGGATCGCTCGTCGAGCGTACGTCCTCCTATCTCACTCGTTCAAGCTGACTAGCGGGTCATCGCACCGAGCTGAACGCTGCCCGGAGCTCCTCCGAGAACAGCTCGGGCTCCTCCCAGGCCGCGAAGTGGCCGCCCCTGTCGACCTCGTTGAAGTAAGCGACGTTGGGGTAGGAGTTCTCGACCCAGCTGCGCGGGGTCCGCCAGATCTCGCCGGGGAAGGTGGTGAAGCCGACCGGGAGCGAGACCTCCGGAGGAGCCTGGGCGGACGCGCGGGCTTGAGCCAGGGCTTGTCCGTCCTCCCAGTACGACCGGGCCGCCGAGGCGCCGGTGCCCGTCAGCCAGTACAGCGTGATGTTGTCGACGATGTTGTCCCGGGTGAGATTGCCCACGGGCTCGCCGTCGACGAACGCGCGGGAGATCTTGTAGTAGCTGTCCGTGTCGTGGTCGAGCAGCCAGGCGGCCAGGGCGACGGGTGAATCCAGCAGGGCGTAGCCGATCGTCTGCGGCCGCGTGGCCATCTCCAGGAAATAGCCGAAGCCGCTCTCCCTGAATGTGGCGAGCTGGTCCGCCGCCGCGCGTTCCTGCTCGGATTCCGCCGGCGGGGGGCCGGCCAGCACCGTCACGAGCAAGTTCATGTGGATGCCGAGCAGCCCCTCGGGCGCCTGCCGTCCCATCGCGTCGGTGACGGCGGCGCCCACGTCGCCGCCCTGGGCCACATAACGGGTGTAGCCGAGGCGGTGCATCAGCTCCGCCCAGGCCTGCGCGACGCGGCCGACGTTCCAGCCGAGGTCGGCGGGCTCGCCGGAGAAGCCGTAGCCGGGCAGGGACGGCAGCACGAGATCGAAAGCGTCCTCGGCGCGGCCGCCATGCGCGACCGGGTCGGTGAGCGGGCCGACGATCTCGAGCAACTCGATGACCGAGCCGGGCCAGCCGTGCGTCATGACCAGCGGCATCGCGTCCTCGTGCGGCGACCGCACGTGGATGAAGTGGATCTCGACCCCGTCGATCTCGGTCGTGAACTGCGGGAGCGCGTTCAGCTTCGTCTCGCACTTGCGCCAGTCGTAGTCGCTCGTCCAGTAGCGGGCGAGCTCCTGCAGCGTCGCCAGCTTCACGCCCTGCGACCGATCTGCGACGAGCTCCTTGCTGGGCCACCGCGTCGCGGCGATGCGGCGGCCGAGGTCGTCTAGGTCCTCTTCCGGAATATCTACGTCAAAGGGACGGATTGCGCCGTTTTCGGCCTTCGCCTGATCGGCGGCGGCCGCTGGGGTCGAGGCTGAGGCATCCATCTGCGGCTCCTGACTTGCGATTTCCGGGGCCGGTGAAGCCCCTCGCTCGATTGCGGGGCGCAGACGGGGTCGAGGCACTCGGCGCCATCGCGCCGGGGCTAACCCTACTCCCCTGGTGGCGGACACTCGCCGGGCGCAGCCCTTCCGCCTCAAGGTGACCGACGAACGCCCGCAAGTCCGGCGGCTCGACCTCTTCAGACGGGAGCCGCGAAAGTAGGGAATGGTCCACCGCTCCATATCCCGCGTTGCTCTCGTGCAGGCTGAGAGCCCGCGCGACGTGCGGCATAGTCCTCGAACGGCTCTCGTGACGTAGGGCGGCTGTCGCCAGCGGCCCGCCGGCCCTTTGCATCCTTCGCCTCCGCGAGCGTCCGATGGAATGACTTGTGCTGGCGCCCGCGGTGGGTCCAGACGATGACGTAGCGGCCACCCCTGCGATAGATCCCGGTTAACGCGTCCGCTCCATCTTGAGCGCCATCAGGTCACCGTCTTGCTCAGCGTCGCTCGGGGCGGCCGGCCTCGAACTCCCACCAAGCCCGGGGCGATCGCCCGCCCGCGTGCACGCTTCGAGCAGCTCGTCGGCGTGGACTTCCCACGACAGCCGCAGCTCCTCGTCACTGACGGGCCTGAATGTGTCGGGTTGTGTAAGGCGATCCATCCAGCGGTTGCCAGAGAAAGCGATTCCCGGGACGGGACCCTCCCCTGGATGGAGGTCGGATAGAGTCGCCGCTTCCCCCAGGACGGAGGCAAGAATGTCCACACCAGAACGTCGCGGCGGCATCGGCGGTATTTCCCTCGGAGGCATCATCGTCATCATCGGCATCGTGGTGGCGATCTTCTGGAGCCTCATCATCGGGCTGATCATCGTGCTGATCGGGCTGATCGCATTCGGAGGCTTCGCTCGGGGCAGGTGGTACTGAGGCATCGAGGAAGGTCGTCGCGGCGATCCTCCGCGGTTCTCCTGTGGCGCTCGTACTGCTCGGCATCGACATGCGCTTCTGAGGCGCGGTCCCCCGCATCGCGGGATACTGAGCGGGCAACCCCGCGGGCTAGGAAGGAGGCAGAAGAGATGAAGAAACTGCTGATCGTTGGCGGAGCCGTCACCGGCGCTGCGTTCCTTGCTAAGCGCTTCGCGTCTAGCTCCGGCGGTCTTGACTTCGGGCAACTAATCGAGCGGATGCCTGAGGACGCTCCGCCCAAATGGATGTTCCGCAACATCAGCACGATCCGCGAGAACACAGACCGCATCCTGGAACTGCTCGAAAGCGAGCGCCCGCCCGCCGAGGGTTCGTAACGGGCCGTAGGCCGAGCTGGATACAGAGCGGGGCGATGTCGCACGAGAACGTCGAGATCGCCCTGCAAGGGATTGAGGCTCTCAACCGTCGAGACGTAGACGCGTTCGTCGTCCTTGTCAGCCCCGACGTCGAATGGGAGGACTCCGCGTTTTGGACGGAGCATGCCCGGATCTACAGGGGCGAAGCGGAGCTCCGAGAGTGGTTCAACCAGGTCGTCCTGGAACCCTGGGAGAGCGTCCACTTTGAGCGAGGAGATCATCGAGGCTGGAGATGATCGGGTTGTCGTCGGGGCGCTCCTCACCACGCGCGGCAAGGGCAGCGGCGTGGAGACCCAGGTCCGGGGGTGGAACGTCGTCTGGATCACGAACGGCAAGACCACGCGGCGACAGGTCTTTCTCGACCGCGACGAAGCCCTCGAAGCCGCCGGGCTTGGGGAGTAGGCGATGTCGGAGGAGAACGTCGAGTTTGTCCGCGGCGCTTATGAGGCAATCGGCCCGTATCCCGGACGAGTCGACGAATCCACCTACGCAAGGTGGATTGCTCCAGAGGCGGAGGCTGATTTCTCCCTGGAGGGAACCGCATTCCGCTTGTCTAAGCGATGGCGAGGGCCGGAATCGAACCGGCGACACCACGATTTTCAGTCGTGTGCTCTACCAACTGAGCTACCTCGCCGCGCGGGCAAAGGCTAGCGGCGGAGGCATGACGGATGACCGCCGCGCGGCGCGCGCCGCTGCGTGGCCAAACCGTCAGGACAAAGCGCGCTGGACGACGTCGACCGCCTCCGCCGGCGTCGACGCGGGAACGATGCCGGGCGCGTCCTCCATCGCGCCGATCCCGCGGACCGTCCACGTGCGCAGCGCGACCACCGGACGCCCGAGGCGGCGGGCGAACGCGATCTCCGACAGCGTCCCCCACTCCCCGCCGATCGCGACCACGGCGTCGCCGGAGGCGACGACGGCGAGATTGCGGGCATGTCCGATCCCCGTCGCGATGACGTGGGTGCAGTAGGGGTTGGCGTCGGCTGGGTCGGCGCTCGGCACGATGCCCACCACCTCGCCGCCGGCGCCGGCCGCGCCGCGCGAAGCCGCCTCCATCACCCCGCCGAGCCCGCCGCATACGAGCGTGATTCCCGCTTCGGCCAGCCGGCGGCCGACCTCCTCGGCGGCGTCGAGCGCGTCGACGGGCGGATCGGCTCCACCGCCCGAGATGGCCACCTGGCGCCGCCGGGGCTCGGTCACGACTCGGCGAGGATCTTTGCCTTCTCCCGCTCGAACTCCGTGTCGGTGATCGCGCCCTTGTCCCGAAGGGCCGCCAGGCGCTCCAGCTTTCCGACGGCGTCGTCACCGCCGCCGCCCCCGGGGGGCTGCGAGAAGCCATCGCCGGCGGCCTCCTCGGCCATGTGCTGCTGGACCGCCTGCATGATCCGCATCTGCATCTGCGGATCGTTCTCCGCGACGACCTCGGAGGTGCCCGGGGTCAGCTTGTGCCCGACTATCTGCTCGATCTTTGTGCGCAGCTCGGGGTCGTTGCGCATGTCGATCGTCGGCGTCGCGGTCTGCATCCCCGCCGCGCCGAGCTGATCGACCTTGACCGGGATCGAGCCCGACAGGCCGACGGTGTCCTTGGCCTTGACCATCCACTGGCCCTCGACCTCGTACGGGGTGATCCCCTCGACGTGGACGTGGAGCGTCATCGGCAGGTTGAAGCTGGAGGCGCCACGGTCGAGCGCCACGATCTCGACGATCGCCGCCCGGCCGGGCATCCCCTTCCTGAGGACCTTGCGATGGGTGAACGGATTGAGCATTCCCTGACCTCCCGTATCGTCGCGCCCAGGATAATCGCCAAGTTCGCGAGCGAACTTGGCGGTCACCGCCTCGCTTGCGAACTTGCCGCCTTACTCTATCCCGCGTCGCATGAGCTCCATCAGGCGCAGCGCGCCGGCCTTGTCCAGCGGCTCGTTCAGGTTCCCGCACTTGGGGCTCTGGACGCACGACGGGCACCCGTCCTCGCACGGGCACTCGGAGATCAGCCGCGCGGCGTCCGCCACCAGGCGCTCGAACTCGTCGTAGCCGCGGCGCGCGATCCCGACCCCGCCGGGGTGACCGTCGTAGACGAAGATCGTCGGGCTGGCCGTCTGGTAGTGGACGTTCGTCGACAGCCCGCCGATGTCCCACCGATCGCACATCGCGACCAACGGCAGCACCGCGATCTGGCTGTGCTCGGTGGCGTGCAGCGAGCCGAGCAGGGCGTCGGTCGGCACCGCGCCGGCGAGCTTCGGCGGCAGCACATACCACAGCGCCTGGGTGGGGAAGTTCTGCTCCGGCAGCTCGATCCCGATCGTGTCGATCACCTCGTGGTCCGACAGCCGCTTGCGCTGGAAGGCGATCACCTGCTCGGTGACCGACACGTCCCCGAACGACAGCTCCACCCCCAGCGCGTCGCGCGAGACCTCGGTGCGCTCGATGAAGGTCTCGGTCTCCTTCTTCGGCTGCGTGTACCAGTCGCCCTCGAACGGCTGGACGATCGCCCGCCGCGCGTCGACGTCGAGCTCGCGCACTTCGTACGACGCGCCCAGGTGCAGGTACACGGCGCCCGGATGGACGGTCGTGAACGCGCGCTCCGCCTCGACGCTGCCGAGCAGCTCGCCCGAGCGGGCGTCGACGACCGCGACGGTGTCGGGGGACGCGGAGCGGAGCGACAGCTCGCCCGCCGGGAACCCCGACCCGCGCACGACGTAGCGGCCGCCGCGCCCGCGCCGCAGGCGGCCGAGGCGCACGAGCTCGTCGGCCCGCTCGCGCCATCGCGGCCCGAGCACCTCGTCGTCGGGGGACCCGGCCGCCTCCCCGTCGGCGAGCGTCGCCTGCTCACCGCCGCCGAGCGGCGCCTCGTACGCGGCGGCGACGAGGTGCTGATTCTGGATCTGCTCGTTCTCGTGGTCGAGGATCGCCGCCTCGACCGGGCGCCCCAGGAACTCGTCGGGATGGCGGCAGAAGAACTGGTCGAGCGCGTCCTGGCCGGCGACGTACACGGCGAGGCCCTCGCGACGCCGCCCCGCGCGCCCCCACATCTGGCGCAGGCTCGCGACCGTCCCCGGGAACGTGACGCAGATCGCCGCGTCGAGCTCCCCGACGTCGATCCCCAGCTCGAGCGCGTCGGTGGCGACGACCGCGAGCAGCTCGCCGTTCGACAGCGCCGCCTCGATCTCGCGCCGCTGCCGTGGCGTGTAGCCGGCGCGGTACGGCGCGATCAGCTCCGCGAGCTCGCCCCGCCCGTCCTCGCGCAGCCGCTCCCGGGCGAAGCGCTGGATCAGCTCGATGCCGCGGCGGCTGTTGAGGAAGCAGATCGTCCGCAGCCCCTCGCCGACCAGCGCCGCGAGCAGGTCCGCCCCCTCGGACAGCACCGACCGCCGGGTGCCGGAGCGCTCGTCGAGCAGCGGCGGGTTCCACATCGCGATCCGGCGCGGCGCGCGCGGCGCGCCGTCCGAGTCGACGAGCTCGAACTCCTCTCCCGACAGCCGCGTCGCGAGCTCGCGCGGGTTCGCGATCGTTGCCGACGCGAGAACGAACCGGGGCCAGGCGCCGTAGATGCGCGCCACCCTGCGCAGGCGCCGCAGCACGTTGGCGACGTGGGAGCCGAACACACCGCGGTACGCGTGCGCCTCGTCGACGACGACCCACGCTAGGTTGGCGAGGAAGTCCCCCCAGCTCTTGTGGTGGGGGAGGACCCCGACGTTGAGCATGTCCGGGTTCGTCAGCACGAGGTTGGAGCGGCGGCGGATCGCGGGGCGGTCGTCGCGGGGGGTGTCCCCGTCGTAGATCGCGTGCCGCAGCCCCGGCGGCGCCAGCGCCGAGAGCGCCCGCGCCTGGTCCTGGGCGAGCGCCTTGGTCGGGTACAGGTACATCGCCCGCTGCCTCGGCTCGCGCGCGAGCCCGTCGAGCACCGGCAGGTTGAACGACAGCGACTTGCCGCTCGCCGTCCCGCTGGTGACGATCACGCTGCCCCGCCCCGCGGCCTCGAGCGCCTCGACCTGGTGCGAGTACAGCGCCTCGATCCCGGCTCCGCGCAGCGCCTCGCGGAGCTCGGGGTCGAGCGCGGTGGGGACCGGCGTCAGCTTCGCCGCGGCCCCCTCCTCCGAGCCCTCCGCGGCGAGCCGCCCGTCGTCGCGTCCCGGCTCGATCGCGCGCTCCCAAACCGCGCCGACCGACGGCTGCAGCGCCGCGGGCAGCGGGTCGGCGGCGCGTCTAGCCATTGGCTATTCGATGGGCGACGCGCATCGCGTCGACAGCGCTGCGGTCGTGGAGCCGCAGCAGCGCGGCGCCCGCCGTGACCGCGAGCGTCACCGCGCCGGCGGTCGCCCACTCGCGGTCGCGGGCCGGGACGCGACCCTCCCACGAACCGGCGAGCACAGCGCCGAGAAAGTCCTTGCGCGACAGGGCGACGAACAGCGGCCGCCCGAGCTCGTTCAGCTCGTCGAGCCGCGACAGGACCTCGAGGTCGTCGTCGACCGAGAGGTCGAAGTCGAACCCAGGGTCGAGCACGACCTGCTCCGTCACCACCCCGCGCGCGCGGGCGTCCTCGAGGCGCCCGGCGAACCACTCGCGGAGGTGCTCGACCGCGTCATCGTGGCGCGGCGGCGGCCGGTCGCGGCGGGGCGGTCCCCCGGTGTGCATCAGCACGAGTCCGCAGCCGCTCTCCGCGGCGAGCTCGAGCATCGCCGGGTCGCGGGCCCCGCCGGTGTCGTTGATCGCGACCGCCCCGGCGTCGAGCGCCCGGCGGGCGACCTCGGGCGCGAACGTGTCAGCCATCACCGCCACCGGGCGGGCGGCGATCATGCCCTCGATCGCCGGGATCAGCCGC
>DATAFB010000092.1:0-8267 GCA_036257695.1 Solirubrobacterales bacterium | reverse complement strand
GGAGCTGTGCCCGCGGTTCACCGCCCGCGTGTTCACCGACGTCGAGATCGGCCCCTCGCCGCTGTGGCTGAAGGCGCGGCTGATGGCGGCGGGCCAGCGCGCGATCAACAACGTCGTCGACGTCACCAACTACGTGATGCTGCTGACCGCGCAGCCGCTGCACGCTTTCGACCTCGACCGGGTTCCCGGCGGCGAGCTGATAGTCCGCACCGCGTCCGAGGGCGAGAAGATGACCACCCTCGACGGGGTCGAGCGGACGTTCGACGCCGAGACGGTGCTCGTGTGCGACCGCGACGGGCCGTCGGGGATCGCCGGGATCATGGGCGGCGCCGCGTCCGAGGTGTCGAACTCGACGACACGGGTGCTGCTCGAGGTCGCGACCTGGAACGGCGTCAACATCCTGCGCACGTCGCGGAAGCTGGGGCTGCGCTCGGACGCTTCGAACCGGTTCGAGAAGCAGCTCCACCCCGAGCTCGCGATCCGCGCCCAGCGGATCGCGTCGACGCTGATGGTCGAGGTATGCGGCGCGAAGCTCGTGCCGGGGACGATCGACGTCGCGGCCGAGATCCCGGAGCCGCACCGGGTGCGGATGCGGAGCTCGCGCGCGGACGCGCTGCTCGGGATGCGGATCGAGGCCGAGCGGTGCGCGGAGTACCTCGAGCGGCTCGAGTTCGGCGTTGAGCGCGACGGCGACGAGCTCACCGCCGAGGTCCCGGTCCACCGCCACTACGACGTGACTCGCGAGGCGGATCTGATCGAGGAGGTGGGGCGGATCCACGGCTACCAGGAGCACCTTCCCTCGACGCTGCCCGAGGCGACGGGCCAGGCGGGGCGCCTGACCCGCGAGCAGGCGCTTCGCCGCCGCTCCGAGGACGTCCTCCGTGACCTCGGCTTCGACGCCGTCGTCACCCTCAGCCTCACCGACCCCGGGATGCCCGCGCGGCTGCGGATCGCCGACGGCGATACCCGCGCCGGGGCGATCGGCGTCTCCAACCCGCTCTCGCAGGAGCACTCGCGGCTTCGCACGACTCTGCTCGGGTCGCTGCTCGACGCCGGCCGCTACAACCTCGCCCGCGGCGCCGAACGGGTGGCGCTGTTCGAGTCCGGCCGCGCCTACCTCCGCGAGGGCCGCTCGGAGGCGGGAGGTGTGCTGGGTGGCGAGTTCAGCGGCGACCGGCCGGCGCCGGCGTTCGAGCCCTCGCGCCTCGGGGGGTTGGCAGTCGGGTCGCTCGCGCCCCCGAGCTGGCGCGGCGAGCAGCACCCGGCGGACTTCTTCGCGGTCAAGGGCGTGCTCGAGGCGCTCGCGAGCGAGCTCGGCGCCGAGCTCTCCTTCGAGCCCGTGGCGGAGCCGTTCCTGCATCCGGGGCGGGCCGCGCGGATCGTCGCCGGGGGCCTCGACGCCGGCTGGCTCGGCGAGGTGCACCCGCTGGTGTGCCGCGAGTGGGACGTCGAGGCGGCGACCGCGTTCGAGCTCGGGCTCGCCGAGCTCGTTGCAGCGGCCTCGTACGGCCGCGAGCAGTACGAGGACGTGACCACCTATCCCGCGGTGCACCAGGACCTCGCGATCGTGGTCGACGAGGACGTGCCCGCCTCGCGGGTGCGCGATGCCGTCCTCGCCGGTGGCGGCGAGCTCCTGCGGGAGGCGCGCGTATTCGACAGCTACCGCGGGGAGCAGGTCGGCGCGGGGCGAAAGAGCCTCGCGCTGCGGCTCGAGTTCCGTTCCCCGGACCGCACGCTGACCGACGACGAGGTCGCGGCGAGGCGCGAGGCGATCACCGAGGAGCTGAAGCGGCTGGGAGGGACCCTGCGTGAGTGACGCCGCCCAACCGCTCGACGGCGATCCCGCCGCGCGGGTCGTGGTCGCGGGCGCGAGCGGGTTCACCGGCGCGCTGGCGGCGCAGATCGTGTGGGCCCACCCGGCGCTCGAGCTCGCGCGGGTGACCGCCCGCAGCGAGGTCGGGACGCCGCTCGACCGCCTGTATCCGCGCTACCGCGTGCCGCTCGTGCTCGAGGAGCTCAATCCCGACGCGGCGCGGGACTGCGACGCGGCGATCGTCGCCTACCCGCACGGCGCGTCGGCGCCCGCCGTGGCGGCGCTGCGCGAGCGCGGGCTGCGGGTGGTCGACCTGTCGGCCGACTTCCGGTTCCGCGACCCGGGCACGTATCGGCGCTGGTACGGCGACCCGCCCGACCCACGGCTCGCCGCCGAGGCCGTGTACGGGCTTACGGAGCTGTACCGGCGCGGGATCGCGAGCGCGAACCTTGTCGCGAACCCCGGCTGCTACCCGACCGCCGCGGTGCTGGCGCTGGCGCCGCTCGCAGAGGCCGGCGCGGTCGAGGACGTGGTCGTCGACGCGAAGTCCGGCGTCTCCGGCGCCGGACGCGGGGGCGGCGAGCGCCTCCACTTCGTCTCCGTCGACGAGAACTTCGCCCCGTACGGCACCGAGGGGCATCGTCACGAGCCCGAGATCGCCCAGGAGCTGTCGGCGTTGGGCTCGGACTCGCCGCTGACCTTCGTGCCCCACCTGCTGCCGCTCGATCAGGGCGAGCTCGTGAGCTGCTACGTGCGGCTGTCGCGGGGGCTCGGCGCCGCGGAGCTCGAGCGCATGTACTGGGAGCGCTACGGCGAGGAGCCGTTCGTCGAGCTGACCGACGGCCCGCCCGGCGTCCGCGACGTGCGGGACACCAACTCGTGCCGCATCCACGTCACCGTCGACGACGACGCCGGCCGCGCGGTCGTGTTCGCGGCGATCGACAACCTGTGGAAGGGGGCGGCCGGCCAGGCGGTGCAGAACCTGAACCTGATGCTGGGGCTGCCGGAAACGGCCGGGTTGAGATGAGTGATCGGTCACCGGTGACCAGCACTGAGTCGGCGGGGACACGGCGGTTCTTCCGCTCGCGGTGGGTGAGGCCGCCGGACGAGGTCGAGGAGCTCGACCCGGCGGAGCTCGCGCCCGGGTTTCGGGCCGCCGGCGTCCCGGCGGGCGTCAAGGGCGGCGGCGAAACCGACGTCGGCTTGCTGGCGTGCGACGCCGAGGAGGTCGGCTCGGCGCTGCTGCTGACCCGCAACGCCGCCGCCGCCGCGCCCGTGCGGGTGTGCCGTGAGCGGTGCGACGCCGCCTCGATCAGGGCAGCCGTCGTCAACTCCGGCAACGCCAACGCGGCGACCGGCGAGCAGGGGTACGCGGACGCGGTCGCGATCCGCGACGCGGCGGCACGCGAGCTCGAGGTCGAACCGCGCGCGGTAGCCGTCGCGGAGACGGGGACGATCGGCGTGCCGCTGCCCGCCGGCAGGGTCGAGGCGGGAGTCGCCGCTGCGGCGCAGCGGCTCGACGCGTGGGGCGGAAGCCGGTTCGCGGAGGCGATCATGACCACCGACCGGGGCCCGAAGGCGTGCGCGGTGCGGAGCGGGGGCGTGACGCTCTCCGCCCAGGCCAAGGGCGCGGGGATGATCGAGCCCGGCCTGGCGACGATGCTGTGCTTCGTGCAGACCGATGCCGCGATCGACGATCCCTCCGCCGAGCTCCGCGCCGCGGTCGACGCGTCGTTAGGCCGCATCACCGTCGACGGGCAGATGAGCACCAACGACACCGTGCTCGTGCAGGCGACGGGGGCGGCCGGGGAGCGGCTCCCCCCGGGGCTGCTCGACGCGGTGCTGCTCCAGCTCGCGCTCGAGGTCGTCGCAGACGGCGAGGGCGCGAGCCGCGTGGCGCGGGTGACGGTCGCCGGCGCGCGGTCCGACGGCGAGGCCGACCGCGTCGCGCGCGCGATCGCCAACTCGCCGCTGGTCAAGACGGCACTCTACGGCCGCGACCCCAACTGGGGGCGTGTGGCGCAGGCGGCCGGGATGGCGCTCGCCGGAGAGCAGCTCGACGAGCTAGGCCCCGAAGTGATCGACGCCGCGGAGCTCGGCTCCGACGCGGCGGAGGTCGAGCTCGGGATCGCGCTCGGCCGCGGCGACGCGTCCGCGCACGTGTACTTCTCCGACCTCACCCCTGAGTACGTGCGGATCAACGCGGAGTACACGTCATGAGCGCGAGGCTCTCCAAGGGTGGGGGCGGGCGGGGAATTTGATGTTGGGCCGAGCGCGAATCTGGAAGATGAAATGAGCGCCAGCGTCGAGACCCTGCTCGAGGCGCTCCCCTACATCAGGGAGTTCCACGGGCGCACGATCGTGATCAAGTACGGCGGCGCGGCGATGCGCGACGAGGAGCTGCGCGAGGCGTTCGCGACCGACGTCGTGCTGCTGAAGTACGTCGGGCTGAACCCGATCGTCGTCCATGGCGGCGGCCCCGACATCACCGAGTACATGCAGCGGCTGGGGATGGAGGTGCGGTTCGTCGAGGGCCTGCGGGTGTCGGACCGCGAGACCGTCGAGGTCGCGAAGATGGTCCTGCTCGGCAAGGTCAACTCGGACATCGTCCTGCGCCTCAACCGCCACGGCCAGCCCGCCGTCGGGCTCAGCGGCGAGGACGGCACACTGTTTGAGGTCCGGCCCGTCCCCAACGCGGCGGAGGTCGGGTTCGTGGGCGAGATCGAGCGCGTCGACGCCGACGTGCTCAACCACATCGCCGCGGACTACATCCCCGTCGTCGCGTCGCTCGGCGCCGACCGCGAGGGCAACTCGTACAACGTCAACGCCGACGAGGCCGCCGGCAAGGTCGCGGCGCGGCTGCGGGCCCACAAGGCGATCTTCCTCACCGACGTCGAGGGGTGGCTGTCCGACCCCGACGACCCGGGCTCGCGGATCTCGGAGACGACCGTGGGCGAGATCGAGGCGGCGCTGGACGGCGTCGCCGGCGGCATGCGGCCGAAGCTCCAGGCTTGCGTCGAGGCGATCCGCGGCGGCGTCCAGCACGCCCACATCATCGACGGGCGTCGGCCGCACACGCTGCTGCTGGAGCTGTTCACGGACGCGGGGATCGGCACGAAGGTCACACCTTGAGGGAATCAAGTTCCGCGAGAATGCTCGTCTCCCGCTCGCCCCAAACACCACCCGCAAGTTGGCTAGCGAACTTGCGGCATTCTGTTGGATTGCTCGCTCGCTCCCGACTCCGCTTCTCGCGGGTACTCGTCACTTGACTCTCTCCGAGCTTCAGACGCTCGAGTCGCGGTGGCTGATGCCAACGTACAAGCGGGCGCCGGTCGCGTTCGCGCGCGGCGAGGGCGCGCGGCTGTGGGACGCCGACGGCAGGGAGTACCTCGACTTCTTCGCCGGGCTCGGGGTGATGAACGCCGGCCACTGCCACCCCCGGATCACGGACGCGCTCCGCGCCCAGGCGGGGCGGCTGGTCGGGGTCTCGAACCTGTACTACTCGGAGCCGGGGATGCGGCTCGCCGCGCGGGTCTCGGAGTCGAGCCTCGGGGGGCGGGTCTTCCTGTGCAACTCCGGCGCCGAGGCGAACGAGGCCGCGATCAAGCTCGCCCGCAAGCACGCCCATGCGCGCGGCGTCGAGCGGCCCGAGGTCGTCGTCCTCGACGGCGCCTTCCACGGCCGCACGATCGCGACCCTGACCGCGTCGCCGAAGATCGCCAGCGAGGAGCTGTTCGGGCCGCTGCTGGCCGGCTTCGAGGTCGTGCCGCGCGACGACGCCGCGGCGCTCGAGCGGACGGTGGGGGAGAGCACCGCCGCGGTCCTGCTCGAGCCGATCCAGGGCGAGGCGGGCGTGCACCCGGTGCCCGACGACGTCGTCGCCGCAGCGCGGCGGGCGTGCGACGCGTCCGGCGCGCTGCTCGTCCTCGACGAGGTTCAGACGGGGATGGGGAGGACCGGGTCGCTGTGGGCGTGGGAGCAGGGCCCGGTGCGCCCCGACGTGATGACCGCGGCGAAGGCGCTCGGTGGCGGGCTGCCGGTGGGCGCATGCGTCGCGTCGCCGCACCTCGACGACGTGCTCGCGGCGGGCGAGCACGGGTCGACGTTCGCCGGCGCACCGCTGGCCGCGAGCGCGGCGCTGGCGGCGCTCGACGTGATCGACGATGCCGCGCTGCTGCGCCGCGTGCGCGAGCTGGGCTCGCGCCTATCGTCGGGACTGGCGGAGCTCGACGGCGTCGCCGGCGTGCGCGGGCGCGGCCTGATGCTCGGGGTCGGGCTCGACGACGGCCTCGACGCCGCTGAGGTTGCGGCAAGCGCGCTCGCCCGCGGGCTGGTGATCAACGCAGCATCCGCCGACACGCTGCGGCTGCTGCCCCCGCTGGTAATCGAGGAAGCGGAGGTGGATGAAGCGGTGGGGATCCTCACGCGCAGCTTGAGCTAGCCGGTCTGGCTACCCGGCGCAGACCCAGGCGCTGCCGCCCGAGTCCGCCCAGATCTGCGACGCGACGTCGTGCTGCTGCTTCGCAGACGCGTTCTGGGGCAGCCCGTCGCCGCCGTAGGAATCCCACGTCGAAGGGAGGATCTGGTAGGCGCCGCCGGCGCCGCTGGACGGGTTGACGGCGTCGAAGCTGCCGCCCGACTCGCACATCACGATCGCCTGCGGGATCGCCCAGTCGCCGACCCAGGCGCCGACCTGCTGCTGCGCCTGGGCCTGGGAGACGCTCTGCGCCTCCTGGACCTGCGCCGTCCAGTCGTCGACCTGGGAGCGAAGCGTCGCCAGCGAGTCCGCCTGCGCGGCGCGGGCGTCCGCAAGCGCGGCGGCCTGCGCCTCCGCGTTCGCACGAACGGCGGCGATCTGCGCCCGCGCCTGCTCGAGTCGAGCGTTGAAGGCCTCCTGCTGCGCGCGGGCGTCCTCGACCGTCGCAAGCTCGCTTGCGACCTGCGCCCGCAGCTCACGCACGCGGTCGACGAGGTCCTGGTCCGCGTCCTCGATCCGCTCCAGGTAGTCGGTTCGGGTGGCGAGGTCCTCGAATCCGTCGGATTCGAGGATCAGCGTGAGCGCGTCCGGGTCCTCGCCCTTGTAGATCGACACGAGCCGGCGCTCGAGCACGTCGATCGCGTCGCGCAGCCGAGCGCGCGCCTCGACGAGCCGCGCCTGGGCCGCGTCGACCCGCTCGGCGAGCGCCGCGGCGCGCTCGCGCCCCTGGGCGAGCACGCCCGAGACCTGTGCTTCGCGTTCGGCGGCCGCGGACGCGCGAGCCCGCGTCGCGGCGAGCTCTCCCGTCGTCGCGTCGACCTCGGCCGCGAGGCCCTCGGCCTCGCTCTGCGCGCTCGCGATCCTCGACTCGAGCGCGGCGACGTCCTGGGCGAGCACCTGTGTCGCGCTCATGGCGAGCGCGAGGGTCGCGATCAGCGCCGTCCCCGTGACGGCAAGCGCATGGCGGCTGTTGGAAGTCGACCTCATCCTTCTGCGCGCCTACGGGGTTAGCTGACGGGCTCGCGCCGAAGGACTGGCGCTACGCACAAGGCTGCGATTCGCCCCAACGTTTTGGGTCCCCCGTCTCCCGGCGCAGACCCGGGAGCTCGGCGGTTACGCGAAGGCGCGGATACTAACGAACGCTCACACAAGCGTCGCGACGTTATGAACTGCAAGTGAACTTGCAGCCCGGCCCGGATCAGCCCTCCTCGACGTCGCGGCTGGCGGCCAGGAAGCCGCCGAGGAGCGCCAGCGCGACTCCGACGCCGAGGGCGATCCGGATCTGGCGCCCGTAGCGGACGCGAACGAACCACACCACCGCGCGGCCGATCGCCTGATAGACGGGGTTCATCGCTCCTCCTCCTTCCCGCGGGCGCGAGATCTAATCCGGTGCGCCATCCGGCTCTGGAGCGAGAACAGCTCGATGAAGCCGGGACTCGCGTCCTGACTGAACTCGCCGCCGGACTCGCCGAAGCCGACGAGGTCGCGATCGTACAACGCGTAGGGCGACGAACGGGCGACCGGGCGCACGGAGCCCTTGTAGAGCCGCAGGCTCACCTCCCCGGTGACGTAGCGGTTGACCGCGTCCATGTACGCGTCCAGGTCGGAGCGCAGCGGCTCGTGCCACAGCCCCGCGTAGCACAGGTAGGCCCACTGGCGCTCGAGCTGGGGCTTGAACTCGTTCTGGTGGATCGTGCACACGATCCGCTCGAGCTCGCGGTGGGCGGTCAGCACGAGTGCGGCCGCCGGGACCTCGTACAGGTCACGCACCTTGAGGCCGACGATCCGGTCCTCGACGTGGTCGACGATCCCGACCCCGTGTCGCCGGCCGAGCTCGGCCGCCCGCTCGAGCAGCTCGACGAGCCCCAGGCGCTCTCCGTCGAGCGCCACCGGGCAGCCCTCCTCGAACGCGACTGTGACGGTCTGTGGGTCGTCTGGCGCGTCCTCGGGCCGCGCGACGAGCCGGAACACGTCGTC
>DATAFB010000088.1:0-2583 GCA_036257695.1 Solirubrobacterales bacterium | reverse complement strand
CATCGCGCACGCGCCGATCAGCGTCACCGGCAGGCTCGGCGCCAGCGCGACGATCGCGAGGCCGAGCGCCTCGACCGTCGCCGCCGCCGTCGCGCAGCGCACGGGCCCGAGCCGGTCGGGCAGGTCGCCCCCGACGAGCCGCGTGACGACGACGGTGACCGCGAAGACCGTGAACGCGAGCGTGCCGTGGCCGATGCCCCGCTCCTCGAGGTGGAGGATCACGAACGCCGCGATCGCCGCGTAGCCGATCACGCCGAGCCCCAGCGCCACCCCCGATCGCAGCGACTCGCGCGCGATCAGCGACCGCGGCTCGTCGCCGGGGCTCGGGAGGTGCGGGTCCGGGAGCCGGCTCGCGATCGCCGCCCCGAGCAGCGGCGCCGCGGTGGCGAACGCCCACACGAGGTCGTAGCCGCCGGCGCGCAGCAGCAGGTCGCCGATCGGCGGGCCGAGGCTGAGCCCGGTCCACACCGCGAGCCCGTACAGGCCGACGATCCTGCCGCGGCGCTCCGGCGGGGCGAGGTCGACCACCCACGTCGCGCCGGCGGTGAACACGGTGCCCTCGCCGGCGCCGAGCGCGAACCGCGACAGGACGAGCGCCGGAAGGCCGGGGATGAAGTACAGCAGCCCGGCCACGGCAGCGAGCAGCGAGCCGAGTATCACCGCCACCCTGCGGCCCCGGAGGTCGGCGAGGTGGCCGGCGAGCGGTCGCGCCGCGAGGCCGGTGAACGCGAACGCGCCGACGACGAACCCGACAGCGAAGTCGCCCTCGCCGAGCGGCCCCTTGACGTAGCGCGGCAGGACCGGGATCACGGCCCCGACCGACAGCAGGCCGAGCAGCGTGACCGCGAAGATCCCGGCGAACGCGGCTACGGGTCGCCTAGCCATCGGTCCGCAGCTCGGCACGCTTGATCTTGCCGCTCGACGTCTTCGGCAGCGCGTCGGCGAAGTCGACGACGCGCGGGTACTTGTATGGAGCCGTGACGCCCTTCACGTGCTCCTGGAGCTCCTCCGCGAGCGCCGCGCCCGGAGCCCCGTCGCGCAGCACGACCACCGCGCGCACGACCGACCCCCGCTCCGCGTCCGGGGCCGACACGACGGCGGCCTCGGCGACCGCCGGGTGGGTGAGCAGCGCCGACTCGACCTCGAACGGGCCGATCCGGTACCCGGCGGAGATGATCACGTCGTCATCGCGGCCCTCGAACCACAGGTACCCGTCCTCGTCCTCGCGGACATGGTCGCCGGTCGGCCACCACTCGCCGTCGAACGGCTCCGAGCCGAGGTAGCGCGAGAAGAACGTCGGGCACGTGCGGGCGCGGACCTCGAGCTCGGCGTCGGCGACGCGCACCTCGATCCCGGGCAGCGGCCGCCCCATCGAGCCGTCGCGGGGGTCCTCGTCGGGGCGCATCCCCGTCACCGGGCCGGTCTCGGTCTGGCCGTAACCGTCGTGGATCGCGAGGCCCGCCTCGTCGCGGAACGCCGTGATCACCTCGGGGTTGAGCGGCTCCCCCGCCGACACCAGGTGGCGCAGACCCGGGCTCGGGCGCAGCGATGCCCGCTTGGCGATCATCCGGTACTCGGTCGGGGCCTGGCACAGCACGTTGACACCCTCGCGCTCGGCGATCTCGAGCCGCTCGGCGGGGTCGAAGCGACCGTCGTGGAGCAGCGCCGTCGCGCCGCCGAGCCACGGTGCGATGAATACGTTGCGCGCCGACTTCGACCATCCCGTCGCCGCCGTGCACCACGCGAGCTCGCCATCGCGGGCGCCGAACCAGTGCTCGGCCTGGAGGCGCTGCCCCGGCAGGTAGCGCTGCGGGTAGACGACGCCGCGCGGCTCGCCCGTGGTCCCCGACGTGAAGATGTCGACGGCGGGGTCGTCGGGGTCGAGCTCCGCGGGCTCGAGCGCCGCCGCCTGCGGCAGGTCTTCGTCGAGGACGTCGGCCAGCTCGGCGAGCGTCATGTACGGCACCCCGTCCGGGAGCTCGGCGAGGTACGCGTCCTCGCCGATCGCGAGCGCCGGGTCGGCGGTGCTCACCCGGTGCTCGAGGTCGGCACGGCGCAGCTGCACGTTGCAGGGCATCGCGACGGCGCCCATCCGAAAGCACGCCATCATCGCCAGCACCCACTCGGGGCGGTTGCCGATCAGGGTCATCACCACGTCGCCGCGGCGCACCCCGCGCGCCGCCAGGGCGCCGGACAGCCCGGCGGTGCGCGCGAGCAGCTCGCCGAAGTGCCACACCTCCCGGCTGCCGTCGCGGTCGAGGGCGACCAGGGCCCTCTTGGAGGCCGGAAAGGCCTCGAAGACGTACTCGGCGAAGTTCATCCCGGGTCAGTTTGCCGCAGCCGCTCGTGCCGGGATCGCTCCGCGCCTCGAGGACACCCTGGGGGACCGGCGCTACCGCTTCAGCTCGGTGCCGTCGTAGAGCTTGCGCACCCGCACGGTGCCGGGCGGCGCCGCGTCGATGCACAGCTCGCACAGGACGCACTCGTCGAGGTTCTCGTCGACGATCTCGACCCCCGCGTCGCCCGCCGCGAAGATGTCGACGGGGCATACCTCCTCGAGCTTGGCCGCGAGGTCGGTGTCGT
>DATAFB010000080.1:0-5845 GCA_036257695.1 Solirubrobacterales bacterium | reverse complement strand
GTGGACGAGACCGAGCAGTTTCGGAGAAGCGAGCCGGCGCGCGGTCGGCTAGCTTCGCCCGCATGATCAAACAAATCACACATTCACAGGTCTACGTGCTCGACCAGGACGAGGCGCTCGACTTCTACGTCGGCAAGCTCGGCCTCGAGCTGAACACGGACGCCGACCTCGGCTTCATGCGGTGGCTGACCGTCAACCCCCCAGGAGAGCCCGACCGCCAGCTCCTGCTGGAGAAGCCCGGCCCGCCCGCGCACGACGAGGCGACCGCCGAGGAGATCCGCGAGCTGGTGACGAAGGGCGCGATGGGCATGGCCGGGATCTTCACGGTCGACGACATCCACAGGACGTACGAAGAGCTGAAGGCCAAGGGCGTCGAGTTCACCGAGGAGCCGACCGAGCGCTTCTACGGCACCGACTGCGGCCTGCGGGATCCGTTCGGCAACCACCTCCGAATCGGTCAGCCGAAGGAGGGTCCGATCGAGATCCCCGACCCCGCCGAGCTCGCCGCGGACGACGGCTGACCGCTGCGGCTGCCCGGCCTCGATTACTAGACCTCGTCCGCGAGCGCGAGCTCTCCGTCGGCGATCTGGTGCAGCGGATCCCGCTCAGCCAGCCGGGGGTGTCGAAGCATCTGCGGGTGCTGCGGGACGCCGGCCTGGTCGAGGTCCGCGTCGACGCGCAGCGACGCCTGTACAGGGTCCGTCCCGAGCCGCTCGCGGAGATCGACGCCTGGCTGCGGCCGTACCGGCGGCTGTGGGCCGGTCGCCTCGACGCCCTCGAGAGCCACCTCGACACACGCGAAGGAGGACCGCGATGAACCAGGATCACGCTCTTCAGGCCCCGCTCGGGACGATCGAGGAGGTGGGGGGCAGGCACGTGCTGCGCTACGAGCGCCGCCTCGAGCACACGGTCGAGCGGGTGTGGGCCGCGCTGACCGAGCCCGACCAGCTCGCGCAGTGGCTGGCGGCCGCCGACGAGCTCGAGCTGGTCGAGGGAGGCCGGATCGCGCTGCGGTGGCTCAACGTCCCCGACTCGCCGCAGGAGTGGGAGGAGCACGGGGTCGACCTCGGGGACGTCGACCCGGCGGAGCCGGCCACGGGGACGATCACGGAGCTCGACCCGCCGCGGGTGATCGAGTACGACACCGACAAGATGGGCCGGATGCGGTGGGAGCTGCGCCCCGATGGAGACGGCTGCGTGGTCGCGTTCACGAACACGATCGAGCTCCCCGAGGGGCTCCCGGCCGCCCAAACGCTCGCCGGCTGGCACATCCACCTCGACCACCTCGCCGACGCGCTCGACGGGCGGCCAGTCGAGTGGTCCACCTGGACCGAGGACCACATGGGAGACTGGGAGCGGATCCGCCACCGCTACGAGGCGCGGGACGACTGAGCGTCGCGACGAGCCCGGGCCCGCGGCTGTGACATGCTCGGCCGGTGAGCGCCGATCCATACGACCGCGTGCTCGAGGTCGCCGACCGGCACGCGCGCCGGTATCTGTCCGAGCTGCCGGACCGGCCCGTGCGCGAGGCGGCGAGCGTCGACGAGCTCCGCGGCCTGCTCGGCCGCGAGCTCCCGTACACGGGCGAGGACCCCGCGACGGTCGTCGACGAGCTCGCGCGGGCGGCGGAGCCGGGGCTGATCGCGACCGCCGGCCCGCGGTACTTCGGCTTCGTGATCGGCGGCTCGCTGCCGGCCGCGCTGGGAGCGGATCTGCTCGCTACGGCGTGGGACCAGGTCGCGAGCCTGTACGTCTGTGGTCCCTCCGCGGGCGTCGCGGAGGAGGTCGCGGGACGCTGGGTGCTTGACCTGCTGGGTTTGCCGCCGTCGGCGGCGTTCGGGCTGACGACCGGGGGCACGATGGCCAACTTCGCCGGGATCGCGGCCGGGCGCCACGCGGTGCTGAGGCGGGCCGGCTGGGACGTGGAGGCGCGCGGGCTGCAGGACGCCCCCCGCGTGCGGGTGCTGGTCGGCGAACACGCTCACGCGACGATCTTCGTCGCCCTGCGC
This sequence comes from Solirubrobacterales bacterium, assembly GCA_036257695.1. GTDB lineage: Bacteria > Actinomycetota > Thermoleophilia > Solirubrobacterales > 70-9 > DASPWW01. Next base: position 3,836 of record DATAFB010000080.1, on the reverse strand, counting down.
ATGCTGGGGCTGGGAACGGACAACGCGGTCCGGGTCGAGGCCGATGACGCCGGCAGGATGAGGCCCGATCGGCTCGCGGCCGAGCTCGAGCGCGGCGACGGCCCCGCGATCGTGTGCGCACAGGCGGGCGAGGTCAACACGGGCTGCTTCGACCCGGTGGACGAGATCGCCGGCGCATGCGAGCCCCACGGCGCGTGGCTGCACGTGGACGGTGCGATCGGGCTGTGGACGGCGGCGACACCGAAGCTGGCGCACCTGACCCGTGGCCTGGACCGCGCCGACTCGTGGTCGACCGACGCCCACAAGTGGCTGAACGTTCCCTATGACTGCGGCTTCGTGGCCGCGGCCGACCCATCCGCGCTGGGCGGCGCGATGGGGGTCAGCGCCGCCTACCTGACGGCCGCCGATGCCGCCCGCGACTCGTACGAGTACGTGCCCGAGTCGTCGCGGCGGGCGCGCGGGTTCGCGCTCTACGCGACGCTGCGCTCGCTCGGGTGCCGCGGTGTGGGCGAGCTCGTCGAGCGATGCTGCGACCTGGCTCGGGTGATGGCCGCGGAGCTCGACGCGGACCCCTCGCTCGAGCTGCTAAACGACGTCGTGATCAACCAGGTGCTCGTCGCGATCCGCGACGACGACTCCGGCGACGCGACCGCCGACGCGATCGCGCGCATCCAGGCGGACGGCACGTGCTGGCTCGCGGGCACGACGTGGCGGGGTCGCAGGGCGATCCGCGTCTCGATCAGCAACTGGCGCACGAGCGAGGACGACGTGCGTCGCTCGGCGGCCGCGATCCGGCGCTGCGTCGCCGAGGCGACGGGGCACGCCTGAGCCAAGCCGCGGACTCCACATCTGAAAAGGGCCGTACTAGGGTTGGTCTCGATGCACAACCCGCTTCGATCCGAGGCCGACGCCTTTCGCATGGTGATGATCGTCGGCGCGGGAGCGGCGGCGGTTATAGCGCTCAGCCTGCTCGCCGGGCCGGAGTTCGGGGTGGTGCTCGCCGCGGCCCTGGTCGGGGTGGGGATCGGGTTCGCGTGGCGCGCGTCGCGCGGGACCGAGCCCCAGAAGGCCGAGATCGCGCGCGGCGACGGCCGCTCTCATCGCATCCTCGTCGTCGCCAACGAGACGGTCGGCGGCGGCGCGCTGCTCGACGAGATCCGCAACCGCTCCAAGGGCCGCGACACCGAGATCCTCGTCATCACGCCGGCGCTCGTCGGGTCGGCCGTCAAGGCGTGGGCCTCGGACGTCGACGACGCGATCCACGCGGCGCGGCGGCGCCAGGCGAAGTCGGTGCAGGCGATCGAGGCGCTGGGGCTGAGGGCGCGCGCCGAGGTCGGCGACTGCGACCCGAACGTGGCGATGGAGGACGCCCTGCGCGAGTTCGGGGCTGACGAGGTGATCATCTCCACTCACCCGCCCGATCGCTCGCGGTGGCTGGAGCGCGGGGTCGTCGCGCGGGCGCGCGAGGAGGTCGAGCTCCCGGTCACGCACGTCGTCGTCGACCTCGACGCGGAGGCGGCGGGGGCGCCGCGATGACGCAGGCGGCGGGCGCGCGCTCCAGGCGTGACCGCGCCTTGCGTCACTCGGCGCGTTGTGCCCGAATAACGCGCGGGCGCCCGCGGGCGTTACAAGAAATTTCGGCCTACTGACCCTTGCCCGCCGACTCGACCAGGAAGTCGACCAGGTCCTGAAGCTCCTTTGGCGGGAGATCCTCGTACGTGTCGGGCATCACGCCCTCGGGGAACCCCTGGACGATGTCGGCGTTCGGGTCGACGATCGACTGCTCGACCTGCCCGGGGCTCTGGCCGGGCAGCGTCTCGTCGAGGTTGGGGCCCACGGTCCCGGTGGCGATGTCGCCGAGCTCGGACAGGGTGTGGCAGCTGCCGCAGCCCTGGGTCAGGAACACCTCTGCGCCCGGACCCGCGTCGGGCGGGATCGGCGGCTTGACGCCGGGAACGCCCGCGTACTCGGCGACGTAGGCGGCGACGTCCTTGGCGTCGTCGCCGGTGACGAGGTCGGCGGGCATGTAGGCGGGGCTGCCCTCCTCGGTCACGCGCGGGTTGTCGATCTGGGACTCGACCACGCCCTCGATCGTGTCGTGGTCCATCCCCGTCTCCCGCGCGGCGGCGAACGCCGCGTCGAGATCGGGCCCGACCTCGGCCTGGGTACCCGCCTCCTTGAAGGCGTGGCAAGTGCCGCACTTCTCGACGAACATCGTCCGCCCGTTGTCGAGGTCGGCGCTCTCCTGCAGGTCGCACCCGGGCAACGCGAGCAGCGCCGCGGCGACGGCCAGCGCGGCGGGAGCTCCCAGCAGCGTGCGTCCACAGGCCCTCACGGGGCGCGAATCCTATATCGGCTCAGCGGCGGGCACCCCGGGCTGCACCCCGCACCGGCCCGGCCGGCTGTTCGATAGGGTTGCGTCAATCGGCATTAGCCACCCGGGGGTGCGATGGAAGTTCGCGAAGGCATGACGAGCGTCGTCCTGACGATCGGGCCCGGCCACACGCTGCGCGAGGCGGCGAAGCTGATGACCGACAAGCAGGTTGGCGCGGCTGTGGTGATCGACGAGGCGGCCCCGGGCCCCGGGATCATCAGCGAGCGCGATATCCTCAACGCGGTCGGCCGGGGCCAGGACCCCGACACCGAACGCGTGGCCGAGCACATGCGCGACACGGTGATCACGGCGTCGCCCGGCTGGAGCCTCGAGCGCGCGGCCGCGGAGATGGCGAGGCGGGGGATTCGCCACCTCGTGATCGTCGAGGGCGGGCACCTGGTCGGGGTGCTCTCGATGCGGGACATCATGCGGGTGTGGACATCCGAGGGCGCGACCTCGGGGATGACCCCGCCGGAGCAGGAGGCGGTCGGCTAGCTGCTACCGGGGCTCGCCGGGGCGGCGCGGGGGCGTCGGCGGGAGAACCGCGGTCGCGAGCCGCTGGACGCGGGGCAGCCGTGAGGTCTCCGCGGACGCCCGTCTGATCCACGCGACGAGTGCGATCAGGGCGATGATCGCCCCGATGGCGCCATACACCCACCACACGAACAGGCCGACGAGGACGAGCGCCAGCCCGAGGGCGAACAGGGCCGGCAGCCACGAGGGACGGGGCGGGTAGATGAGCTCCGTGGGCTCGGGGGGCTGTCCGCGCGCCGGGCTCACCTCACGCGATGTAGAAGACCGCGAACACGAACGTCAGCCCGAAGACGGCGATCGCCAGTGACCCCAGCAGCATCGCGGCGCGGAGGTTCCTGTAGGCGCTGCGGCGATCCACCTAGGTGACTCTATCCAACGCCATCGCGGCGAACAGCAGCGCCAGGTAGGCGAGCGAGGCCAAATAGACGTGCAGCGCGGCGCGCCGCGACGGGCGCAGCCACAGCCGCGCGGCGAGCCCCGCGAACGCGGCCCCGAGGGCGAGCGCGGAGATCAGGTACGACGTCCCGAGCAGGCCGCCCGCCACCGGCAGCAGCGACGACGCCACGAGCACGAACGAGTACAGGAGGATGTGGCGGCGGGTCGCCGCCTCGCCGCGCACGACCGGCAGCATCGGGACTCCGGTGCGCGCGTAGTCGTCCTTGATCAGCAGCGCGAGCGCCCAGAAGTGGGGCGGGGTCCACAGGAAAACGACCGCGAACAGGTACAGCGCCCCGACCTCGAGGCCGCCCGTGGCGGCCGCCCAGCCGACGAGCGGCGGGACGGCGCCCGCGGCGCCGCCGATGACGATGTTCTGCGGCGTCGAGGGCTTGAGCCACACCGTGTAGACGATCGCGTACCCGAGCAGACCGGCGAGCGCGAGCCCCGCGGCAAGGACGTTGACCGCCAGCGCGAGCTCGGCGACCGCCGC
>DATAFB010000073.1:0-19004 GCA_036257695.1 Solirubrobacterales bacterium | reverse complement strand
TCGACCGCGATCCGCAGCCGCACGCCCCGCGGCGGGTCCTGCATCGGTGGGAACTTCGCGTCGGGCCCGAGGTAGGTGCGCGCGAGCTCCTGAAGCAGCTCCGGCGCCCCGCCCTCCTCGATCGCGGCGCGGCCGTGGACGACGACGTACTGGCGCAGGCCGGGCGACTGGATCTCGGTCCCCTCGAACGACAGCGTTACGCGCGGATCCCGGCGCACGTTCTCGAGCTTCCGCAGGCGCGGATTCAGATGCGCGGTCATCAGGTCGTCGCCGTCGACCCCCACCCACACGCACGTCACCTGCGGGCTACCGTCCGGGTTCGTCGTCACGAGGTGGCCGAGCGCACCCGAGCGGATCAACTGCTTGGCACTGTCGGGCAGGGTCATGCGGAGGGCGAGTCTACGGCGCTACCGGACCGCGTCGCGGATCGCCGCCGCGGTCGCGGTCGCGGCGATCGTCCCCACCGCGATCGACGTGAAGCGGTCCGTTGGGCCGCCGTCGAGTTCGCCGGATGCGAGGCAGAACGCCACGTCGCCGTCCGCGTCCGAGAACACGGGGTCGACCGCGCGCGCCACCCCACCGCTCGCCATCCGGGCCGCTCGCGAGCACGCCGGCTTGTCGAGTGCGGCATCGGTCATCACGCAAACCAGCGTCGTGTTGCGCTCCTCCACCTGCGTCCAGTCGGGCATCTCCTTCATCCCGGCCAAGATCTGGGCCGTGGAGCCCACATCGCCGTGCTCCTCGCGCGGGCCGGCGAGCACCCCGCCCTCGCCGATCACGTCCCCGAACGCGTTGACGACCGCCAGCACCGCGACCGTCTCGCCGCGCCCGCTCGTCGCCGCCGCGTAGCCGACGCCGGTCGGCGTCGAGCGCTCGCGCCCGAGGATCTTCCCCACCGCCGCGCCGGTCCCCGCCCCCACCCTTCCGCGTTCGGGCACGCCCGCTGCGGCCGCCTCGCACGCCGCGTACCCGGCGTCCGGGCCCGGCCTGGCGCCGGGGTCGCCCTCGGCGAGGTCGTAGATCACCGCGGCGGGGACGATCGGGACGAGCCCGCCGGTGGTCGTGTACCCGCGCCCGCGCTCCTCCAGCCACCGCACCGCGCCGTCCGCGGCGGCGAGCCCGAACGCGCTGCCCCCGGCCAGCACGACCGCGGTCACCTCAGAGGTGCCGGCCAGCGCGCCGATCACGTCGGTCTCGCGGGTACCGGGACCGCCGCCCCGCACGTCCACGCCGCCGCGGGTGCCGGGCGGGGCGAGCACCGCCGTGCACCCCGTCGCTCCCTCCGAGTCCGTCCAGTGCCCGACCTCGAACCCGTCGGGGGGCGGCGCGAGATCGCTCATCGCCGCGCGGACACCCGTGATCGCCGCCCACCGCGCCACCTCGGGCGGCGACGCAGCCGCTGCTGGCACCCGGGGCAGAAGTAGGTCGAGCGCCCGCCGAGGACGATGCGGCGGATCTCGGTGCCGCAGCGGTAGCACGGAAGCCCCTCGCGGGTGTGGACGAGGAACTCGTCCTGCATCGTCCCCTCGGCGCCGCGCGCATCGCGATAGTCGTCGATCGAGGCGCCGCCATTGTCGAGCCCCGCCTCGAGCGCGCCGACGATCCCCTCGCGCAGGCGCTCCCAGTGCTCGGCGCGCATCGAGCCGGCTGGGGACAGCGGGTGCAGCCGCGCCCGCCACAGCGCCTCGTCGGCGTAGATGTTCCCGATCCCGGCGATACCGCTCTGCATCAGCAGGAACGACTTCAGCGGCGCGCGCCGGCCCTCCGCGAGCTCGCCGATCCGCTCCGCCGTCAGCTCCCGGGTCAGCGGCTCGACGCCCGCGCGCAGCTCCATGTACTCGTCGACGTCGTCGTCGTCGAGGACGACGGTGGTGCCGAAGCGGCGGGCGTCGGTGAACAGCACGCTCACCCCGCCCTCGACCCGGATCACGGCGCGCAGGAACCGGACCTCGGGCCCCGGCTCGCCGAGGACGACGTTGCCGGTCATCCGCAGGTGCATGACCAACCACCGGCCGCCGTCGAGGCGCAGCATCAGGTACTTCCCGCGCCGCTCGACCGCCTCGATCCGGCGCCCGGCGCACGCGCGCTCGACCGTCCGTGGGTCCTCGGGCCGCGTCAGGCGCTCGTCCAGCACCTCCATCGCCTCGATCCGGCGCCCGACGAGCTCGGGCTCGAGCTGGCGTCGGATCGTCTCCACCTCGGGAAGCTCCGGCACACCTCCCGTTCTAGCAGGGGTCTACGCTGCGCGGAATGCTCGACGGCTACGAGGTCGACCCGGGCTTGTACGACGAGGCATTCGAGGGGCCCGGGCGGCCCCGTCCACACTACGTGCCGCTGCTCGAAGCGCTCGCCGTCCTCGACCTGGACGAGATGGAGCGCGATCTCACGGCGCGGCTGTCCGGCGCCGGCGTCACCTTCGGCGAATCGGAGACCGGCCTACTCGCGCTCGACCTCGTCCCGCGCCTGCTCACCCCGTCGGAATGGACAACTATCAGCGTCGGCGTCCTGCAGCGGGCTCGCGCACTCGACAGGTTCGCCGCGGACGTGTACGGCGAGCGCGCGATCGTGGCTGCCGGGATCCTCCCCGAGCGCGTAATCCAGAGCTCGGCTCACTATGAGCCGGCGATGCGCGGCGGCGAGGGGCCGCCGACGTGGGTGTCGATCGTGGGCTTCGACCTCGTGCGTGGCCCGGACGGCGAGTTCGGCGTGCTCGAGGACCAGATCCGGATGCCATCCGGGCTCGCGTACGCCGCCGCCGCGCGCGAGGTCCTGCCGGAGCTCCTCGGCGTGGCGCCCGCCGCCGACGCGGGCATGGACACCGCCTTCGTGCGGCTCGCCGACGCGCTGCGCGAGGCGGCGCCCGAGCCCGCCGAGGACCCCTCGATCGTCGTCCTGTCGAGCGGGCGGGACGGCGCGGGGTGGTACGAGCACGAGCGAATCGGTCGCGAGCTCGGCGTACCGGTCGTCACCCTCGATCGGCTCGAGCGGCGGCGCGGCGGCGCGCTCGGCGCCCGCGTCGAGGACGGGACGATTCCGGTTGACGTCGTCTACCAGCGCACCGACGAGGACCGGTTCACCGACGGTTCCGGGCGCCCGACCGCGCTCGGTGAGGCGCTCCTGGAACCGTGTCGGACGGGGCGCATCGCGTGTGTCAACGCGCCCGGCTCCGGGATCGGAGACGACAAGCTCGTCCACGGCTACGTCGACGAGATGGTGGGCTTCTACCTCGACGAGGATCCCGCGCTGCGGTCGGTGGGGAGCTACGACCTAGGCGTCGATGCGAGGCGCGCCGCGGCGCTCGAGCGGATGAACGAGATGGTGTTCAAGCCGCGGGCCGAGATGGGAGGCGAAGGCGTGGTCGTGTGGTCGCACGCGGACGACGCCGAACGCGACCAGGTCCGCCGCTCGCTCGACGACTCTCCGCAGGAGCTGATCGCGCAGCGTCGGGTGGAGCTGTCGTCCCATCCCACCGTTCGCGGGGGGCGGCTCCGCCCCCGTCGCGTCGACCTGCGCCCATACGTGATTCGGACCCCCGACCGCGAGTGGGTCACCCCCGGGCTGACGAGGGTCGCGCTCGACGAGGGCTCGCTGATCGTCAACAGCAGCCGGGGAGGCGGGGTCAAGGACACGTGGCTCGCCGGCGAGCCGCCCTCACCCTCGACGTAGACGGACTACTTCGCCGTCGCCCGCGGGTGGGCGCGGAAGTAGACCTCCTTGATCTCGTCGTTGGAGAGGTGGGTGTAGAGCTGCGTCGTCGACACGTCCGCATGGCCGAGCATCTCCTGCACCGAGCGCAGGTCACAGCCGCCGGACAGCAGGTGGGTCGCAAACGTGTGCCGCAGGGTGTGCGGGCTCATCCTCCCGTCAAGCCCCGCGGCCTTGGCGTGGCCCTGGATGATCTTGTACAGCCCCTGCCGAGTGAGGCCGCCGCCGCGCAGATTGACGAACAGCTTCGCCTCCCCGGTCGCGCCGACCAGCTCCGGCCGGCCGGACTGGAGGTAGCGGCGCACCGCGGTCGCGGCCTGGCGGCCGAGCGGGACGATGCGCTCCTTCGAGCCCTTGCCGTGCGCGCGCACGAACCCGCGCCGCAGGTCGACGTCGGTGACGTCGAGCCCGACGACCTCGGACGCCCGCAGCCCGCACGCGTACATCAGCTCCAGCAGTGCCCGGTCGCGGAGCGGGGCCGGCTCGGAGCCGCGCGGCGCCTCGAGCAGCCGCCGAACCTCGGAGTAGCTGAGCACCTGGGGAAGCTTGCGGCCGCGGCGCGGAGGGCTGAGCGTGGCCGTGGGGTCCTCGGCGACGATCTCCTCGCGGCGCAGGTGGCGGTAGAAGGAGCGCAGGCACGCCGCCTTGCGGTGGATCGTCGCCGCGGAGCACGGAGGCTGGCCGTTTCCGGTCGCGAGCGCGGCGAGGAAGTCAGACACGTCGGCGGCGCTCGCGTCGGCGGCGCCGGTGCCGCGCTCGGCCAGGAAGACGCCGAACTGGAGCAGGTCGGTGCGGTACGCCTGCAGGGTGTTGCGCGACAGCCCGCGCTCGAACTCGACGTAGGCGAGGAAGTCGAGCACGAGCGCCTCGAAGCGGGCCTCGGGGCGGGCCTGCGTCTCGGTTGCCATAACGCCACGGGTTTCGCCCCGCGGCAACCGATCCCTCTACCTGGGAGTCGCCTCCCGGATGCCCCGGAGCAGTAGCAGCCCGACGAGGGACTCCGCATCCACGCACCGGTCGATCACCGCGTCGAGATCCTCCAGCGGGACCTCGACGATCTCGATCCTCTCCTCGGGCTCGGGCTCCGATTCGACGTCGGAGAGATCCGTGGCGAGAAAGATCCACGCTTCCTCTGTAGTGAATCCGGGACTCGTGTAGATGCGCTTCAGCTCCTGCCACACGGCCGCCTGCTTGCCGACCTCCTCCGCGAGCTCGCGCTTCGCCGCCTCCAGCGGGGTCTCACCCTCCTTGTCGAGCTTGCCCGCCGGGAGCTCGAGCAGGCGCTCCTCCCCAACCGCGGCCCGCGGCTGTCGCACCAGATAGAGGCGCTCTCCGTCGTGCGCCACCATCACGACCGCGTCGGGATGCGCCACCACCTCCCGCACCGTCGTCGAGCCGTCGGAGAGCCGGTACTCGTCCTCGCGAAGGGTCGAGACCCGGCCCTCGTACAGAACCTTGCTCGAGATCCGCTCCATCAGGTTCGCTCAGCGGCGCTGGCCAGCGCACCGCCGGCCGCCAGCGCGGCGGCGAAGAAGAGCGGATCCTCGCCGACCCCGCGGCCCATCGTCCGCCCGGGCAGCCCGCTGGCCGCGTATCCGTCGAGGTCTACCGGGTGGACGGCGAGGTCGTGGCGGTCGCCGCACGCCTCGCGCAGCTCGTCGAGCATGCCGGGCTCGGGACCGGGAGCCGACACGGGCTCCGGCGTCGGCCACTCGCTCGCCTCGACCTCGGGCACCGGCACCTGGACCGGCGCCAGCAGGAGCTCCAGCACCGCCGCGGTGTGGTGGCTGAGCCCGCGGTGACGCGGCCGCGGGTCCGCCGCCGACAGCCGCGGCGACACGAGCGTCGGCATCCGCAGCGCGAGCGCCGCGTGGGCGGTGTCGAGCGCGGCCATGCCGCCGTGCCCGTACCGCGTCTCGGACCCGAGGATCCCCGGCCCCGGCCCGGCCACGGCCGCGTCCCAGCCCAGCTCGCCGGCGGCGTCGAACGCGCCGAGCACCCCGATCGCCTCGCCCTCGCCGCCGTACGCGGCGCCCGCCGTCACGTGCCCGGCCAGCAGCTCGCGGGAGCGCAGCTCGGCGACGTCGCGCGAAAGCTTCCCCGGGAGAGCGCCGCCGACCGTCTGCACGTAGCCGACCCGCAGCCCCGGCCGCGCTTGCCTGGCAGCCCACACAGCGGGCGCCAAGTGGCCGTGCAGGGGGAGCACGAGGACGGGGACGGGCGCCGTCGCGGCGGCGCTGAGCGGCCGCTCGACGGGATCGACCGGATGCTGGAGCGAGGTGTAGTTCAGCTTCATCACGTGCGATCCCTCCCCGCCCCCGCGACGGAGGCCGCGGGTCAGGTTCGCGTGCACAACGTCGAACCCGCCCGAGCCCAGCCCGAGGTCGAGCGCCTCGACGTTGACGACGACCTCGTCGCCCGCCTCGACGTCACCGATCAGCGAGCGGTCCGCCCACGCCGGTCGCTCTTGTCCGTCGACCTCGACCACGAGCGGGTCCGTCGACGCGACTACTCCGCGGCGCAGCTTCAGCATCGCTCAAGCGGCGGCCGCGGGCTCGTGCTCCCCGGCGGCCTCGAGGATCGCCTCGCACACGTGCAGCATCTCGACGATCCGCTGCGCGGCGACGCGCTCCTCGGGGGTGTGGTTTGCCTCGGTGCCGTTCGCCAGCAGGACCGCGTCGAAGCCGACGGCGCGAAGCGCGTTGGCGTCGCTGCCGCCGCCGGTCGCGAGCTGGCGCGGCTCGTGGCCGCAGCGCTCGAGCGCTCGCTTCGCAACCGCGACCGCGGGCGACGCGGGGCGCGGCCGGTAGCCGCGGAAGACCTCGGTCACCTCGAAGTCGACGTCGCAGTGCCGCTCGCCCGCCGCCCACGTGCATGCGTCGACCATCGCCCCGATCGTCTCCGCCGCGCGCTGGGTGTCGATGCTGCGCGCCTCGCCCTCGATCCGGCACCGGCCGGGGACGATGTTCGTGGCCGTGCCGCCCTCGATCACGCCCACGTTCGCGGTCGTCTCGTCGTCGAGCCGGCCGAGCTTCATCTCGGCGATCGCGGCGGCGGCGGCCGCGATCGCGCTCTCGCCGTCCTCGGGCCGGATGCCCGAATGCGCCTCGCGGCCGATGAACTCGGCCGCGAGCCGCTTGTAGGTCGGCGCCGCGACCAGGATCTCCCCGATCGGGCTGGCGTGGTCGAGCACGAACCCGTAGCGGGACCGAAGCGAGTCGAGGTCGAAGGCCTTCGCGCCGCGGAGCCCGTCCTCCTCGGCGACCGTAAACAGGAGCTCGATCCCGACCGGCGGCGGCTCGCTCGCGTGCCGCGCCGCGAGCTCGGCGAGGACCGCGACCGCCGCCTTGTCGTCGGCGCCGAGGATCGTGTCGCCGCGGCTGCGGTAGACCCCGTCAGCGAGCACGACCTCGACCCGGCCGCCCTCGGGGACGGTGTCGAGATGGGCGCACAGCATCACCCACCCGTCGCCGCGGCCCGGAACCCGCGCCAGCAGGTTGCCCGCGCCCGCGCGGGCCTCGGCGGCCGCGCCGTCCTCGCTCACGTCGACCCCCAGCTCGCGCAGCTCGCCCGCGACCGCGTCCGCCACAGCGCGTTCGCTCCCCGTCGGGCTTGGGATCTCGCACAGCCGCGCGAAGCGGTCGAGAAGCCGCTTGTCGTCACCCACGGCGGGAAAGCCTAGGTGGTGGTGACCACGTGGACGCGCCCCGGCACCGGGCCGTGCGCGAGCAGGGACTCGATCTCCGACTCCACCTCGAGCCGCACCGCCTCCTGGTCGTCCTCGTCGAGCTGGTCGACGGCGTCCGCCAGCGGCCCGGCGAGCTTGCGGGTGAAGACCCAGTGCTCGCCTGCGTCCCCGTACGGCCACACCATGTCCACCTGCTCGATCTCGGGCTCCGAGAAGCCCGCACCGGTGACCAGCGCGCGGATCCGATCGGGATCGGCCATCGCGAAGATCCCCGGCTGCTCGGGCTCGGGCGGCGGGAGGTGGCCGCGCTCGACGAGCACCCGCCCCGGCACGAACGCCCACATGTTCTCGTCCGGGGGCCCCCAGACGCCGAACACGAGCCGCCCGCCGTCGCGCAGGACGCGGCGCGTCTCGCCGAGCGCCTTGGCGGGATCGGCCATCAGCATGTAGCCGAACCGGCACAGCACCCCGTCGACGCTCGAGTCGTCGAGTTCCATGCGCTCGGCGTCGAGCACGCGGTGCTCGACGTTGTCGAGCCCGAGCTGCGCACTGACCGCCTTCGCCGCGTCGACCATCCCCGACGCGAAGTCGGTCGAGATCAGCTTGCCGTCTGAGCCGATCATTGCCGCCGCGAGGAAGCCCGTGTCGCCCGTCCCCGCCGCGAGGTCGAGGATCGTGTCCCCGGGCTTCGGGTCGAGGCGCTCGACCATGCGCTGGCTGACCGGCGCGGTCGCGGAATGGATGAACTCGCGCTCCGAGTCCCAGTTGACGGAGATCCGCTCCCAGATCTCGTGGCTCGTCTGGCGGTACTCGTCGAGGTCGATCGGCACGAGCCGATCTTAGATCACGAAGCGCCGCTGAGACGCTCGACCGAAGGCTCGGCGGCGGGCTCCTCGGGTGCCCGCTCGTCGGCGCGCCGCTTCGCCGCCCCGACGAACTCGCGGAACAGCGGCTCGGGCCGCGTCGGGCGCGAGTTGAACTCGGGGTGGAACTGGGAGGCGACGAAGAACGGGTGGTCGGGGAGCTCGATCACCTCGACGAGGCGCTCGTCGGGGGAGGTCCCGCTGCACACCAGCCCCGCGTCCTCGAGCCGCCGCCGAAGCATGTTGTTGACCTCGTAGCGATGGCGGTGGCGCTTGTAGATCACCGCCTCACCGAAGATCTCGCGCGCCCGAGTGGCGTCGTGGAGCTTCACGGGGTCGGCGCCGAGCCGCATCGTGCCGCCCATGTCGGTGACCTCCTTCTGCTCCGGCAGCAGGTCGATCACCGGGTACGGCGTCTCGGGGTCGAACTCGGACGAGTTGGCGCCGTCGAAGCCGGCGATGTGGCGGGCGAACTCGACCACCGCCATCTGCATCCCGAGGCAGATCCCGAGGAACGGGATCCCCTTCTCGCGCGCGATCCGCGCCGCCAGCACCTTGCCCTCGATCCCGCGCTCGCCGAACCCGCCGGGGATCAGGATCCCGTCCGCGGCCTCGAGCTCGTCCGGGTCGGGGTCCTCGGAGTTCACCAGCGCGACCCCGACGTCGGCGCCGTGGTGATAGCCGCCGTGTCGAAGCGCCTCGACGACAGACTTGTAGGCGTCGGCGAGCTGGACGTACTTGCCGACGAGCGCGATCCGGACCTTGCGGGTGGCGGCGTCCGCGCGGCGCACGAGCTCCTCCCACTCGGACAGGTCGGGCGCCGGGGCATTAATCCCGAAGTGGTCGAGCACCTGGTCGTCGATTCCCTCGGCCCTGAAGACGAGCGGCACCTTGTACGTGTTGTCGACGTCGCGGGCCGAGATCACCCCGTCCTCGTCGAGGCTGGCGAAGAGCGCGATCTTGCGGCGGATGTCGCGGTCGAGCCCGCCTTCGGAGCGGCACACCAGCGCGTGCGGCTGGATCCCGATCCGGCGCAGCTCGTTGACCGAGTGCTGGGTCGGCTTCGTCTTCAGCTCCCCGGCGTGGCCGACGTACGGGACCAGCGTCAGGTGGACGAACATGCACCGCTTCGGCCCCAGGTCGACGTACAGCTGGCGGATCGCCTCGAGGAACGGCAGCGACTCGATGTCGCCGACGGTGCCGCCGATCTCGGTGATCACGAAGTCGACCGCCTGTGACTCGGCGACGATCAGGATCCGGTGCTTGATCTCGTCGGTGATGTGGGGGATCACCTGGACGGTCGCGCCGAGATAGTCGCCGCGGCGCTCGCGCCGGATGACGGAGTTGTAGACCGCGCCGGCGGTCACGTTCGAGGCCCGGGAGGTGTTCTCGTCGGTGAACCGCTCATAGTGGCCGAGATCGAGGTCGGTCTCGGCGCCGTCCTCGGTCACGAACACCTCGCCGTGCTGGAACGGGCTCATCGTCCCGGGGTCGACGTTGATGTACGGATCGAATTTCTGCAGCTGGACCCGGAACCCGCGGCTGACGAGCAGGCGGCCGATCGACGCGGAGGCGATCCCCTTTCCGAGAGCCGACACCACCCCGCCCGTGACGAAGATGAATCGGGTCTCGCCTGCGTCGTTGCTCATCGAACTCTGCCCAGCGAGTCTAGTTGGCGCAGCAGCGGAACACGCTCGATCGCCGCCGTGATCGAGCGGAACTCCCCGTACAGGTTGAGCGCCGCCACCACCGCCAGCGCGATCAGCCGCTCCGGGTCCCCGAGCGTCTCCAGGAGCGATATCCCCGCCAGGGCTCCGATCAGGTTCGAGCCCGTGTCTCCCAGCATCGCCCGCTCGCGGACCGTGAACCACGCCCCCACCACGACCGGGCCGATGAACACCCCGAGCAGCTCGAGCGGCTCCACGGTCCACGCGCCGAGGCACAGGCCGGCGATGAGGGCAAAGAAGACCTTCTCCACCCGGCCGGGACGGAGGTCGAGGAGGTTGAACAGGTTCGTCGCCAGCAGCAGCAGCGCGAGGTCGGCGAGGTAGTCGAGCTCCTCGCGCCCACGACCCGAGACGGCGTACGCGGCGAGGGCGAACGCGCCGACCGCCTTGATCGCCCCGGTCGAGAAGCGCCCAGCGGCGAGCGCGCGAACGTGCTCGCGCCACCCCCGCGGGGAGTCGGCCTCCCCCGCCCGCCCCAGCGAGTCGTCGAGCAGCCCCAGCAGCGCGACCCCGATCACGTACACGCTCCATCGCCGCAGGTCGGGGTCGAGCAGGTCGAGGTCGGCGCGGTCGTCGAGCAGCGCCAGCGGCGCCAGCGCGACGAGCGAGACGGCCGCAAGCACCACCCCAGCGGGGAACGCGACGCGGCGCCCACGCCAGTTCTCGCGCACGAGCCCGGCGCGGCGCATGTCCCTGATCCAGGCCGGGACCAGCACCGCCGCGAGGGCGAGCGACAGGGCGAGCGCCGCGAGCCTCACGCCGCTCCGGGAGGCGCCGATCTCATCGCGAGCCGCCGGCCGGGCTGATCAGGTCGGGGAGCAGCTCGTCGGCGCTGTCCTTGACCCCGAAGTTCCCGTCGGCGCCGAGCAGCACCGAGACGAGCGCGACGCGGCCGGCGACGAGGTCGACGTTGTCGACCGTTGAGATGTCGTGGGAGGAGAACAGCTCGATCGAAGAGCGCTCGGCGTCGGTCCGCTCGACGCCGACCGCGGGTCGCCCCGCGCCGGCGATCCCGTCGAGCAGGCCGTCCTCGAACGTATCGTTGGTCTCGGCGTCGCCGGGATCGAGGTCCTCCGGGGCGTCGCGGGTGATGACGACCGCGTCGAGCGCGTGCGGGCGGCCGCTGAACCTGGTCAGGAGCTGCGCCCTCACCCGGCGCACCACCCCCTCGCCGAGCACGAGCCCGCGCCCCGCGGCGCGGGCGAAGTCGAACAGGTCGTCGGGGTCCCTTCGCAGCCGCGAGTAGCGCGCGTCGTCGAGCTGGTCGGCGAGCGCCATCAGGTCGGGCGGCTCGCGCACGACCGCGACCTGGGCCAGCCGGCCGCCGCCGGGCTCGATCGCCGCGGCGACCTCGTCGGCGATCTCGTCCGACAGCGCCCCGAGCGCGATCAGCCCGACCCGCTCCCCGCGCAGGTCACCGCCGACGAGCGCCGGATACACGGCCTCGCTGAACGCGCGCTCGCGGTTCAGCTCCCGCGTGAGCTCATCGGTTCGGTCGCGCTGGCGCTCGACGTCGTTCTGGAGGCTCTCCTCGAGGTCCTCGGTCGTGCCGGAGACGACGTCGTCGCCGAACCCGACCCCGATCAGGATCCCGATCGCGAGCGCCAGGAAGACCGCCGCAAGCGAAGCCGCGTGGTAGCGCGCGCTGTATCCGCCCATCGCCTAGATGCCGAGCCAGACCCGGATCTTCAGCCACACGAGCTCGACCAGGTTCGCGAGCGGCGGAGTGCTGAGGACGACCACCACGAGCAGGACGACGAAGGCCAGCGCGAACAGCGCGAGCTGGGGCCCCCGGATGCCGGGGTTGTAGAGCCGGCTCACCCCCTTCGCGTCGACCAGCGTCTCCCCCACCCTGAGCCGGGTGAGGAAGGTCGAGGACATCCCGGCGCGGTTCTTGTCCAGGAACTCGGTCAGGTTGAAGTGGGCGCCGACGCTGACGATCAGCCGCGCGCCCTTCTCGAACGCGAGCAGCATCGCCACGTCCTGGCTCGTTCCCGGCGACGGGATCACGGTGTGCTCGAGCCCCATCCGGTCGAGGCGCTCCCTTCCCGGGGCGTGGCCGTCGGGATAGGCGTGCACGATCAGCTCCGCGCCGGAGCGCAGGGCCTCGTCACCGGCGGAGTCCATGTCGCCGAGCACGACATCGGGCTTCAGCCCCGCCTCGAGGATGGCGTCGGCCCCGCCGTCGACGCCGACGAGCAGCGGCCGGACGTCGGCGATGTAGGCGCGCAGCGCCTGCAGGTCGCGACGGTGGGTCGTCCCCCGGACGACGATCAGCACGTGACGGTCGCGGAAGCTGGTGCGCGTCTCGGGCAGCTCGACGCGCCCCGAGAGCAGGTCGTGCTCCTGACGGATGTGGGCGATCGTGTTCTCCGCGAACTCCTCGAGGGCCTCGTCGATCCGATCGCGCTGGCGCTCCATCTGCTCGGCGAGGTCCGCGGCCTCGAGCACGCGGCCGCGGGCGACCGCGTGTCCGTTGCTGCGCACCTCGCCGCCGTCGAGCGACACGGGCTCCCCGTCGCGGAGCTGGTCGAACAGCGGCGCGCCCGGAGCGTCGACCAGCCGCACCCCGGCGCGGGCGAGCAGCAACGGGCCCGCGTTCGGATAGCGCCCCGTCGTGGAGCGCGACACGTTCACCACCGCGCCGACCCCGGTCGCGACGAGCTCCTCGGCCGCGATCCGGTCGATGTCCGCGTGGTCGATGATCGCGACGTCCCCGGGGCCGATCCGCTTCACGAGCTCCTTGGTGCGGCGCCCCAGCCGCGCCCGTCCCTCGATCGCGCCGCCGTGGGACGCGGCGCGCCGAGAATCGCGCGAGCCCAGCAGCGCGCGCCTACGGGTTCGAGCGGGAGATGCCATCCGCCGCCCGCATTATGCGCCAATGCCTACGCCGCGGCCAACAGCTCGCGTGCGTGCCGGCTCGCCGCCTTGTCCTCACGGTCGGCGCCGAGCATGCGGCAGATCTCCGCGACCAGCTCCTCGCCGTCGACGCGCTCGACCTCGGCCCGCGTCGCGCCGCCCTCGGCCATCTTCTCGATCCGGAAGTGGGTGGCCGCCATCGACGCGATCTGGGGCAGGTGCGTGATGCAGACGACCTGGCGCTCGTCGCCGAGGCGCCGCAGGCGCTCGCCGACCGCGCGGGCCGTGTTGCCGCCGATGCCGGCGTCGATCTCGTCGAAGACGAGCGTCCGCGCGCCGGCCTCGGGGCCGAGCCCGGTGAGCGCAAGCATCACCCGCGACAGCTCGCCGCCGGAGGCGGCGTTGCGCAGCGGCGACACGGGCATCCCGCGGTTGGTCGCGACGAGGAAAGTGATCCGCTCGCGCCCGGCCGGGGAGTGCCCGTCCGGGTGCGGCTCGAGCGAGACCTCGAGCGTCGCCCCGTCCATAGCCAGCTCGGCGAGCTCGTCGGCCACGCGGTCCTCGAGCCGCCTCGCCGCCTTCTTGCGAGTGGCGGAGAGCTCCTTCGCGAGGCCGTCGCGGCGCTCGGCAGCCGCCTCGATCCGCCGCTCGAGCTCGGCGCCGCGCTCGTCCGCGTTCTCGAGCCGCTCGATCTCGGCGCGGGAGCGCTCGGCGTGCTCGAGCACGGCCTCGACCGAGCCGCCGTGCTTTCGCTTCAGCCGATCGACCGCGTCGAGCCGTTCCTCGACCTCCTGCAGGCGCCCGGGCTCGGCCTCGATCCCGTCGAGATACCCGCGCAGCTCGCCGGCGAGGTCGGCGAGCTCCACGGTCAGGGCGCGGGCGCGCTCGGTCAGCGCGTCGAGCGAGTCGTCGACTCCCCTCGCGTCCCCGAGTGCCGTCTCGGCGCGGGCGAGCAGCGCCGTCGCCCCGCCGTCGTCGTCCGGGTCGCCGGCGATCGCTCCCAGCGCTGCCCCCGCCGCCTCGCGCAGCGCCTCGGCGTGGCGCAGCCGCTCGCGCTCCGCCGCGAGCTCGGCCTCCTCGCCCGGATCCGGCCTCGCCGCCTCGATCTCCTCGAGCTCGAAGCGGAGGATGTCGAGGTCGCGCTCGCGCGCGCCGTCGCGCTCGCGCAGCTCGGCCAGCTCGCGCTCGAGCGCGGTCAGCTCGAAGTGGGCCTCACGGTGGCCGCGGCGGCGGTCGAGGTGGTCAGCGTCGGCGAACCCGTCGAGGACGTCGAGCTGCGCAGAGGCAAGCGTGAGCTTGCGGTGCTCGTGCTGGCCGTAGAAGGCGAGCAGCCGGCCGCCGAGCGCGCGCAGGTCGGCGGTCGAGGCCGAGCGTCCCTGGACGAAGGCGCTCGTCCGCCCCGACAGCCCGACGCGGCGGCCGAGCACGATCTCACCGGCGTCATCGGGGAGCCGCTCGGCGATCTCGCGCAGCTCGAAGTCGTCGAGCAGCCCGTCGGGGAGCGAGAACACGCCCTCGACGTAGGCCTCCTCGGCGCCGGGGCGGACGATCTGGGGACGCGCCTTGCCGCCCATCAGCAGGTCGATCGAGTGCGCGAGGATCGTCTTCCCCGCCCCGGTCTCGCCGGTGATCGCGTTCAGCCCCGCGCCGAACCGGAGCTCGGCGCGGTCGATCAGCAGCAGGCTCTCGATCCGCAGCTCGTGCAGCACAAGGTGACCCTGTCTAGCAGCGGGCGACGACGGATCTCCCCGGGCCGCGCCTCGGCCTCAGGCGACGGCGATCCGCGGCGGGCCGACCTCGATCCGGCGCCGGACCGCGCCGCCCGCCGCCTCGCCGCCGACCGACGCGTCTACCGTCACCACAGCGCACCGTGGCGCGAGATGTACGACGCCGGGGCATCGGGGGGAAGCGCGATCGCGAACCCGTGCGCGGTCCCGGGGGCGAGCTTGGCCTCGAGCGATCCACCGGGCAGGGTCATCGTCACCGCCTCGTACTCCCCGCTGCGCTCGCGGAAGCTCAGCCACACGCGAATCTCCCCTGGGCCGCCGCCCTCGGCGACGGCGGCCGACCCGCGGACGGTGTCGCCAGGAGCGAAGCGGTCACGCTCGAGCCGAAGCTCGAGCCTCACCGGCCCGGTCCGGGCGGGCCGCGGCCTGCGGCGGCGAAGCAGCCTCAAGGCTCCACCCAGATCGGGTCGTCGGCTTGCGATCCCTCGCCGCCGTCGGCGTCGCGCGCGCTGACGCGCCACGCGAGCGACAGGCACTCCCCCTCGTGGGAGTACGGTCCCTCCGGCGGGATCCTGAAGCAGAACCGCTGCTCCTCCTCGGTCCGCCGCGCCGGCAGCCAGCGCTCGTACGCGACGTCCTCGGCCACCTCGCGGGCGTCGTGATCCGCGTCGCCGCCGCGTGCCGGCCGGTCGTAGCGCTCCACGCACACGACCCCGACCTCGAGCCGGCCAAGCCGGTTCGGCTCGTACACGAAGAGCTCCGCCTCGACCTCGTCGCCGCGGCGCAGCTCGAGCGGCTCGGCGAGCACCTCGTACTGGGCGGTGCCGCCGGAGCGCAGCCGGCGCGCGAGCAGCCACATCGCGACGATGAACACGATCGCGAGCACTCCGAGCACGGGGTAGATGACCCCCTGCGCCTCGGTGACGGAGATCACCACCAGCGGGATCGCGATGAAGCAGGCGAGGAACAGGATCGCCATCACCGGAAGCAGCACGCCGGTCCCGCCGCCGTCGTCGCCGCCAACGGCAACGGCGGCGCGCAGGCTCTGCGGGCCGGGCTCGCGGCCCAGCGGTAGGTGCGAGTCGACCGGCTCGGGCACCGTTAGTGCGCGAGGCGGCCGAACTTCTCGCGGATCCGCCGGTAGAAGTTGGAGCCCGGGAGCTGCGCCAGGGTCCCGACCCCGTCGCGGAACCGGACCTCGATCTCCTCGCCGCTCGCGAGCTCACCGACCGGCGCGCCATCGACGGCGACCTCGACCGGGTCGCGCCCGCCGTCGTTGCGGACGTGGAGGACGTCGTCCGGCGCGACGACGAGCGCCCGCGCGGTGAGCGTGTGCGGGGCGACGAAGCTGACGACGTATCCCTTCACGCCCCAGGCGAGGATCGGGCCCTGGTTGGCGAGGTTGTAGCCCGTCGAGCCCGCGGGCGTCGCCGCAACGAGGCCGTCGCAGCGAACGTGCCCGACCTCCTGGCCGGCGATGCGGTAGGAGAGCTCGGCGACGCGGGCATGGGGACGGCGCAGGAAGCTGACGTCGTTGTGGGCCATCCCCGGCCCGCTGACCGAGCCGGCGAGCTCGAGCGCGGGCAGCGACATCACGTCGTACTCGCCCGCGAACGCCTTCTCGAGGCCGGTCGCGAGGTCGCTCCCTTCAGCGGCAGCGAGGAAGCCGACGGTGCCGAAGTTGATCCCGAACACGGGCACGCCGGTGTCCGCGTACTCGCGCAGCGCCTTGAGGATCGTCCCGTCGCCGCCCAGGACGAGACACAGCTCGGGGCGCTCCGGGAGCGATTCGACTGCCCGCACGCCGTCCGCCGCGCCCCCGTGCTTCTCGATCTCGTCCGGGACCGCGACGAGGTCGAACGAGGCGGCCGAGGCGGCCGCGACGGCGGCCGCGACGGCATCGTCGGTCCCGGGCGGGCTCGAGTGCGTGTACAGGACCGCGACCTTGGTCGCGGCCGGGGCCTCGGTGCGGCCCCTATTCACGACTCGACCTCCGCCGCAGCGCGCTCGAGGTCGTCGATCCCATCGCCGTCGCGGGACAGATGGACGAAGGTCTCGCGGTTGCCCTTCGGCCCCGGCAGCCCGGATGGCGCGAACCCCAGCACCGCCAGCCCCAGCTCGCGGGCCGCATCGCCCACCGCGACGAGCGCGGCGCGGCGGTCGGCGGGGTCGCGCACCACGCCTCCCTTGCCGACCCGCCCCCGCTCGAGCTCGAACTGGGGCTTGACGAGGGCGAGGATCTCGCCGCGCGGGGCGAGGCAGTCCGCGACCGGCCGCAGCACCTTGGCGAGCGAGATGAACGAGACGTCGATCGTCGCCAGCCGGGGCGCCCACGGCAGCTCCGACGGGGCCAGGTGGCGGGCATTGGTCCGCTCGATCACCTCGACGCGCGGATCGTGGCGCAGCCGCCACTCGAGCTGCCCGTAGCCGACGTCGAGCGCGATCACCCGCGCCGCGCCTCGCTGCAGCAGGCAGTCGGTGAAGCCGCCGGTCGAGGCACCGACGTCGAGGCAGTCGAGGCCGGCGACGTCGATGTCGAGCTCGTCGAGGGCGCGCTCGAGCTTGAGGCCGCCCCGCGACGCGAACCGCCGCCCCTCGTCGACGACGAGCTCGGCGTCCTCGGGCACGAGCTGGCTCGGCTTCTCGGCCCGGCGCCCGCCGGGCTCGAGGCGGACGAGGCCCGCGCGCACGGACGCGGCGGCGCTCGTCCGCGACTCCGCGAGTCCGCGCTCGGCGAGCAGCGTGTCGACGCGTCGCCTTGACATGGCGGCGTCAACGGTACCGCCCCCGTAAGAGGCAATTGGGGCCGCGCGCGAATGTGAGCACTGTGACCCAGGTCACAGACTAAGCGCACATACGTTCGTACCCTGGAATCCGATGAGCGTCTCGATCTCCAGATACATCCCGCTCTCGGTCCACGGCGGCATCGAGACTCTGGCGGCCCCCGCGATCATGGCCGCTCCGGTGCTGCTCGGCCTCGGCGAGGCAGCGATGGTGGCCGGATTCGCGCTCGGCGCAACGCTGCTCGGCCTGTCGCTCTCGCTGTTCTCCGAGCGCCGCGTCGTCCCATTGACCGCACACGCGGGCTTCGACTACATGCTCGCGACCGCGGCGGTGCTGCTCGGCCTGATCATCGGGCTCGGCACCGGGAACGTCGCGGCAACAGTCTTTCTGGTCGGGGTTGGCGTCGCCCAGTTCGCGCTGACCGCTTCAACCCGGTTCAGCGCCCCCGCGCGGCGTCCGATAGCCACGACCTACCTCCCATAGACAACAACATATCTCTCCTCCCTGTTAGTACCGAGAACGCCCCGCTCCCCAGCGGGGCGTTCTCATTTGGTCATGAACCGCTCTAGCACGCCCGAAACCCACCCTCGACCAGTAGTCAAGCGGACCCCGGGAAAGGCTCAGGGGCCGCCGTTCGCCAGTTCGTTCGCCAGTCAGACAGGGATTACGCGGTCGGCTCTGGCTCGCACCCCGGCTCCGTTGCGGCGAGCAGGTAAGCGTCCATGCGCTCGCGGACCTCGTCGTGAGAGCCGGGAAACAGGTGCCCGTAGCAGTCGAAGGTCGTCTGGATCTTCGAGTGCCCCATGAACTCCTGCACCGCCTTGGGGTTGGCCCCGGAGTCGATCAGCAAAGAGGCGAAAGTGTGGCGGCCCTCGTGGAGGGTGATCGGCTCTAGCTCCGCCGCCCGCCAGGCATCCTTCGCCCGTTTGATCTCCTCCGCTTCGGCGCGGTCGCCGACCCCGTAGTACTCGTAGGCGACGGCTCGCCGCACGATCTCCACGTTCTCCTTCGACATCGCCTACTCCCCAAGCCCGGCGGCTTCGAGGGCCTCGGGCCCAATGCCCTCGCCATTACCCACGTCATCGACGACAACTCCGGCTGCCGCCGCGGTTGACGTACTGGCATGCGGACGTACGATAAGGCGGAGCCCACCACGAAAGGGAGGCCATCTGGCTCAAAGCGCAGAAGAAGTGGCTCGCGAGAGCATCGAGTGCTTTAACGCCGGCGACTTCGACCGCCTCCGCTCGCTGCTGGCGGACGACTCCTACGAGGAGGAGCTCTCCACGCAGCGCCGTCTCGACGGGGCGGGGGCCCAGGTCGAGGTGGCTCGCGGGTGGAAGCAGGCGTTCCCGGACGGGCGCGGCACGGTGCACGGCGCGTACGCGGCTGGCAACACGGTCACGATCGAGCTCATCTGGGAGGGAACGCAGAGCGGCCCGATGCAGACACCCGAACGACGGACCGCCTCGTCACCCGCTGGGGGAGGGTTCCAATGAGCGGACGGCGCGCTTGTACAGGATCAGGGCGACGAGGCCGGCGGGCAGATAGAGCCAGTAGTTGAAGACCCGGTACGCAAGCGTGGCCAGCACGGCTGCGCCGCCGCTGACGCCGATCAGAGTGAGCGCGCCGGTGAGTCCGGCCTCGACCACGC
>DATAFB010000060.1:0-6626 GCA_036257695.1 Solirubrobacterales bacterium | reverse complement strand
ACGGGATCCGCCGCAGCGTCGTCATGTCGGGGACGATCCCGAAGTCGCCGTACCCCTTTTCCCAGTTGGCCATCTCGTAGCCGGGGACGGGCTCCATCTCCATGTCGAGGGCGAGCAGGTAGTTGCAGCCCTCGACGCCGTGCTCGGTCACCTCGTCGAGGAAGTACTCCCCGACGATCCGCTTCCCGAACAGCCGACCCTGCATGTCGGTGAACGCGGTGACGACGGTGTCGATCGTGCCGTCTGCGACCTCCTTGCGAAGGTCGTCGAGCGACAGCATCCCCGCCGTCCCGCCCGGGCCGCCGGGCCGTGGAGCGCCGTCGTTTTCTCCTGCACCAGCCACTCGAACCTCCGTTCGCTACAGGTCGGTAGCTCCGATCCTTATCGACCGGCGCGCTCCTGTCAACGAAGCCGGGGGGAAACGGCGTACGATCGCGTCCGTGATCAGCGTAATCGAGCCGGCCACGGCGCAGCCGATGGCGGAGGTGCCGCGAGCCGGGGTCGAGGAGACCGACGCAGCCGTGGCGCGGGCTCGTGAGGCGTTCCCCGCGTGGAGGGCGATCGCCCCCGACGAGCGCTCGAGCATCCTCCACGGGCTCGCCGACGCGGTCGACGCCCGTCACGAGGACCTGGCGACGCTCGAGGCTCGCAACGCCGGCAAGCCGATCGCCGACGCTCGCGGCGAGATCGGCATGGTCGCGACGTGCCTGCGCTACTACGCGGGGGCGCCCGAGCGGGCGACCGGCAAGACGATCCCGGTCGCCGACGGCATCGACATGACGTTCCGCGAGCCGCTCGGGGTCGTCGGGATGATCGTGCCGTGGAACTTCCCGCTGGTGATCGCGTCGTGGAAGCTCGGCCCCGCGCTCGCCGCCGGCAACACCGTCGTGCTGAAGCCCGCCGAGCTGACCCCGTTGACGGCGCTGGAGCTCGAGCGGATCGCGGTCGAGGCGGGACTCCCTGAGGGGGTCCTCAACGTCGTCGCCGGTCCCGGATCGGTGTGCGGGCGGCGCCTCGTCGAGCATCCGGACGTCGCGAAGATCGCGTTCACGGGCTCGACCGAGGTGGGGCGCGGCATCGCCGCCGCGGCCGCCGAGACGATCAAGCGCGTCACCCTCGAGCTCGGCGGCAAGTCGGCCAACGTGGTGTACGCCGACGCCGACCTCGAGGCGGCCGCCGCGTCCGCTCCCTTCGCCGTCTTCGGCAACGCCGGCCAGGACTGCTGCGCGCGCTCGCGCATCCTCGTCGAGGCGTCGGCGCTCGACCGGTTCATGGACGCGCTCGAGTCCGCGGTCGAGGACCTCCGGGTCGGCGATCCGCTCGACGACTCCACGCAGATGGGACCGCTGATCTCGGCCGACCAGCGCGACAAGGTTGCCTCGTACGTGAGCGGCGACGCTCCGGTGGCGATCCGGGGGCAGGCGCCCGACGGCGCCGGGTTCTGGTTTCCGCCGACCGTGCTTGCGCCGATGTCGAACGACGACCGCGCCGCCCGCGAGGAGATCTTCGGGCCGGTGGCGTGCGTGATCCCTTTCCGCGACGAGGACGAGGCCGTGCGCATCGCCAACGACACCGTCTACGGGCTGTCGGGTTCCGTGTGGACGCGCGATGGCGCCAAGGCGGTGCGGACCGCGCGGGCGATCGAATCCGGGGTGATCTCGATCAACTCCAACACCTCGGTCCGGGTCTCGACGCCGTTCGGAGGCTTCAAGCAGTCGGGGATCGGCCGCGAGCTGGGCCCGGACGCGCTCGAGCACTACACCGATCTAAAGAACGTCTACTACGCGACGGAGGGCTGATGGGGCGACTCGACGAAAAGGTGTGTGTGATCACGGGGGCGGCGAGCGGGATCGGAGCGACGACCGCCGAGCTGTTCGAGTCAGAGGGGGCGACAGTGGTTGGCGTCGACCTGGGCGAAGACTCGGTCGGCTCGCTGAAGATCGCGGCGGACGTCACCGACGACGACCAGGTGAAGGGGATGTACGCCCGCGCGCGCGAGGAGTACGGGCACGTCGACGTGCTGTTCAACAACGCCGGCATCAGCCCCGACGACGACGCCTCGGTTCTCGACACCTCGGTCGAGGCGTGGCAGCGGGTCCAGGACGTGAACCTGAAGTCGGTCTTTTTGTGCTGCAAGCACGGGGTCCCGCACCTGCTCGAGAACGACCCCCCCGCCCGCGGCTCGGTGATCAACACCGCGTCGTTCGTCGCCGTGATGGGAGCCGCGGTGTCGCAGGTCTCCTACACGGCGTCGAAGGGCGGCGTGCTCGCGATGTCGCGCGAGCTCGGGGTCGAGTTCGCCGACCGCGGCGTGCGGGTCAACGCCCTCTGCCCCGGCCCGGTCAACACGCCTCTGCTCAAGGAGCTGTTCGCCAAGGACCCCGAGAAGGCGGCCAAGCGCCTCGTCCACGTGCCGATGGGGCGCTTCGCGGAGCCGGAGGAGATCGCCCGCGGCGCCCTGTTCCTCGCCAGCGACGACTCGGCCTACGTCACCGCCTCGAGCTTCCTCGTCGACGGCGGCCTCTCCGGCGCCTACCTCACCCCCGGTCAGGCCTGATCCTAAACACCGTCGCGGCTGATCGGCTTCGACCGCAGCATCGAGGACGCCGCCGCCGACCTCGGCGCCGGCCCGCGTGCGCGCGGGATCCCGGTCGAGGTCAACGTGCTCGCGACGAGGCTGTTCGCGGTCACCGTCGCCGCGATGCTGCTCACGCGGTCGCAGCAGCGCCGGGCCGAGCGGCTGAGCGGCCGAGGTCGGCCGATATCGCGTCGGCGTACCGCTTGACGGCGGCGGCGTCCCGCTTCTTCTGCTTCGGCTCGTAGCGCGATGCGACGCCGCTGATCGTCAGCGCCGCCACCGCGCGGCCGCCCGCGTCGACCACCGGGGCCGAGATCGCGACCGCGTCGGGGACGCGCTCCCCGTGGGTCACCGCGACCCCGGCGTCGGCGATGCGCTCCAGCTCAGCGTCGAGCTTGGCGCGGGTCGTGGTCGTGCTCGGGGTCAGCCGCTCGAGCTCGAGCCCGCCGAGCACCGCCTCGAGCTCGTCCGGCGGCAGGTGGGCGAGCAGGACCTTGCCGGTCGCGCCGGCGTGCGCGGGGTAGCGCTGTCCGACCTCCTGGCTCATCCGCATCTCGTGCAGCCCGTCGGCCCGGGTCACCGGGACCACGTAGGCGCCGTGGAGCTCGGCCAGGACAACCGTCTCGCGGCACTCGTCGCGCAGCGCCTCCATGTGCGGCCGCGCGATGTCGACGACGCTCGACACGGCCGACGCGAGCGCCGCCGCCGAGCGCAGGAACGGTCCCAGCCGGTACTCGTCGCGCCGCGTCGGCTGGACGAGGAACCCGTTCTCGGTCATCTCGGACAGCGTGCGATGGAGGCTCGCGCGGCTCATCCCGCTGCCCTCGAGCAGGTCGGCGAACCTGAGCGAGAAGGCGCCGTTGCGGATGTAGCACTCGAGCACGCCGCGAACCTTCTCGACAACCGATTGCCCGTCGCGACCCATGCCTCGATTATCCCCTCGTCGTCGTGGTCAGGTGCTGGCGGCCTGCGCCGCCCCGGGCACCGGCGGCCCGGGGGCGTCCGCGGACGCCGCCGTGTGCACGACACCGTCGGCGATCAGCGCCGCGCCGGCGTGCTTGAGCGTCTCGGTCACATCCGCTGGACAGCGGGGCGATCACGCCCGCGATCGCCGCCTCGACGAGCTCGCGGTTGCGGACGCGGGCGTCGTTGGTCGCGGCGCGCTCGTCGGTGCGCAGGTCGTCGAGCCCGAAAGCCTCGCACAGCCGCTCCCACATCAGCTCGTTGATCGCGCCGAGGACGACGAACCCCGTCGCTGGCCTCGAACGCCGAGTAGGGCACGATCGAGGGGTGCCCGCTGCCCCAGCGGCCCCCCTGGCTCGCGGGGTCGACGCTCGCCGACGCGATCACCGTCGCGAGGCAGCTGAACGCCATCGCGTACAGCGGGAACTCGAGCCGCCGCCCGCGGCCGGTCCGGGTCCGCTGCAGGGCGGCGGCGAGCACCCCGCACGAGGGTCGCGCCGGTCGCGATGTCGACCATCGCGACGCCGAAGCGGACCGGCGGCCCGTCCGGCGTCCCTATCATCGCGATCAGCCCGGTCTCGGCCTCGACGATGACCTCGGTCCCGGCCTCGGTGGCCTTCGGCCCGCGCGATCCGAACCCGGTGATCGAGGCGTAGATCAGCTCCGGGTTGCGCGCCGCGAGTGCCTCGTAGCCGATCCCGAGGCGCGCCGTGACGCCGGGCCGGAAGTTCTCGATCAGGACGTCGGCGCTCGCTGCCAGCTCGCGGAGCAGCTCGCGGCCGCGCTCTCTTCCGAGGTCGATTGCGACACTCCGCTTGCCGCGGTTGACGGCGGCGAAGTAGGTGCTCATCTCGTCGAGGAACGGCGGCCCCCACGAGCGGGTGTCGTCGCCGCCGCTCGGGCGCGCATCGGGGGGGATAATACGGAACGTAGTTTCTTCTTTAACGGCCGATGTGGATGCCGAGCCTACGGGGCATGTCGACGATCAGCCGCGTGACGGGATCGACGCGCAGCCCGGCGTCCTCGCGGCTCTCCTTGCGCAGCAGCGCCGTCCGCACGAGCGTGCCCCCCAGGTAGCGCAGAGGCTCCGGCGGGACGGGCGCGTGCGCCGACTCGACGAGCGCGAGCCGCGTCAGCTCGTCGCGCCGGTCGAGGGCGAGCGAGGCGAGGATCCTGCCGGCGAGGTGCGCGGGCCCGACGCCGTTGCCGGTGAACCCGTACACGTAGTGGACCCGGTCGCCCGCCAGCGAGCCGACCACGGGGTGCTGGGTCGGCGACACGTCCACCGCCCCGCCCCACGCGTGGGTGACGCGACGGCCGCGAAGCCCGGGGAAGAAGCTCACCAGGTCGGCGCGCACCCGCTCGATCACGCTCGGGTCCGAGGCCACGCGACCGCCGAGCCGCGCTCCGTAGGCGACCCTCCCCCCTCCCCACCCGAACGCGATCCGGCCGTCGGGCGTCGTGCGGAAGTAGTGCAGGTAGGTTCCGGCCGTGGACACCCCCTCGCCGCCGGTCCACCCGACCTCCTCGAGGACGTCGGGAACCGGCTCCGTCGCGACCATGTGGGTCGAGGTGACCGCGAGGCGGCCGCGCAGCGGCCCGAACCCCGCCGCCGCCGCGTTGATCGCCACCACCGCCGCCGGCGCCGTCACGCGGGCGCCGTTCGCCGCCTCGACGACGACCTCGTCGCCGCGCCTGCTCAGCCGCCGCGCCGGCGTGCGCTCGCACACCCGGACGCCGGCGTCGGCGACCGCGCCCCGGAGCCCGAACGCGAGGCGCGCGGGGTGCACGGTCGCCGAGTCCGGGATCATCGCGCCGCCGCGCAGCCGCGGCGAGCCGCACCGCGCCCGGACCTCGTCCTCGGTCAGGGCGAAGAACCGATCGCGCTCGCCCGCCTGCTCGCAGGCGCGCACCGACGGCAGCCAGCGGTCGTCCTGCGCCGGGCTGGCGGCCGCGTTGACCTGGCCCGCAGCGCGAAACGAGATCTCGAGGTCGCGCTCGCTCGCCCACGCGCGGATCGCGTCTACCGATTCCGACCCCGCCCGGCACACCTCGACCGCGCGGCGCTCGCCGAATTGCTCGCCGAGCTCGGCGAGGTGGTGCCAGAACGAGTTCGCGAACCCGGCGTTTCGACCGCTCGGGCCCTCTCCGCACGTGCGCGCCTCGAGCACGACCACCCGGGCGTCCGGCGCCCGCTCGCGGATCGCCCACGCGGTCCACAGCCCCGCGTAGCCGCCTCCGACGACGACGACGTCGGCGCTCGCGGCGCGGTCGAGCGGCTCCGTGGGAGCGCCCGCCTCGGCCTCGCTCAGCCAGTAGACGCCGTCGCGCGCCACCGGCGCGACTATCGCAGCCTCTCTCGCCCCGAAACCTGGAATCGTGTTTCGGAATATATGATCGCGGCGTGGGCGAGGGGCGCGCAGTGTGGCGGCGTTGATCGAGGTCGAGCGGGACGCTCCGCCTGTGGTCAGGGCGATCGCCCGCGACCTCGCGGGGTGCCTCGGCGACCCCCCGTTCGCCGAGCTGACCGCCCGCGTCCGGGGCGCCGCCGCCGTTCGCTCGCTGGACACCCCCGAGGCGGTCACGATCAGGGTCGCGGACGGGTCGGTCTCGGTCTCCCACGGGATCGCCGACGACGCCGACGTCGTCGCGACCGCGCGCCTGGCCGGGACCGGAGGCCGCGAGCCCCGGATCGAGGGGGCGGGCCGCCACCCCGAGCTCGCCGAATGGCTGGCGCGGGTGGTCGACGCCCCGCCGCCGCCGTGGCCCGGTGGCTGGACAACGTCCGCCGCGACCCCCGGGTATCGTTCGTGATCGTCGACACGGCCAACATCCTGCGCCACGTGGGCGTCGACGGGGTAATGGCGGCGATCGAGCCGGACGACGACTACGCCCACATCGACAGCCTCTCGCACACCTACATGGGCGACCGCTACCAGTGGTCGACGCCGGAGGACGTCCCCCGGTTCAAGCTCGTGATCGAGCCGCGGCGGATCCGGACGGTCGACATCCCGCCGCCGGACGGCGAGATTCGCTGATCCGCGGCGGCGCTCAGCGCGCCGGGGCGGCCGCGAGCAGCCTCCAC